>CALDZJ010000045.1 GCA_937944055.1 uncultured Verrucomicrobiales bacterium | reverse complement strand
CCAATCGAGTTGGAGTTCGCAGAAATCTTCGATCTCAGCGAAGTTGTTCATGCCACACAAAGTCGCGGTAACAACCATGAAGAGGACCTCTCCAAAATGATGCTTCTTGTGATTTCCAGTGCGTGGGTCTTCGAGGATGTGGAAAGATTCAAAGCCAGAAGGAAGACCACCAGAGTAATCGATTTTGTTAGGATTTCGAGGCATTCAGAGAGAGTGACACCTCTTGATATGGTGTACCAGTCTTTTAAGACACTACCTGTTGTGTTTTCCCTAGCTTGATCGCCCTGGGATTTTGACATACAGGATGAGCTTGCGCTCGTCGTCAAAAAAGTCTCAGTGCCCTACGCTAGATCCATGGATGGCTCCGATGAAAATCTCCTCGTGCAGGAGTCGCCAATCGGGAGCTTGGGAGGTTTACAAATCATCCCACTATCGGGTCCTGAGTTACTCGATTATGAGCCCCCGGAGTATTCGGAGCCCGCGCCAGTCCTCGATCCTATAACGACAATTCCTCTTCTCCAAACTTTCTCCTCGACCTCGATTTTGGCGGATCGCGTTAAAGATATTTGGCTCTTTTTTCAGCGTCTGGATGCTCGCTATCCCTCGGCGGGAATTACCAATTTGACGTTGAGTCGATGGAGGTCTACGCCACCAACGTCAGTCTCGGGTCTTTACAACGGGACGGTTCCCAAGCTGCGATTTTCCGATGGCACGGTTGTCGATAGCGCCGATGATCCATACCACTGTTCTGATGTCCCCGGTTTCAAAGTTCCTTCTCAACTAGGGACCGCAACGCCCTTGGTCGATGCCTACATTGACGGCACTTTCTACCTTTTCGCAAAAGCTCAGTCGGACCCCTCATCGGACTGGCGCAAAGCCAGAGAAGAATTGGATGCTGCAGCGACTCACAAAAGCGTGATCACTGGCGGGGATAATGCTGGAGACACTTATTGGTTTTTTGAATTCGACCTCGATGTTGTCCTGTTCGATGGAGTCTACTCGGATCACGTTTTTACCTTACCCGCAGGATCTTTAACCACTTACGACTATGAGGAGCCACCGGCTGATTACGCTCAAAATCTCCGCGATGCTCAAAGCTGGCTCCCATACACTGGGTCAATCTCCTTCCAGGCGCAGTTCGCAGCTCTCGCTCGCCTCTCTGGTCAAACCGTCAACATCTCCGGCGCCTTACCGCGATGGGCCACCATGGGAGCCCTCGTGGCCGGGGAGGATCTCGATCTGGATACCGGGCTCCATACCGTCTTTCTGGGGCTCCCTGAAAGATTCTCCGGCGTCACCTCCGCGACCAGAATCGACACACGGCCGAACGATAACATTTTCGCCATTTGATGGATTTGCGTCGCCTTCGCGCCACCTTCGCGAGAGCGCCGCAGAAGATCGTGGAAAATCGCCGAATCACTCAAAAATTCTCAAACCTCTGTCATTTTTTCTCAAATCGCGTGGCGCGTTACACGGAGGTTTTTTTACCGCTAGGACGCGGAGGTGCTAGGTTTGTTGGGGCTTGGTTAGGGGTGGGCAGTCTGGAGACAGCCCTTCCGTGATGAGGGGTAAGGGGGCAGGACGCCCCCTCTCCGTGATTATTCTTCTTGGAGCCATTGTTTCATGCCGCCGGCGACGTTGGTGACATCGCTGAAGCCATTTTGGAGCATCCATTCGCCGGCGCGGGCGCTGCGGATTCCGGCGGCGCAGTGGACGAGGTATTTGGCGTCTTTGGGGAGATTTGCGGCGGCGTCTGGCCAGCCGCTGAGGGGGAGGAGTTCGGAGCCCTCGATGTGGTGCATGAAGTATTCGTCTTGTTCACGGACGTCGAGCAGGATGCCCTCGAAGCCATCGGCGAGGATTTGACGGAGCTCTAGGGTGGTGATTTCAGAAAGTGGGATCATGTCTTTTGCTGGGGAGAGTGGTTTCGTGATGTGGGCGTTTTGGCTGCAGAGGGGGCAGTGGGGATCACGTTTGATTTTGATTTCGCGGAAGGCGCTGCTGAGGGCGCGGTAGTGAATGAGGCGGCCCAGTGGTGGGGAGCCGATTTTGGCGAGGAGCTTGATCGCTTCCATGGCTTGGAGGCTGCCGATGATTCCTGGGAGCACGCCGAGGACACCTGCGTCACTTCAGGTGGGAACGGCTCCTTCCGGGGGCGGCTCAGGAAGGAGGCAGCGGTAGCAGGGGCCGCCGAGGTGGGGGGCGAAGACGGTGACTTGTCCCTCGAATTGGAAAATGGCTCCATGGATGAGGGGTTTTTTGAGAAAGAAGGCGGCGTCGTTTGCTGCGAAGCGGGTGGGGAAATTATCGGAGCCGTCGAGGAGGGCATCGTAATCCTTGAGGAGATCGAGGGAGTTTTCGGGAGTGAAGCGTCCGGGGTGGAGGGTGACTTCGACGTGTGGATTGATTTGCTGGAGGCGGGCTTTGGCGCTGTGCAACTTTGGGGTGTTGACGCGGTCGGTATCGTGGAGGATTTGGCGATGGAGGTTCGAGAGTTCGACTTGATCGGGGTCGATGAGGCCGATCTTTCCGAGGCCAGCGGCGGCGAGGTATAAGAGTGCGGGTGAGCCGAGGCCGCCGGTGCCGATGCAAAGGATCGAGGAATTCTTAAGCCGCTGCTGACCTGTGTCTCCAAGTTCGGCGAGCATGGTCTGGCGCAGATAGCGGTCTGCTTCTTCTGGAAGGAGCGGCATGGGGAGGACGATGTCTGTGCGGGGGCATTGAGGCAAGGAACGATTGCTCGACGGGGTGAGGAATGCTAGCTTCTGGGAGTGAGAGTAGCGATTGTCGCCCACCCGAGAAAGCCAGATGCTCCGTTGGCGGTGGCGACTGTGCGGAAGAGCTTAGAGAAACGCGGCCTTGAAGTGGTGCTAGAGGAGGAGACGGCAGGTCTGATTCAGGAGGAGGGGGTGGCGGATTTTACGGACGGGGCGAATTTGGTGATTTCATTAGGTGGTGATGGGACCTTGCTACAAACGTTACACCGGATCGGTCCGACTTCTACGCCGATTGCGGGGGTTAATATCGGGACGCTCGGATTCTTAACGGCCTGCACGGATGAGGATGTGGATCTCTTGAGCGAGCACCTCGCATCTGGTGAAATTAGCGTGGTGGAGCGGAGCATGCTGAAGGTGGAAATGATTGAGGAGGGCGGGACGGCGCATGAGTTTTTAGCGCTGAATGAGGCTGTTTTAATGCGTGGTGAAACTGGGCGCTTGGTTTCTTTAGAGGCACGGGTGGATGGCGAACTTTTAAATCATTATCGTGCCGATGGCTTGATCGTGGCTACTCCTACCGGATCCACTGCATACTCGATGGCGGCGGGTGGGCCTCTGTTGGGGCCTTATGCGGGGGTCTTTGTCATCACTCCGATCTGTCCACATAGTATGAGTAATCGCTCTTTGGTGGTGGGTGAGCAATCCGTGATCGAGCTCTCGCCGGTCGGGAGTGAGAGTGGCAATGGTGAAGAGCCGATTTTATTCTCGGTGGATGGGCGTGATATTTTACGCATTCAAAAAGACAGCGTGGTACGGGTGACTCGGCATCCTGAATCTCTGCGTTTGGTTCGCTTGCCGGGGCATTCATTTTATGAAACTCTCCGTAAAAAGCTCCACTGGCACGGGGGCTAGAATTTACTTTGTTTGGAGTGAGGAAAGTCCGCCATCGATTGAGAGGGACTGGCCGGTGATCCAAGTGTTATCTGGTGAGAGTAGGAAGAAGAGGGCATTGGCGATTTCCTCAGCAGTCCCGAGCCGGCCGAGCGGATGCATCGCTTCTGAGAATTTGCGAGCAGCTTCATTTCCGGTAATGGGGGCGGCTAGGGGGGTGTCGGTGAGTCCGGGGGCCACGCAATTGATGCGTAATTGTTTTTTGGCGTAGGTGGCTGCAGCGGAGCGAGTTAGTCCAGCGAGGCCTGCTTTAGCGGCGGCGATTGCTTCATGGTTAGAGAGCCCTTTTTCGGCAGCGACGGAGGTGACAAAAGCGATGGCTCCTCCGGTTTGGCTCATGGGACGGCCGAGCTGGCTCAGGAGGTAAAAGGCGGAGTTAAGGTTGGTGTCGAGAGTGGTTTGCCAGTCGGGAACTGTGGTGAGGTGGGCGGGTTTGAGGAGGATGGAGCCGATGCAGTGAGCGGCGGCATCGATCCTGCCGAGGTGAGCCACTGCATTTTTGACGCAGGTCGCGACTTCTTCTGGATTGGTGAAATCGGCGATGAGGGCCTTTGCTCCCAGTTCCTCGGCGAGGGCGCTAAGGGCGGCTTCATTCCGACCAGCGAGGACGAGTTGTGTTCCAGCAGCGGCGAGCTTACGAGCGAGGGCGGAGCCGATCCCGCCATTGGCTCCGGTGATGAGGGCAGTTTTTGCAGCAGTCATTATTAGCGGAACCGTAGCTCGCTTAGCCAAGTTCGCACCTGATTTTTTGTGCCTTCGGCCTCGATTCGGTATTGCCCGCTGGCTCCGGAAGAATCTTTCAGAGTGAGTCCGAGTGTGCGGAATTCGGCCGCTTGATCGGCATTTGCGAAACTGGATTGATAGAGCTTCGCGGTTTTTCCTGCGAGGAGGGCCTTTGACCAAAGTTGAGCTTCGTTGGTCTGCGTGGGCACGCCATTGACGAGCTTCGTCCCTTTGATATTTGGAGGGTAGACGAAGAAGGGCATCATTGCACGGGAGCCAAAGATGCGTAATTTTTCCTTAGGGTTTGCGGGATTCGTGTAGCTGTAACGATAGCCGTCAGCATTTTTTGTGATGCTGGGAGCCCCCCAAGCTTGCGCACGGGCTGGGTTGGAGAGGATGGGTAGGGTGGTGGTGCTGGCAGAACGGTGACTGGATCCGGAGGTGGAGCGGGACGCGCACTGGGTGAGAAAGGGAAGGAGCAGGAGGATGAGTATTTTTTTCATTGATCGTTATTTAAATAGCAAATCCAGACTGTTTTACATCTTAAAAAGTCTGGAAATCATTGCTTAATGAGAGATTCCTTTTCTTTACGGGTGAGTTTTTTGATGCGGAGTTCTTCGCGGGTTGCCTCGGCGCGGTTCGCGATTTCTTTTTTGAAAACGAGTTCTAAGGGGAGTCGGCCGCGTAGGTATTTTGCGGTTTTAGGTCCCTGTGCGAGATGTTCCGAGAAGCGGCGGGTAAGGTCGGTGGTGATGCCGCAGTAGAGGGATCCGTCACCGCAACGGATGAGGTAAAGTTGCCAAGAGGATTTCTGGGGCATTTTAACTGGGGTTCATCTGGGCGAGAAGGCGCTGATTAAATTCATCTGCCATGTCATACCCGATGCGGCGGAGTTGGAGATTGAGCGCCGCAACGCCGATGAGACGAGCGGTGTCACGCCCGGCGGCGACGGGGATTTCGACCAGAGGGATTTCGGTATCGAGAATTTGAAATTTCTTTTGAGAGATGCCGAGGCGGTCCACTTTATTGAGGTCAGTGGCGGGCTTTAGCTCGACGACGAGATCGAGCCGTTTTTCAGGGCGGATCGCGGAGAGCCCGTAGAGGTTTGCGACGTTGATGATACCGATGCCGCGCATTTCTAGATAACCGCGGGCAAAGTCCTTCGCCGTGGCGGAGAGGTCACCTCCGACTTGTTTGAGATTTACGACATCATCCGCGACTAGGGCGGCTCCTTTTTCAAGGAGTCCGATCGCGGTTTCACTCTTTCCCGCGCCACTGGGCCCCATGATCAGCACGCCGATTCCGCGATAGTCTACCATGCAGCCATGCAGTGAGGTGCGGGGCGCGAATTCCTCCTCCAATTTGATGGTGGCGGCGTTAAGGACAGACATAGTTTGGAATGGTGTGCAGAAGACGGCAACGTCTCGCTCTCTGGCGATGCGGCGAAGATCTGCTCCAAGTTGATGCTCCCGTGCGACGATGAGGCAGGGGACATCTTGGTCACAAAGTTGATGGAAGCGCTCGGCCCGAAGATCGTCGTCGAGCTTCTCGAGGTATGAAATTTCGGAGTTTCCTAGGACTTGAATTCTCTTGTGTGCGAAGTAGTCCACGAAGCCGGCGAGAGCTAAGCCGGGGCGATTGACGGCGGGTTCCTCGATGAGCCGCTTCAGTCCTACGGAGGGCTGGTCGATGCTTAATTTAAGAGAGTCTCCATGACACTCGAGAAATTCCTGAACGGTGATGCTCTCGATGATCTTGCGTTTTCCCCCTGCTGCCATGGCTGAAGTGTAGTAAAAGGAAAAGGGGCTTGGCGAGTCGATGTTTTTTGTCGTTCAGCGGTTCTTTGACGTGCTGAACGAGGTGGGTGTTGGTATGTGCGGTATGGGCGGGTGGATTGAGAGGCTTGCGAGGGGAGGCTTGCGATGATCAGCTCAGAATTTCGAGAAGCTCGCCAATGTTGTGTTTGCTTTCGAGCGAGTGGCGGAGTCTTTTCTTACGGTTAATAATGTAGCTGTTACGGCGTCCTTCTTTCCGAGCCTTTAAGACCTTGTCTTCGATGAGTTCAGCAAGGATCCGTTGCACTGCGCGCTG
Source organism: uncultured Verrucomicrobiales bacterium (assembly GCA_937944055.1). Lineage (GTDB taxonomy): Bacteria > Verrucomicrobiota > Verrucomicrobiia > Verrucomicrobiales > Akkermansiaceae > SW10. Next base: position 126,666 of record CALDZJ010000045.1, on the reverse strand, counting down.
GGTGATGCCTACTTGATCTGAGAGGTCCCTAATTCGGCAAGAGGGGTCACGCGAGAGGCACACGAGAATGTGGAAGTGATTGGTGAGGAAGGTCCACTGCTTTGAGTTTGGAGAAGGTTTGTCTGAACTCATGTGTGGAGTAATTGAACTTTATTGCATGTATTCGTGATCGTGCAATGCGGCAAGAAAAAGAGGTCTCTTTTTGTGAAAAGAGACCTCTTGGCTTGGGAGAATTTTTCTTAGTTCAGAAGAGTCACTTGACCAGTTTCGAGAGAGTAAACACCCCCGAGGATTTTGAGTTTTCCTTCTTTCTCGAGCTTGGCGAGAACCTCACTCCGCTGGCGAATATCGCTGACGGTTTTTGCGACATTTTGCTCGATGAGGTCATTGATGAAGGCCTCATTTTTAGAGGTTTTTTCACCTTCATGACCTTGCACTTGGGAGATTGCAGGTTGGATCTGCTCTAGCAGAGTGGTGAGGTTTTCCAGCTCGACGGAATCGGCTGCACCTTTGACTGCGCCACAGGCTTCGTGACCGAGAACCATGATGACTTTCACTCCCGCGACCGCTGCCGCGAACTCCATGGAGCCCAGTTGCTCTGCGGTTTCGATATTCCCGGCGACTCGACCGACAAAAATATCACCAATCCCTTGATTGAATACTTGCTCCACCGGGACGCGGGAATCCACGCACGATAGGACATAGGCCTTCGGGAATTGCCCGGCGGTGGCGGCCTCTCGTCTCGCCTCGATATTAGGGCCTGCGATCTGGCCGGAGGCGAAGCTGAGATTCCCATCGACTAAATCTTGAATGACGGAGTCAGGAGTGAGGCTTTTTTGAACCTCGGCAGTGGGTTGAAGATTTTCCTCGCTTTGTGAAGAATGAGAGTCCTTTTTCTGGTCTGAACAAGCAGCGAAAAGGGCGGCCATTGCGATTACTGAAATGGTAATAGGAAGTGCTTTCATGGTGTTTGCGCTGAAAATAGCATGACCAATAAAGCGTGCAACCTGAGTCGTTTGTTTTTTCTTATAAAGAAGGTTTTTTTTCCAAAGATGCCTTTAATTCTTTGAGGTTTTTTTCGATGTTTTCGAGCGTTTTGGAGACATCTTCTGGGATTTCTGGGGCGAGAAGGGGATCAGGGAGAAGGGAGAGTTCTTGGATGGTGGATACGATGATTCCAAGGAAGAGATTTAAAATCGTGAAGGTGGCAATGATGATGAAGGGGACAAAAAAGGCCCAGGCCCAAGGATGCGTCTCCATGACGGGACGGACGATTCCCATCGACCAGCTTTCTAAGGTCATAATCTGGAAGAGCGTGTAGAAGCTATGGCCGATGGAGCCGAACCAAGCGGGGTGGGCTTCTCCGAAGAGCTGGGTGGCGAGGACGGCGGCCGTATAGAAGAGGATGGCCATGATCGCCATCACCCCAAAGAGCCCAGGGATGGCATGCAAGAGTGCGGCGACTACTTTCCGGAGGGTGGGCACCGCGCTGAGGAGTCGCAGAACTCGCAGGACGCGGAGGGAGCGTAAGACAGACCAAGCTCCGGCTCCGGGAGCGAAGGCGATGGCAATGACTAGGAAGTCAAAAACATTCCATCCGTCCTTAAAAAAGTGGGTGTGATAAGCGAGTAATTTGAGGCCTAGCTCAAGGACGAAGATGGCGAGGCAAATCCGATCGAAAAAAATCAGGAGTGAGCCCCAAGTTGCCATGAGGTTATGATTGGTTTCAAGGCCAAGAAGGATGGCGTTGAAAATGATGACCCCGATGATGAAGTTTTGCGTTTTTTGAGCTTCGACAAAATGGCGTATTTTTTCGGTCCAAGTCTGGGTGAGTTCTGGAGTCATGCCAATTTTTAATAGCGAGGTTCACTCACCTTTGGAAGGCGGAAGGAGCTTGTTGGCGATCGCTTGACAAGCCATGGGAGCGGTGAGGAAAACCAAAAAAAGAGTCATGAGACAAATGAAGATGCTCCCAGGCTCAGGAAATTTGATCACTGCGGCGGTCAAGAGGAAGAGGACTCCCAAGGAGGAGGCTTTGGTGGCTGCATGAATTCGAGCAAAGGAATCGGGCATGCGCAGGAGGCCAATCGAGGCGATGAGGAAGCAAATGCTCCCAAGCAGAGCGAGGAAATCAGGGATCATGATTTTGGGGCTTTGATGAAGCGGGAGAGAACGATGGTAGAGAGAAAGCCCAGCATCGCGACTAAGAGCCCGAACTGGAGAGGAAGTGGGTTTTGGTCGTGGAAGGCGAGCAGGATGCATAGCCCGAGAACTTGGAAAGAGAGGATGTCGATGACAATGACTCGATCAGCCTTAGACCGTGCCTTTAGCGGAGTGAGGAGTGCTAAGAGGACGGCTAATCCTAAAATAATGGTCGCGAGCTGGAGCATGGATCTAGGGGAGTTGAGCGAGGAATTTCTGGTAACGATTTTGGATTGTGGAAATCACGAGATCGGGATGATCAGCTCCGTAGAGAGAATGGACGACAAGCGTGCGTCCTTCATCTTCCTCGGCCACCGCGACGGTGCCAGGAGTCATGCTGACTAAGTTGGCAAGGAGGAAGCGCTTGTTTGGAGAAGTCAACGAAAGGGGGACGCGGAGGATGATTGGTTTGAGCTTGGGCCTTGGGGAGAGGATGTCTTGGGCCACCTGGAATCCGCCCACCAAGATGTCTTTTAAGTAGAGAAAAGGGAAAATCAGGATCAATTTCATGGGGGTGTTTTTTTGTCAGGACGGTTTTTATTTTCCAAGGACAGCCTCTAAATAGGCGTCAGGATTAACGAGGCCTTCAGCGGCGGTCTGGGTCAGTTCGACGAAGGGCCCAGCAAAGAGTCCGAGGGCAAGCGTCACCAAGCCCATCACGGCTGAGGTGATCAGATTGAGGCGTGGGGGAGATTTTTGTAAGGAGTCGGCGGGAGATGAGACTGGCCCCCAGAAGGCGGCCAGCCAGATTTTTAACATCGAGAAAATGGTAAGAAGTCCAACCGCAATGATGGCGATGGCAGCCAAGGGCTCTTGGGTGCCGAGGCTTGCCTGTAAGAGCGAGAACTTGGCAAAGAAGCCTGAGAGAGGAGGGAGCCCAGCGAGCGAGAGGGCTGGGAGGGCAAAGAGCATCGCGATGAGAGGGGCGCTCCGCACGAGGCCGCCTAAGTCATGAAGCCGACTCGTGCCGCGATGGCTCTCGACCAGTCCTGTGACGAGGAGAAGATTCCCTTTTACGACGATGTGGTGGATGAGGTAAAAGACCCCAGCCGCGATTGCGAGGGGACTAAACAGAGCTAAGGCTAGCGCCATATAGCCGACCTGACTGATGATGTGGAAAGAGAGGATGCGCCGCATGTCACTCTGAGCGACGGCCCCTAAAACACCTCCGAGCATCGTCACAATCGCGAGCCAGAAGAGGATTTCTTGATGCGGGAAACGGCCCTCGACAACCAGCACCATGCCGAAGATGCGGTAGAAAGCATAGAGGCCGATCTTCGTGAGAAGAGCTGCGAAAAGAGCCGAAATTGCGGGAGGAAGTTGCGGGTATGACTGTGGGAGCCAGAAGGCGAGTGGAATGAGGGCCGCCTTGATCCCGAAGGCTCCGAAGAGCAGTGCGGTGGAGCTTTCAATGAGAAAAGAGCTCTCGGCACTTTGAAATTTCACATGAAGATCCGCGAAGTTGAGAGTCCCAGTTTTTCCGTAAATCAATCCCGCTGCAACGAGGAAGAGAAGAGAGGCGACGAGATTAATGACCGCATAGCGCCAAGTCGCAGCTTTTGCGGCGGCCCCCGGGAGGATCGCCATAATTGAGAAAGAGGAAAGAAGGAGGACCTCGAACCAAACGTAAAGATTGAAGAGATCCCCAGTGAGAAAGGCCCCATTCGTTCCCAAGCTCAGAGTGCTAAGCAGCGGGAAAAGGTGACGCCGTTTAAAGCGAATGGGCAAACTTGTGCTGCAAAAAATCATCGATGCAATGAGCACTAAGTGGCAGACCGCGAGCATCAAGGAAGTGAAGCCATCCGCCACCAAGACCACCCCAAAAGGAGCGGGCCAATTGCCAACATGCAGAGCCGTGACGGCTCCCCCTGATGTGTGGCCGACCAGAGCGAGGGCGGCCCCGAATCCGAGAATCGCGGTGGTCAGCGCGGGCGCGGAGTGGCCGCGTGTCGCCAAGCTTAGCAAAGCCCCGATAACGGGAAGCAGTAAGCTGGCTACGATCAGGAGTTCTGGAGTCATTTGGGAGAGCGAATCAGAAGGGTGAGAAGAAAGGCTAAGATGCCAAAGCCGATGACGATGGCAGTGAGGACGAGCGCCTGTGGAAGCGGGTCTGCAAGAGTGCTGAGATCAACATCATCCTCAATGAGGGCGGCCGCATTATGTTTCAGTCCCCCGGAGGCTAAGATGATGAGATTGGCAGCCTGACTTAGAAGAATCAGACCAATGATCATATCCACGCGGCAGCCTCCGAGCATGCGATAGATCCCTCCCGCGACGAGGGTTCCAATGGTCAGGGCAATGAGGAGTTCCATAGTTTTATTAAGCGAGAGTTCTCTGGTGGAAGTGGCGGAGGTAGTTCATGCAAAACCCTAAAACGGTCAGGAAAACTCCAAGATCAAAAATGAGTGGAGTCCCGAGGTGCAGGGAATCGAAATGGAGCCAAAGCCCCGTGAAAAATGGGCGCGAAACGAGCAAGGGTAAAATGGTGGCGAGCAGGGAGACCGCAAGGCCGCTGACGATGAGCCGCAAGGCGGTGCGCCGCATGAAAGGGGGCGTGAATTTATTTCGCGAAGCGAGCAAGCCCATCCCGATCCCTGCGGCAGCGAGAAGCGCGGCGATGAAGCCACCGCCGGGGGCATTATGACCGCGCCAGAAAAACCAAATGATGGTGGGGAGAAGGAAGTAAGAAAGGAGGCGCGCGCCCGTTCTAAGAAGGGATGAATGCTCTGGCTCAGGAAGCGGTGCACGATTCCGTGCTGCCCCAAGCGCCGCGTTGGCGCCCATCGCCGCGATCGCGAGGACGATGATTTCGCCAAAGGTATCGAGCGCCCTGAAATCAACGAGAATGACGTTCACGACATTTGCGCCAAAGGCGGCGGGCTTACTCTCGCGAAGATAGAAATCGGAAACAGGGTGATCCCACTCAAGGGTCATCGATTTTAAAATCAAAGCGGTCACGAGGAGCCCTGCAAGGCTTGCAAAAATCCCCCGAAAGAGCTTCGGCTCACTCACCTCACTGAGCTTTGATTTCGCGAGCGCCCCGGCGAGGAGGAAGAGGATGAGCGTCTCCGCCATGAGCTGGGTCAGGGCTAAGTCCGGGGCACTAAACCAGAGGAAAAGCAGAGCGATGATGAGGCCGACAAAGCCAAGCGACACTAGAAGTGACACCGTCTTCTGAGCGCGTGCTGCGAAGATCGTGGAGACGATTAAGAGGGGCGTAAGGCCGATGAAAATCGCAGACTCTCCGCTCCAAGTGAGTGGGAGTTTTTCCCAAAGGTGAAGATCCAGAGAGAGGCATGAGAGTAAGCCGATCGAGGCGAGAATCACGGCGAGATGGCTCACGATTTTTCCCTGTTCTAGCCAGCCCGCGATCAGGTTGGCGAGGCGACGGAGCCCCGAGATGAGAGCGTCAAAATAAGCATCGAAATTGAGCCGGAAAGAAAACGGAGTCCATGCCTTCCATGGTTTCATCAAGAGTTTGGCGAGAAGGTAAGCGAGGGCGATGGCACTGAGACCTAGGATCAGCGCCGGAGTCCAACCGTGCCAAAATTGATAGCTCACAGCTTCACCTGCTCCCAGCGCCCGCGCCGCCGCTCCTAAAAAATCGAGCGGCAGGGCCAATAGGACGACTAGTAAAAGAGCCGCGAGAGCGGGCAGGAGGGTGGCGATTGACATGCCGAGGGGGAGCTGGATTTCCGCCTGCGTTTCTAGCTCCTCTGTGTTCTTGCTCAGGAGGGGGAGAATGATGCGGAAGCCCAGAGCGAGAACGCCGACCGCTGCGAGCGCGACTGAGATGGCGAGCGCTGGCGAGAAGGCCCAAGCCGCTTTAAGAAGGTATTCTTTCCCCAAAAAACCGGGCAGCGGGGCGATTCCAATGAGCGAGAGGATCGAGACCACGACGACAAAACCGGTAAGAGGAAGGTGCCGTGCCGCTCCTCGTAATTTAGGAAGCTCGCGAGTGCCAAAGCGTTTTTCCAAATTCCCCGCCGCGAGGAAAAGGGGCGCTTTATATAAGGCGTGAGCAGTCAGGAAAATCACAAAGGCCAGCAAGGCTGCCGGTGTTCCCAAGCCCGCTAGGATGCTTAGAAATCCCAGCGCAGCGAGAGTCGTGCAGGCCAAGAGCGCCTTAAGGTCAGTGGCTCGTCCGCCGCGCAAGATCGCGGAGATCACAGTGAGTAAGCCAGCTCCGGTGAGCAGGGGAGTCCAGCAAGGATGGGCACTCAAGACTGGAGCCAGAGTGGCCATGAGGAAGACGCCCGCTTTGACCATCGTGGCCGAGTGTAAGTAGGCCGAGACGGGAGTCGGCCCGACCATGGCGTTCGGCAGCCAGAAGTGAAAAGGCCACTGCGCAGACTTAGTCATGGCCGCGATCATGATGAGAATCACCGCGGCGCTGTTCAGAGAGGCCGGTGAGTCTGAGAGGAGTGCCGAGATCGAAGAGGTGCCCAGCGTTTGATGAAGAATGACGAAGCCCGCAAGCAAGGCCGCCCCACCCGCCATCGTGATGAGAAGGGCCTGCGAGGCATTGTCGCGGCAGTGTCCTTTCTCGTGATGAAAGCCCACGAGCAGAAAAGAAATCAAGGAAGTCCCCTCCCAAAAGAGGAAGAGGAGGTAGAAATTATCTGACCAAATCACTCCGAGCATCGCCGTAGTGAAACAGCCGAGAAGGGCGAGTAAGGCGGGGAGGCGTTCGTTTTTGGCAAAGTAAGCGCAGGCGTAAAGATGGATGCAGGCGCCGAGGAAGCAGATGAGAATCGCGAACCACGCCGTAAAGGCGGTGAGCCTGAATGAAAAATCGACCCCAAGGGCCGGCACCCATTGCTGAGACCAGAGAAGCTCGCCTTCCATCGGAATCGCCCCAAAAAGTGAGACTGCAGCGAGCGTGAAGAGCAGGGCGATCCCTCCGCCGATCTGATGGGGAAATCGCCGAATGACTCTCGGAAAGAGCCCCGCCGCCAATGCCGTGAGCAAAGGGAGCGCTAAAAGAAGGAAATGAATATCCATGATCCTCTATCGGGTGAGATGAGAGCGCAGTAGGCTCGCTTGATCCTCGCCGAGTAAGCCGATTAAAATTTCAAGAGGATGGGCCATTTTAGGAGTGAGGGGAGGGGACGCTTCGCGAAGAAGAAAACACGAAAAAGACTGCGCGCAATGGAAAAATAGGCACACGGGGAGAGTCAGGGCTTTTCGAGATGCGGGGCAAGATATTCTGAATTTAGTGGGAATAGGCAGGGGGCTTTCCGCTCTTATGAGGCACAGATGCGAGACGGTTTTACCAAGTCAGTGCCAGTTCAGGCATCGAAGGTGAAGTTTGTTGACTGCTTTCTATTCAGATTTTAAATTCATGAAATAAAATTCGTGTAAAAGTTCGCCTCAGCGCAAGAACGAGAATTTGAAATCCGTAAAAACACCTAATCCCAAAAAAATCAAAAAATGTCCAAAATTGATACAGATAGCAGCGTCCGCCTCTACATGCGGGAGATTATGAAGACGGAACTCTTAACTCCTGAGCAGGAGGTGGAACTTGCGGCCCGTATTCAGAAAGGAGATGAGCAAGCTCGGGAGCTTATGATTAAGGCGAATCTCCGCCTCGTCGTGAAGCTGGCCCGAGACTACTCGAATTATGGTGTGCCTCTCGTGGATCTTATTTCTGAGGGGAATATTGGTCTCATGAAAGCGGTGGAGAAATTTGATCCTGAGAAAGGGGGGAAACTTAGCACCTACGCTGGGTGGTGGATTAAACAGGCCATCAAGCGCGCCTTGGCGAACCAGGGGAAAACGATCCGCTTGCCGATCCACCTCGTCGATAAAATCGCGCGGGTGCGCCGGATCACCGCGATGCTCACCGAGGAGATGGGAGAGGAACCGAGCGATGAGGTATTGGCAGAGGTTCTGGGGATTCCCGAGCGAAAATTGATCATGCTAAGGCAGGCTTCTCAGCGGCCGACTTCTCTGGATGCTCCGGTCAACGAGGATGCCACCGTAACTTATGCTGAAGTGATCAAGGATGAATTTTCTCTCAATCCGAGTGATCAATTGGAGAGTAAAAATCACCTCGTGGAGCTGGAGCACATGCTTGAGGTCTTAGACGAACGGGAGAGCTCCATCATTGATTCTCGCTTCGGCTTGAGCGGGAAGAAGGTCATGACTCTGGAGGAAATTAGCCATGATTTTGGCGTGAGCCGGGAGCGCATTCGCCAAGTGCAAAATGCCGCGATTGCTAAGATGCAGCGGGTGTTAAGCCGAAAGGAGCAAAACCCGAAAGCGTTCTCTGAGATTGCCTAAATGATTTAAAATTCTAGGCGCTGGTTTTTGCAGAGTAGTGCTTGGGTCTTTGTAGCTCGGAAGGGGAGTCGCGGAGGCACTTGAACCATTTCTGGGCGGCCGCTGGCTCGATCCATTGTTTGGCTTTGGGGACCTTTCGATACTTGTGAAAATTCTCGCTTCGATAAGAGGCTCCACAGCGAGCTAGGACCGCGTCTTCATGAGCGATGAGCCAATCGAGAAAGGGACGCGCCGCGAGGTAGAGTTCGCCTTTGCTTCCGGATTTGAGGAATTCTTTTTGCCAGGCACCGGGAATGGGCGTGAGCTCTTCGGATTGCCAAAGGTAGCAGCGGCGACGGGGACGGATGAAGGTAAAGCCGCCTTCTGGGCCATACCATCCTGCACAGGATCCGTAGAGTTCGATGTGGCCATTTTGCCAGGCGAGGCGGTAGCAGCTCGTTCCTTTGAGACCTTTGGACGGGGTCCTTATGAAGCCCTGCTCTTTGAGAAGATTGCCGCTGGGATAGAGCACGTCTTGGCCCCAGAAAAACATTTGCTGCTGAAGTCCCTCGGCAAGATCTCGTTGGAAACAGGGAGGAATTGCTAAAATGGCTGAGGCAGTCATGTGTTAATGCAAATTATTTGCGTTAAATCTAAATGCAAGTAATTTGCGTTTCATTGAGGGGGTGAGAGCGGGGGGCTCTTTTTTTTGAGCGTCATCATGAATGAAAAGAACAGGACGGGGGTTGAAAACTCATCATTGATGTGGGAGAAATCGGAGTGAGTAATCCATTTAGCGAGGACCTCGTGTCTCGCAATTTAGCCGAGGCATGCAGTGTTGTTATTTTTGGAGCGACGGGTGACCTGACCCATCGGAAGCTGATTCCAGCTCTCTATAATTTGGCGGTGGACGGGGAGTTGCCTGCTGGAGTTAAGATTTTGGGCTTTGCGCGGCGTGATTGGTCGGATGAGTTTTTCCGAGAGAATTTAGAAAAACTCAATCGCGAGGTTTCCCGCACCGGCCATGATGATGAAATCTGGGAAGGCCTTGCTGCGAATGTGCAATACCACCAGAGCGAGTTTCAGGATGAGGAGGGGTATCAGCGTCTCGCTGAGCGCTTAGACGCGATTGATCGCGAGCGCGGGGGGAAGGGAAATCGGCTCTTCTATATCGCGAGTGCGCCGGAGTATTTCGATGACATTTTGCTGAACCTTAAGAAGGCGGGCTTGAGCCAAGAGCGGCCGGATTGTGAAGGCTGTTGGTCTCGTGTGATTGTTGAGAAGCCATTTGGGACCACTTTAGCCACGGCGCAGCATTTGAATGAGGTGGTCAATGGCACCTTCGAGGAGAAAGACACCTACCGGATCGATCATTATCTCGGAAAAGAAACGGCGCAGAACATCATGGTCCTTCGTTTTGCCAATGCCATCTTCGAGCCGATGTGGAATAAGGAGCACATTGATCACGTGCAAATCACCTGCGCTGAGCATCTGGGCATGGAAGGGGGGCGTGGAGGTTATTATGATAAGGCAGGGGCCTTGCGTGACATGGTTCAAAACCACCTTTTGCAGCTGCTCAGCCTCGTCGCGATGGAGCCACCGACGGATCTCACCGCCGATGGAGTGCGGGATGAAAAGGTCAAGGTGATCCGCTCGTTGCGCCAGTGGGATACCCCTGAACTCGTCGCGGAGAATGTGATCCGTGGCCAATACCTCGCCGGAAATGTCGATGGAAACGAGGTGCCGGGATACCGTGAGGAAGAGCGGGTCGATCCGGAATCTGAGACGGAGTCATACGTCGCGCTGCGCTGCATGGTGGACACGTGGCGGTGGAGCGGGGTCCCTTTTTATGTGCGCATGGGGAAGAGGCTCCCTAAGAAGGCTACGGAAATTTCAATCCACTTTAAGGAGACTCCGAGCGTGCTTTTTAATGCCACTCCGGGGGGAGTTCCCGCTGGGAATGTTCTGGTGATTCGCATTCAGCCGGACGAGGGGATTTCCTTAATGATGAACTCGAAGCTCCCTGGGACCACTCTCAGAATGGAGCCGGTGAAGATGGATTTCCGATACGCGAGTAGCTTTGGGAAAAGTAGCCCAGAGGCATACGAGCGACTTCTCTTAGACGCCATGGCGGGAGATGCCACCTTGTTCGCACGGCGAGATGAAGTGGAGGAGGCGTGGCGCTTTATTGATAAAATTCACCATGCTTGGGCTGGAGAAGGAAAGGGGATCCCCATCGCAGAATTCCCAGCGGGATCATGGGGGCCACGGGAGGCGGATGAATTGCTCGCGAAGGACGGGCGTAGCTGGAGGAGACTTTAAAATGAGTGCACTAATATCGACCCAAGGGCTGGGGAAGCCTGTCGAGGTGACGGCGATTGACCGGGAGTTCCGCAAGCTATGGGAAGCGGATGATGCTAGCACAAATGCCTCCTTGATGAATTTTCTCGTTTATACTGAGGAGCCGGAAAAACTCGTGAAGAACTCGGAGGCGATTCAGGAGCTGACGCGGGAGCATGCCTGCCGTGCCGTTTTGATCGCGATGGATCGTGAGGCGAGTGAGCTTGGGATTGAGGCTTGGATCACGGCTCATTGTCATTTGGCCCATGGTAAGAAGTCGATTTGCTCTGAACAGATCGCCTTTCTGCTTCATGGGAATTCCCTCGGCAGGCTGCGCAATACGGTCTTCGCTCATTTGAATAGCGATCTCCCTTTGGTCTTTTGGTGGCAGGGCGAATTTAGCGATCTTTTTGAGGAAGGCCTTTATCGGCGTTTGGATCGGCTGATTGTTGATAGCTCGACTTGGACTGATCCCATCGCGGGATTTCGCCGCCTTGCCGAGGCGCGTGCTGATACGCAGGGTCGCTTAGTCACGCAGGATCTTTCTTGGACACGGAGCTATTTTTACCGGCTCTCCTTGGCGCGGCTTTTTGATGATCCCATCGCGCAGCGTCATTTTTCAAAGATTGAGACCTTCCGCGTGACGGCTCATCCCGCCCAGCGGATGGCGGCTTTACTCCTCGTAGCGTGGGTCATTACTCGGGCGGGATGGAAGCTGCTTTCCCGGCTTCCTGATGAGAGGGGCTGGAATTTAGAATCAGGTGAATCAGGGGCCGCGGCCATTCGCTTAGAGTTCACTTGGCTTGAGGATGCCGCGCCGCTCGCTGAGTTAGAAATCATCGCGCCGGATTGCACGGTGCGGGTTTCTCGTGAGCAGGGGAAATCTCATTTGAGCCAAGCGATCTGCACTGAGGGTCATTGCCTTGATTTTAGCGGTCCGGCGGATGCTGATGAGCCGGAGGGCTTGATGGCCAGCCAGCTTGCCCGAGGTGGAAAAAACTCCCTCTTTCGGGAAATCCTCCCGCAATTTATGAAGCTGCTCGAAGGAGCGGGTTAAAAAGTGGGAAATTGAAAGTGGTTTTCTATTGCCAAGTTCGATTCCGAACCTTATCACCCGCGCGCAGCAAAGACTGTATGGCTCATTAGCTCAGTTGGTAGAGCAGGGGATTGAAAATCCCTGTGTCCCTGGTTCGATTCCGGGATGAGCCACCACTTCCTTTTTAAGAAAACCCTGTGATGGAAACATTACGGGGCTTTTTTTGGGCCGGATTTTTTGAGGAGCTGGGCGAGATGGCAATCAGGGGCTAAGCCGTTCTAGGGACCAATCTTCTTGATCGGTCTTAAGGTAGCAGATGCGGTCATGCAGGCGGCCTTGGCGACCTTGCCAAAATTCGATGTAGCTGGGGCGGAGCTCGTAGCCTCCCCAAAATTCAGGGCAGGGGACTTCTCCAGATTCTGGAAAACGGGTGATCAGCTCCGCTTCACGAGCCTCTAGGGACGAGCGGACCCCGACGCGTGCGGATTGATGCTCAGACACCCAAGCTCCGATTTGTGAGCTGTAGGGGCGGGACTTGAAGTAGGCTTCAGAGACCTCACGGGAGCTTTTCTCGACGGTGCCGCGGATGTTGATTTGACGCTCTAGTTCTCGCCAGTGGAAGGTCAGTGCAGCGTGCTGATTTTCAGCCAGATCACGGGCTTTTTGAGAACGGTAATTCGTGAAGAATTGTAATTTCTCATTTACGATTCCCTTGAGCAAAACGGTCCGTGAGCTGACGAGGCCCTCCTGATTGGAGGTGGCCAGATTCATGGCGTTGGAGTCCGGGATCTTTTGCTCCCGGGCCACCAAAAACCATTCTTCCAGTTGAGCAAAGGGTGAGGGGTGCATTTCCGCAATCCGGATGCCGCCCTTGGTGTAGTTTTCGCGGAGATCAGATAGATTCATGCCCTTGGTTCGTCTTGCTCGTCCTCAATTTCAAGTGAAACAAAATCATCTCCCTCTCGTTGGAGGCGAATCGAGTTGATCCAAAAGACTGCGATCAGGCCGAGCAGGGCGAAGGTCAGTTCGAGAAAAACGGGCGTAAACATGAAGCCGGTGATCTTTCGGAAAATTTCACCCGCTAGACCGGGAAGGCGTCCACCAAGGCCAATGCCAATGATGATCGCGGCGACTCCCACGATGGGAACGACTCCGCTGAGGATCATCTTACTACGCTTGCTCATGCTGAGATGATGAGCAAAGAAGCTCCCTCTGGCAAGGGAACCTGCTCGGCTTTTCCGCGCGCGGGTTCTTAAGTCCTCGTCGCTTTTTGCGCCACCCTCAGTTGCGTTGATCATACCAATACTCGTTGGCAATTTCTTCATCAGTGCCAGTGAAGGCTCGCTTCAGAAATGAGGGATCGCGGACTAAGTGCCAGTCGCCGTATTGGTCGAACTTGCGGCAGGAGGTGATGAGTGGGGCCGTCCAGATCGTGGACCATTTTTGGCCGATCGTCTTTCCGTATTCGCGCAGGCGCAGAGCAAAATCCACATCCTCGATGCTTACAAAATCTGGATTAAAACCCCCAATCGCCGCAAAAGCAGCACGGGTGGTCCAAAAGGCCGCAAAGGAGAGGCGATACTTGGCAAGGTATGGAATGACCATGCAGGCGCTACAGATGATGCCAAGCGACCAACGATCTGGGAAAACCATCGCGCCTCCTCCTACGATGTCTCCTTCCAGCTTCTCCACTGCGAGTCGCAGAAAGTGTGGGTGCAGGCGGGAATCCGCATCAACTGTGACAATGATGTCGCCTGTTGAGGCCGCGAAGCCTGCATTGCGGATGCGGGCGAGGTTTTTCGCGTCTTCTCGGGCGATGATGGCACCGAAGGCGCGCGCGATCTCCTCGCTGCGGTCAGTGCAGCGGTTGAGAACAACGATGGTTTCAACCTCACAAGAGGTGAGCTTTGCGGCTTCAGCAACCGCGGATAGCCCCGCTGGGAGGTAATCTTGTTCATTGTGCGCGGGAATGATGACGGAGATTTTCATTCAGAGTTGAGCCGAGTGCTGGGGGAGGTTAAGGCTGAAGCATGATTAAACAAATTGTAGTTCATCCCGGCGGCGCTCATAAGGATGACTTCTTGGCGTGTGCGCTCTTGGTGGCTGAGCATGGGGTTTCGATTTTTCGTCGAGAGCCCACCGAGGGTGATTTGGCTGACTCTGAAATCGCGGTGGTGGATGTGGGACTGGAGTGGGATGAGGCGAAGATGAACTTTGATCACCACCAATTCCCGCGTGATGCGGAGCCACTCTGCGCGCTCAGTTTAGTCCTGAAGCACTTGGGGATTTATGACGAGACGCGGAAGTTCTGCGATTGGCTAGAGGTGGCTGAGTACATCGATACACGGGGCCCCAATGATACGGCCAAGTGGCTAGGGGTGGAGCGCGAGGCGATGTCTAAGCTCAACTCACCGATCGATATCACGATGCTGCGAAGGTTCGCTGCCGCCACGGAACATCACGCGGGGGAGCCGATTTATGAGCTCATGAAAATGCTAGGTGAAGATTTGCTCAGCTTCGTCCGGGGCATGCAAAATCAACTCACTTACTTGGCTGAAAATACCGAAATCTGGGAAATGAGCTTTGGAAAAAAAATCATCTTCCTTCCCCGGACCGAGCCGCTCAATGAGGATGGATCGATGGGGATGGGGCGCTACGTAGAGGATCTTGGTTTGAAAGATGAGGTCGTGGCGATGGTTTACCCAGATCGCCGTGGCGAGGGATACGGAATGTCGCGATTTAACGATGACAAGCGCATGGAGTTTACCAAAGTGAGCGAGGAGGAGGATGTCCACTTCGCTCATAATAAGGGCTTCATCGCTAAGACCTCCGCAAGTGATCCCGCGCGCCTTAAGGAAATGTTAGAACTCTCGTGGGTGGGCTAGTTTTACGGGCCGCCTTGACAAGTGCGGCGGCAGTTCTTGAGATAGAAGGATCATGAAATTCCTCACCGGCCTCTTGGCTGCTTCATTGTCGGCTTCTCCGCTTTTCGCGCAGGAGACTCTCGCGCAGGACTCCTATGTGCTAGCGAAGAAGGATGTCACGCTTCCGCTCAAGCAGAAGTTCAGGGCTATCAGACTCATGACGATGAATGATGCTCAGGTAAAGATCGAGCTCGGCTCGCAACAAATCGAGGGGCTCGTAACGCATTCTAACATTGAGGAGATCCTCTACGATTTCGTTTCAGAGAACGAAATCCGCGTCCATTTTGAAAAAAACCGCAGCCTCGAGAAGTCGGTCATGAGAGGGCAGGAGTCAAAGAACGAGAGGGTGAGTCCCGCCGAGGGGAAGCTCGTGATTCTCACGCAGAAAGCTGGAAAATGGGCGGGAAAGCTGGCGGAGGGAGAAGTTCCAGAAGCTGAGAGAGAGGCCTTCGATCAGGCGCTCACCAGCTTGATTGACGAGTTCAATGGCGGGAACGAAGCGAAGCTTTACGGCACCGAACCGCGCAAGATTGGCGAGAGCTGGGAAGTCGATCCAGCCCTCATGCCCGGAATGAATTTCTTCGATATCAAGGGCGGGAAACTCAAGATCACCTTTGCCGAGATTACAAAATTCCAAGGCGAACAATGCGCCGTTTTAAACATGGCCTTCTCGATCAAGGCTGAAATGAGACAAGAAGGAATGCAGGGCATGGGGACCTTGATTGAGGGCAGCAGCCGAGTCGTCCGCTCACTTGAGCGACTCGCCGATTATCAATTCACCGGGAAAATGAGGATGAACATGGCCGGCGAGACCGAGGTCCAGCCGGGCTTAAGTGCCAAGATGTTGATGCAGGGCGACATGAAGATTGAGATGGGAATGACCAAGCTTGGCGCGCCTGATGAAAAAGCGGAATAAGTGAGTAAGAGGGGCTCCTCCTAGCTTCCCATGCCAAAGAAATGATGAGAACTTTTCCACCACTGGCGCTAGCCCTCGTTTTGGCTTCTTGTGAATCCTCTCCAGTCGGGCGGCAGAAGGAGGACGCTGGGCAGGTGGATGCCGTGAGCCCGCTCTGGCTTCATCCAGACTCGGAAAATTGGCATGAAATTCAATTCGGCGGAGAAGGCTCCGCGCAGTGGAGCGAGGGCGTGCTCCGGCTCGATGCTGGAGTAGAACTCACCGGCACTCAATATAGGGGGGATTTGCCAAAAATACCCTACGAGCTGGAGTTGGAAGCTCGAAAGGTGAGCGGAGCGGACTTTTTCTGCGGCTTGACCTTCCCAGTCGCTTCGCCAGATGAATGTCTGACCTTGATCGTAGGAGGATGGGGTGGGGGAACGGTCGGGATTTCCTCGATCGATGGGAAAGATGCCTCGGAGAATGAAACGACCTCCTACAGCCATTTTGAGAGCGGGAAATGGTATGCGATACGGCTGCGGGTCGAGAGCGGGCGCCTCGAGGTCCTGATCGATGGCGAAGCAGTCGTGGATTTGCCAACCAAAGGGCGCCAGTTAGGGCTCCGTCCCGGGCTGATCGAGGCCTGCGCGCCACTCGGCCTAGCGGCTTGGCAAACTGCCTCAGAGATCCGAGGCCTCAGGTGGCGCGCTCTCGCTGATTAGGACTTGTCTTTTTTGAAGGAAGGCGCTACGCAAGGCCGTAACAACTTCTGACGTCAGTAAGGAGTGGGTTTTCTAACCCGCTCTTTGTCGTCTCAGGAACCCACGAATTTGCAATGACTACCGATATTGTCGCTCTCATCGAGTTCTACGAAAAGGAAAAGGCCATCGAGCGCGCACGCGTCGTCGAAGCGCTGGAATACGCCTTCTGCTCAGCATACCGGAAAATGGTCCCCGGGGCCGATGCGATCGAAACCCTCCGCGCTGAAATTAACGAGAAAAAGGGAGATACGCGCATTTTTGCGAGCCTTGAAGTGGTCGCAGATGATGACTACATCGATAAATTTAATGAAGTCCCGCTAGCGCTCGCTACTAAAAAAGAGCCCGGCTCCGTGATCGGTGATCGCGTGGATTTTGACGTCACGCCAAAGAACTTCGGCCGCATCGCAGTGCAAACCGCCAAGCAGACGATGATGCAGCGGCTCCGCCAAGCCGAGAAAGAGAAAATCTATGACGAGTTTAAGGACCGTGCCGGTGACATTGTGAGCGGCTCAGTGCGCCGCTTTGAAAAGAGCGATGTGATGGTGGACCTCGGGAAATTTGAAGCCCGCATGCCCTCTAAGGAGCGGGTCGGAACGGAAGATTACAATGTCGGTGACCGCATCCGCTGCTACGTCGTCTCGGTCGATAACGAGGGACGGGGACCTGAGATTATCCTCTCGCGTAGTCACCCGAATTTCGTGCGCCGCCTCTTCGAGTCCGAGGTCGCTGAGATTTCTGACCGCACCGTCGAGTTGCGGGCCGTGGCCCGTGAGGCCGGCTACCGGACGAAAGTCGCCGTTTTCACTCATGATGATAAGGTTGACCCAGTCGGCGCTTGCGTGGGACTCCGAGGAGCCCGAGTGAAAAACATCGTCCGCGAGCTGAACAACGAGCGCGTAGACATCATTCGCTGGAATGACGACATCACCGAGTTCGTCTCCGAAGCGCTGAAGCCCGCGATCGTTCGCAGCATCTCCCTTGATGAAGAGAACAAGGTCGTCAATATCACGGTGGATGAAGAAGATCTTTCCAAGGCGATCGGCCGCCGTGGGCAAAACGCCCGCCTCACCTCCAAGCTCACGGGATGGGATGTCCAAGTCCGCAAGGACGAGAGCCAGCACGAGCAGTTTGAAGCTCGCGTCGGTGACGCCGCCTCCCACCTTGCCGAAACTCTCGGACTTGAGCCGCTCTTAGCTGATAAACTTTTCCGCGCTGGTGGAGTCACTGTCGATATGGTGACACAAATGCCCGCCTCATACATCGCCTCCGCCTTAGAAGTCGATCTTGAAGAAGCTGAGCGCATTCTCACCGCCTCACAAGGAGGGGGCGCCCCAGAAGAATCTGCCGCCCCAGAAGAATCTGTGGCCACTCCAGACCCCGTCGCCCCTCTCGCTGACGAGAACAGCGAGAGCTAGAATCTTCCCTGAAGAAAACGACCTCCCAAAACTTCGAATTTTAAATTCCTCCCCACCTGAACGACCCGCATTAGAATGGCCGACGACAAAGAAAAAAAAGACTCCAAAAAAGACGAAGTTCTCGATCTCTTGAGCGAGAAACCTAAGCCCTCACGCCGTGAGCGCCAGCGTCAGGAGGCGTCCAAGGTTCAGACTGTGGATGATAAAAAGAAGGCCGCTCTCGATCTAGGGATCGACGACGATCAGCCGAAGAAAAAAACGGTCCGTAAGACGAAGAGCTCGGGGAAAAGAGTCGTTCCGAGTATCTCGAACCGCTCCGAGGACAAGAAAGATCCAGAATTTGTCAAAGCCGCAGAGCCTTCTGCGGAATCTAAGGAGCCCGCTGAATCAGAAGGTTCTGCGGAAGACGCCAGTTCGGTCGAGGGAAATGTCATCAGCATTAAGCCTCCCATCATCGTCAGTGATCTGGCCGAGAAGATGGGTAAATTACCCTTCGAGATTATGGCAGATCTCATCAAGCTCGAGATTTTTGTCGCACCCACGCAGGCTATCGAGCCCGAGATTGCCGAGAAGGTTTGTGAGGCCCACGGCTTCGTCTTCGAGCGTGAAAAGCGCGAAAAAGGGAGTGGCGTTCATAAAGAAGTCGAGGTCTTCGAGGAGCCAGAAGCAGCGGAAGAGGAACCCGAGGAGCAAATGGCCTACCGCGCTCCCATTATCACTTTTATGGGGCATGTCGATCATGGCAAAACCTCACTTCTCGACCATATCCGTAAGGCCAAGGTCGCCTCTGGGGAGGCTGGCGGCATCACTCAGCATGTCGGCGCATACAGCGTGAAGCATGGTGAGCGCAGCGTCACCTTCCTTGACACCCCCGGTCACGCGATTTTCTCAAAGATGCGTGCACGCGGTGCCGATGTCACTGACATCGTAGTCATCATTGTCGCCGCTGATGATGGCATCATGCCTCAGACCGAGGAGGCCATTAAGCACGCGAAAGCGGCAGAGAAATCGATCATCGTCGCGATTAATAAAATTGATCTCCCCGCTGCGGACCCCATGCGTGTCATGACTCAGCTGATGGAGCATGACCTGGTGCCTTCTGAAATGGGCGGCGACACCGAGTGTGTCAAAGTCTCAGCTCAGACTGGAGAAGGGGTGGATGAACTCTTAGAGCTCATGGCCTTACAAGCTGAGGTCCTAGAACTCCGCGCAAATCCCAAGGCCAACGTCCGCGCTTCAGTGATCGAGGCCAGTGTGAAGGCAGGGCGTGGCAATACCGCCACCGTCATTGTCGAAAGTGGGACCCTCAAAAATGGCCAACCCTTCATCTGTGGCCCCTTCGCGGGCAAGGTGAAACTCCTGCTCGATGAAAATGGTGAGCAGGTCAAAGCCGCTGGCCCCTCCACTCCCGTAGAGGTTCTCGGCTTTGCAGAGTTGCCAAATGTCGGAGATTCCCTCGTCGGAATGGAGAGTGAGCGCGCCGCTAAAAAGCTCTCCGCCGAGCGGATGGATGAGCAGCGCAAGAATCGTCTTGATGCCCCTAAGAAAAACCGGCTTGAAGACATGCTTACGGCCGTCTCCGGTGGAGGGAAGGCTCAGTTGAAGCTCATCCTGCGCTCCGATGTGCAGGGAACTGCCGAGGCCATAAAGAATGCCATCCTCGAAATCGATTCCAAGAAGGTGGAGGCAAATTTCCTGATTGCCGGAGCCGGCGCGATTAATGAATCCGATGTTCTCATGGCGAGTTCGGCGGATGCCATCATTCTCGGTTTCAATGTCAAGGTGGACGGTAAAGCGGTGAAAGCGGCGAAGGCTGAAGGAGTGCAGGTGAAGCTCTACTCGATCGTTTACGAACTCATCGACCAAGTGAAGGACTCCATGCTGGGGCTCCTCGATCCTGAGGTGCGTGAGACGGTGATCGGCCGGGCCTCCGTAAAGAAAGTCTTCAAGGTCAACGGTGGGCGAGCCGCTGGTTGTGTCATCAAGAGTGGCAAAGTCACCCGCAAGGCTCATGCGCGAGTTCTGCGTGGCAAGCAGCCGGTCTTCGATGGCAAGATGTCCACCCTGCGCCGCCTCACTGATGAGGTGGATGAGGTGAAGCAGGGAATCGAGTGCGGAATCCGCCTCGGTAATTTCAATGACTATGAAGAAGGCGATGTCATCGAGTGCTACACTCTCGATAAGATCGACCAGACCCTCTAAGCGATGGCAAAGCGTCTGGACCGAGTGAACGAGCTATTACGGCGTGAGATCAGCGCCGTGGTCCAGCGTGACTTTGAGTGGAATCAAGCCTTGGTCACCATTACCGATGTTGACGTCACGCAAGATCTTAAGGAGGCAAAAGTCTTCGTGAGTATTCTAGGAGGCTCCACTCCGGGCATCTTGGATCAACTTTCGCGGAAACGCGGCTTTATCCAAAGCAAGGTCGCGAAGCGCGTCACGATGCGGAGCACTCCGGTCCTCAGCTTCCGTGAAGATGCTTCTGCACTGCGTGGGGTGGACGTGGTCAATCTTCTCGATGAGGTTGATAAACTACCCACCGCTCCTCCAGCAGAGGAGGATGAGAGCTAGCTTGCTCTCATCTGAGTGAGTTCCGCTCATTTTGTGACAGGGGAGGCCCTACTTTTATTTCTCGGAATCTGAGGGATCTGAAGATTTTGAGGGCTTTGACGAGAGGGCATTGATCCCTGCTCCGGCAGTCTTACCAGCCAGCCCGATGCTGGTGGTGGCAGCTTTCCCGATCACCTTTACGGGGGTGGTAATGAGGGCGCAGGAGGAAAGAAGGGTGGCAAGCGAAAGACTTGCAATGATCATGGAAATTGTGAGGGGATCTTTTCGCATCGCGTTCAAGCTAGGGAAAACGTCTCCCCACCACAAGGAAATGCCGTAGTGCCGCATTGAAGGGGGTAGATGGTGTGGAGGGATGTTCTGCCCTCCCTCTGTTGACTCCGTTTTTCCGGGCTTGCGGGCTTTGTTTTATCCGAGAATGTCTGTGATGACTTTGGTAGGATTTACTCCTGTCAGTTTTTGATCCAGTCCTTGATACTTGAAGGTGAGCTTGTGGTGATCGATCCCAAGTTGGTGTAGGATGGTGGTGTGCAGGTCGCTGATGTGAACTGGGTTCTCGGTGATGTTATAGCCGAAGTCATCCGTCTCTCCGTAGATCTCGCCCGCTTTGACCCCACCGCCAGCCATCCACATGGTGAAGGCGCGCGGGTGGTGGTCCCGGCCGTAGTCGCTTTCAGTTAATTGACCCTGTGAGTAAACGGTGCGGCCAAATTCGCCACCCCAGATGACGAGAGTATCATCAAGCATCCCGCGTTGCTTGAGGTCTTGAATGAGGGCCCAGCAGGGCTGATCAATGTCCTCACACTGCGGTTTGATGTGAGCGGGAAGGTTGCTGTGTTGATCCCAACCACGGTGGAAGATCTGCACGAACTGCACTCCGCGCTCCATCATGCGACGAGCAAGAATGCATGAGCTGGCAAAGGAGCCAGAGGTATTGGCCTGTGGCCCATACATTTCACGGGTCTTTTCGTCCTCGGAAGAGAGGTCTGAAAGCTCAGGGACGGAGGCCTGCATGCGGAAGGCCATTTCATATTGCTGCATGCGGGTCTGAATCTCAGCATCTCCGACGACATCGTATGATTTTTGGTTCAGCGTGTTTAGGCTATCGAGCATTTTACGCCGGAGATCACGGTCGATCCCGGGAGCATCTCGCAGGAAGAGAACCGGGTCGCCTTTTGAGCGGAAGGCAACGCCTGCGTGCTTTCCGGGAAGGAAGCCGGAGCCCCATAGACGGGAAGAGATTGCTTGGACGTTTCCGGGGCCCGTGTGCTGGGCATGCAGGACTACGAAGTTGGGAAGGTCTTGATTTTGTGATCCGAGTCCGTAGGCGAGCCAGGAACCGAGTGAGGGCTTTCCGTTCTGTTGGCTTCCGGTGTAGCAGAGTTGGTTGGCGGGTTCATGGTTGATGGCCTCCGTGTTCATCGACTTTACGATGGTGATGTCATCGACCATCTTAGCGGTGTAAGGGAGGAGTTCTGAGACCCAAGCGCCGGATTTCCCGTGTTGCTTAAACTTAAAGAGAGAAGGGGCGAGGGGGAACTTGGCTTGCTCAGAAGTCATGCCGGTGAGGCGTTGACCTTGCTCTTTTAAATAGCCGCCGAGGTCCTCAGCAAAGCGCTCTTTGAGCTTCGGCTTGTAGTCGAAGAGGTCGAGCTGGCTGGGGGCTCCGAGCATGGAGAGGAAAATGACTCTCTTCGCCTTCGGGGCGACTTTTTTGAGCTCCTCGGGAACGGCTGCATTCGAGAGCCCGCTAAGGTTCCCGGGGAGCAGGGTGGCGAGTGAGGCGGCTCCGAGACCGATGCCATTCTTGCGGAAAAACTGGCGTCGAGAAACGGCGGCGTTGAAATCGGCAATCGTGTTCATAGCTTATTTTGTGAGGGTTTCGTCAAGGTTGAAGATCTGTGAGGCAATCATGGTCCACGCAGCGAGCTGAGCTTGGTCAAGGGAGGAGTCGACCTTGCTTTCGCCCAGCGCAAGGAGTTGCGCAGCGAGGTCTTTTTTCTCTTGATAGGATTCCAGATGATGATCGAAGGCAGTTTTTACGATCTCTTGTTCTGCATTATTAAGGGTGCGTGCCATGAGGGCGAGGGTGATGAAGTCGAGGCGCTGGCTGAACGATTCATTGACCTTCATGGCGCGAGTGGCGAGGGCGCGGGAGCTTTCGATGAACTGGATGTCATTCATGGTGACGAAGGCGGCAAGCGGGGTGTTGGTGCGATCACGGCGCACGCAGAAGACTTCCCGGTTTGGCGCGTTAAGAATCTCCATGGAAGGGGCAGCGGCGTTGCGCTTTACGAAGGTGTAGACGGAGCGGCGGTAGAGTCCGTCACCCTGATCTTGTTTGTAGAAGCGGGTGTCAGAACCCACCATGGCGACTGATTCCCAGAGGCCGTCAGGTTGGTAGGGCTTCACGGAGGGGCCGCCAATTTGATCGACGAGGAGGCCGCTGGAGGCGAGGGCCAAGTCTCGGATTTGCTCTGCTTCTAGGCGATGTCTGGGAGCGCGCCAGAGGTAGATGTTTTCTTGATCTTTCTCGCGGTTGGCAGAGGTGGTCTTGCCAGATTGCTGGTAGGTGGCGGAGCTGGTGATGAGCTTCTTGATGTGTTGAAGATCCCAGGCGTTTTCCATGAGCTCGAGGGCGAGGTAATCGAGAAGTTCTTGGTGAGAAGGGCGGGCTCCCATGATCCCGAAGTCCTCGTTCGTTTCGACGATTCCGCTGCCGAAGAAATAATACCAAATACGGTTCACCGTGACGCGCGCGGTGAGGGGGTTTTTCTCGGAGACGAGCCAGTTGGCAAGATCCAGGCGGGATTTTTTGCGATCAGATTTTTCGGTCTGGAAGAGCTCTGGGATCTCAGCGTAAACCTTTTCTTTTTCGAGCGAGTATTCCCCACGATCAAGAATGTGAGCAAAGGCATCCCCTTCTTTTTCCTCCATCACTAAGGTGGCTGAGCCACGGGTCCGTAGGGTGTCCAACTCATCGAGGAGGCGGGTTTTGCTAGCAACTAATTCTTTTGTCTTGGGATCGATCGTGTTGACGAAATGATCGCGGAGAAGTTGTGTGAAAGCGGTGTTTTTTTTGCCTTCTGTGCTGGCGAGGAGTCCGTCGAGGTAAGACTGTTGGCTTACTTTTTCGATCTCAGGGGGGCTGAGTTTCCGTTTGAAGAATTGGAAGCCGTGGAAGCCGGCGGATCCACGGAGTTCGTGGCTCGGGGAGCGTGCGCCGAGGCGGGTCGGGACCTTGGTGAGAAGGGAGTCGACCTGCGTTTTGGATTGGTACGTGGAGGAGACTGCTTTCCCGTTGAGGTAGATGGTTAAACTTTCACCGGCTGGGGCTAGTCCATCATAGGTGACCATGATGTGATGCCATTTCCCTTCCTCGAGTGGCTCGTCGCTGACTGCCTTGATCGCTTTGTTAGGCCAGCGATCGATGATGTGAGCGCCAATGCGGTTTTTCTCGATCCAGAGGTCCCAGCCGCGATGCTGAGAACTGTCATCCATGCGTGAGATGATGGGGCCGTTCGTCGGGCCATCGAGGTAGATAAAGCCTCCGAGGCTGACTTGATCGCGGGCATCGAAGATGGCGAGTTCACCTAGGGGTAGGTTGATCCCTGAGATGTGAGTTACTTCGCCAAGTCCGGGCACGCGGTTCGTTTTATGAGGGAAGTCGAAGCTTTCATGTTTTCCGTCCGAATGAGCTGTGATTTTTTGGGCTGAGACGACGAGGGGAAGGGAGAGGTCAGCTTTGATAAAGGAGGCAGGTGCTTCCAGTCCAGCGAGCCAATTCTCGAAGTCTTCGCTGCCTTCCTTACGGCGCTCTGCGAGAGTTTGATCGATCTGACTGACTTGCTTGCTAAGCGTGTTCCAGCGCTCCCGGTCCTCGATTCTTGGAGCGAAGACATTCGGTGGGTGATCTGCCTTGTTGTGGTCCATCGCTTGCATGGTGGTATTGCGGAAGAAGGCGGTGAGGGCATAGAAGTCCTTTTGAGAAATGGGGTCAAATTTGTGATCATGACAGGCGGCGCAAGCGGTGGTGAGCCCTAGCCATACGGCGGAAGTGGTCGCCACTTGGTCTGAAGCATAGATGGCTTCATATTCTTTCTCGATGGCGCCACCTTCTCCGGTGGTGGGAATGCAGCGGCTGAAGCCGGTGGCGATTTTCTGCTCAAGGCTCGCATCTGGCATGAGGTCGCCAGCGATTTGTTCGCGGGTGAATTGATCAAAGGGCATGTTTTGGCGGAAAGCCTCGATGACCCAATCGCGGTAAGGCCAGATGGCTCGGTAGTTATCGTAGTGGATGCCGTGTGTGTCTCCGTAGCGGGCGGCATCTAGCCAGTGCCGGCCGAAGTGCTCGGCGTAGGAGTCGGTGGCGAGGAGCTTGGCGGTGGTGAGCTCGATCGCGGTGGTGAGATCTTTTGCAGCCATTTCGCGGAAGCTGGCCACTTCATCTGCCGTTGGTGGAAGGCCTGTGAGGTCGAAGCTTAGACGCCTCAGGAGGCGGGCAGGTTCCTCGGTCGGGCTAGGCTCGAGGTTCTTTTCCTGATGTTTGGCGGCGATGAATTTATCAATCGTATTATATCCCCAGTCGATTTCTGGCACTTCACTGCGAGTGGGTGGGATGAAGGACCAGTGTTCTTCGTACGGGGCGCCTTGTTCGATCCACTTTTTAAGGAGCGCGACTTTTTCGGGCTTGAGTGGTTTTTTGTGAGATTCTGGCGGTGGCATGACATCATTGATGTCGGTGCTGATGATGCGCTTGATAAAATCGGAGCCGTCTGGGTCGCCTTTAATGATGGTGGGCTGGCCATTGGGACGGAGCAGGAAGGCATACTCCTCTCGATCGAGACGCAGTGGATTCTTCTTGGGTGCTCGAGTGGAGGAGTCAGGGCCATGGCAGTGGTAACAGTATTCAGAGAGAATCGGCTGCACATGATCGTTGAAATCGACGATGTCAGGAAGCTCTTCGCCATTGCTAAAGCTGGGCAATGAGAAAGCCGAGAGTGAAAGGAGAGTGATTAGGCGTTTCATTTAAGAAGAATCGATTCAGTGAAGGGGTTTACGTAGGGAGATTAATGGCTATTACAAACTTGTCTCTTTTTATTACAATGATTGACCTTTTTCGAGTGCGAGTTGTCCGACAGATGAGTGGATTTTGAAGTCAATTAGGAGTCCACGGTCGGAAGCCTCCTTGAGGAAGGTGGCGAGCTGTGGGAGGGGGACGAGATGGGTGGTGATGTCTTCTTCTGCGGTTCCGCCGCCGGGGGCAGTCTTTTGGCAATTTTCTGCAAAAAAGAGGTGGGTCATTTCATCACTCATTCCGGCTGAGGTTGGTGAGCTGAGGAGGTGTGAGATGTTTCCCGGAGTGTAGCCGGTTTCCTCGAGGAGTTCACGCTGAGCACAGGCGATGATTTCTTCATCGGCGAATTCGGCTTCGTCACCGATGAGTCCGGCGCAGATTTCGAGGACTCGCGCCTGCATGGGGCGGCGGTATTGCTCTACGAGGATGACTTCTTCTTGGTCGGTGAGGGCAAAGATCCCGACGACTCCGGTGGCGTTCGGTCGGCTTGCAAATTCCCAGTCATCGATTTCTCGGAGTGAGAGGTAGCGTCCTTCATGGTGGGAGTGAATCTTGGGCATGTTTTAAAGATACATTTAAAGAATCGGTGGCCAAGTCGCGTATGAGGAGTTAGATAGGCACGAAGATGATGAGCGGAGAGGACTTTAATATCACGGTGAATTTCCGTCACCAGATCCGCTTTACGCGGGGGGCCTTCCGTGCCGAGAACTCCTTGGTGGCAGAGCTTCTGGAGACGAGAGGGCGGAGTAAGGTGCTGGTTTTCGTGGAGGAGGGACTGCGGGTTTTTTTCCCAAAATTGGAGGCTGAGATTCAGAGTTATTTTTCAGATTTGCGGGGCTTGAGCTTGGCGGGAGTGGAGTGGCTACCTGGTGGTGAGGAGGCGAAGCGGGGTGATGCAGTTTATCAAGCGGCCATGGCGCAGATCGAGCAGAAGGGGATCGATCGCCATTCATATGTCATGGTGATTGGCGGTGGGGCTTTTTTAGATGTGGTCGGCTATGCGGCGGCGACGGGGCACCGAGGGGTGAGATTACTGCGCTTTCCGACGACTACCTTATCGCAGGACGATAGTGGAGTGGGGGTGAAAAATGGGCTGAATGCCTTCGGTAAGAAGAACTTTATCGGGGCGTTTGCGGTGCCGTTTGCGGTGGTGAATGATTTTTGCTTCTTACACACTCAGCCGGAGGGGACGCGGCGAGCAGGCCTGATCGAGGCGGTCAAAGTGGCCTTAGTCCGTGATGGTGAATTTTTCACTTGGATGGAGGCGAATGTGGGGAAGTTACGAGAGCTGGATGAGGGAGCCTTAGAAGAGGCGGTGCAGCGCTCAGCCTTGCTGCATGCGCGGCATATTGCGCAAGGGGGAGATCCCTTCGAGCTGGGGAGCAGCCGGCCGCTCGACTATGGGCACTGGGCAGCGCATAAGTTAGAGCAACTTAGTGATTTTAAACTCAGCCATGGGGAGGCTGTTTCTGTGGGGGTCGCGCTGGATACGCTTTACGCAGCGAGGGTGGGTTTGCTTGATGAGCGGGAGGCGGAGCGGGTTTTGTGTGTGATTGAGCAGCTTGCCTTACCGGTTTGGCATGAAGCCTTGGAGCTGCGGGATGAGGAGGGGCGGCGGCGCGTCTTTCATGGCTTGGAGGAGTTCCGTGAGCATTTGGGAGGCGAGCTGACGGTGCTTCTTTTAAAAGAGGCGGGGCAGGGGGTCGATGTGCATGAAATCGACGAGATGATTTGGGAAGCCTGCGCGGAGGAGCTGAAAGAGCGGGCCTTGGCTCTGACCGAGCTGGGATGAAAAATTAAGGCGAGAGCGGGGAGTCACAAATTGGTGGCTGAGGTGCTTTGATCACGAAGGTCGTTTCGAGGCCTGGGGTCGATCGGGCGCTGATCTGTCCTCCGTGCGCCTCGACGGCTCTCTTCACAATCGAGAGGCCGAGGCCGGTCCCTTTGACCTGATTTCGGGAGTGATGTTTTTCGACCCGGAAGAAGCGTTTGAAGATGAAGGGGAGATCTGAGCTGGGGATGCCGATGCCATTGTCACTGACTTTGATTTCGATCATGCCAGATTCTTTTTGATCTGCGGTGATGAGAATGGTGACGGGGCTTTGGGTATTTTGCTTGAGGGCGTTCTCGATGAGGTTGAAGAGGATCTGGGTCCAATAAAAAAGGTCCCCACTCATTTGCAGGGCGGGGGCTCGGTTCAGGACTTGCGCCTTTTGTTTTTCGATGACGAGTTCGAGCCGCTCAATGATATCATTCAGGCAATCAGCGAGGGAAAAGGTGGAGATTTTTAGAGGGGCGGCTTTGGCGGACTCGAGCTTGGAGATGAGGAGCATTTCCTCCACGATGTGATTAATCCGCACGACATGGCGCTCCATGACGGTGAGCATTTTTTTGGCGATCGCTTCATTGCTTAGCCCGTCTTCTTCGGTGAGGTTTTCAAGGTAGCCTGAGATGATCGCAAGGGGAGTGCGGAGTTCGTGCGAGGCATTGGCAACGAAGTCTTGCCTGATTTGGTCAGTCTCTATGTTCGCGCTAATGTCACGCATCATGACTTGAACCTCGATCGAATCACGCTCGATAGAAACGGGGTGAAGCGCGAGCTCCCAGTGCGATTCTTTCTTGTTAGATTTCTTTGAGAAGGCGGAATCGGCCGGGAAGCTGAGTTGCTGGATGCGTTTGCCGGGAGAGTTGAGAACTTTTTCGATTTCTTCCACGATGGGAGCATCGAAAAACACTTGGCGAATGCTACGGTTTAAAATGTTTCGCTCGCCGAAGATCTCGTGAGCGTTTTGATTGAGGCGGATGATTTTCCCTTGTGCGTTGATCGAGAAAAAGGCGTAGGGCAGGGCGTCGAGAAGGCGCTTAATTTCGCGTTGGTGACCCTCTTCGAAGCGGGTGATTAGCGCTTCTGAGTCTTGCTGGAGTCTGAGGTTTTGGCTTTCGGAGGTGGCCAAGCGGCTGCGCGTGCGGATCAGGGCGATGAGCAAAAAAAGGGCGCAGGCGGAAATGAGGAAAATCATTCGATTTCGCGGATTTGATAACCCACTCCGCGGACTGTTTCAATGAGCGAGCTGGAGTCACCGAGTTTTTGGCGGAGCCGCTTCATGTGGGTGTCAAGGGTCCGGCTGTGGACGATGTCATTGTATCCCCAAATGACTTTGAGGAGGTCATTGCGGTCTTGTGCTTGCCCAGCGCGCTGGCAGAGGAATAGGAGTAGTTTAAACTCAGTGGAGGTGAGAGGAATGGCCTCTTCATTCAGGTAGAAGGCAAGATTGTTTTTATCAAAGCGGAAGGGTCCAAAGGAGAAAATGACGGAGCCGGGAGTGGAGCGATTTCTTTTAATAATGGCCTGCACCCGGAGGATCATTTCCTTCGGGCTGAAGGGCTTGGTGAGGTAGTCATCTGCGCCTGATTCTAGCCCTTTAATGCGGTCATCAACCTGGCTCTTGGCGGTGAGCATGAGGACTGGGATGGCATGAGAGCGGGAGTCACGCTGCATTTCTTTTAGGACTTGGTAGCCATCCATTCCTGGGAGCATGAGATCTAATATGACGAGGCTGGGTTGGTCTTTGAGAATGCGTTCAAGTCCCTCGCGGCCATGATGGACCATGTCCACCGAGTAGCCTTCCCGCTCGAGATTGAAGGCGATGAGTTGGGCGATGTCTGTCTCGTCCTCAATAATTAGGATGTGTTCCATAGTTTGGGAGAATCGAACATTGCCTGCTTGGTCTTTCATGCCGTTTTAGTGTGACCATTCTGTCACATCGAGTCGAGCTTCAGGGAAAAAATGGTCGGCCTGCGATGAGAGAGCGCTATGATGAGGGGGCGATGAGCAGAATAACGGGTGAACAATTTAGAAAGGGGGCTTTGAGATGAAGAATGACTTTGTGTGGAGTCGGCCGGTGGAGTTCTACGAAACGGACTCCGCAGGGATGGTGCATTTTTCAAATTTCTATCGTTGGATGGAGGCGGCAGAGCATGCCTTTCTGCGCGAGCGAGGGGTCAGTCTGGATGAAGGCGAGCTTGGCTGGCCGCGCGTTCATGCGAGTGCGGATTTCCAAAAACCGATCCGCTTTGGTGATACGGTGCGAGTGCGGGTCAAGATCGCCGAGCGGGGGACTCGCTCGCTACGATATGCTTTTGAAATTGGGGTGGCGGGATCTGAGGAGGTCCACGGAACTGGCGAAATGGTCTCGGTGTGCCTTGATCTGAAGACGATGAAGGGGATCGAGATTCCCGCTGAGTTGCGGGCCCGTCTTGCCTGAGTTTTAGCTTGAGCTTGAGCTTGCGCCAAAATTTCGCGGATCTATTCGACGATGACAGCTTTCTCCTCGGCGCTGCTGAGGATGCCAATCTCGGCGGCGATGGGAGCGCCGTTTTCTAGCAGGATCGCCCTTGCTTGATCGAGGTCTTCTGGCTTCACGGCGAGGAGGAGGCCTCCTGAGGTTTGGGCATCGGCGAGAAGAACGTGAATCTCTTCGGCGACCTCGGAGTGGAAAGAGGTGAACTCATTGGCGAGGCGGAGATTTTCACGGCTCCCTCCGGGGACGCAGCCTTTCTGAATGAACTCGCTGACCTCGGGGGCGATGCTGGGAACAGCGGAGGAGTCGATGCGAGCGCTTAGATGAGACTCGCGGCAGAGGTGACTCAGGTGGCCGAGCAGACCAAATCCCGTGACATCAGTGCCGGCGCGGGTAAGGCCACGGGAGGCCAAGGCCGCTCCGGGGGTGTTGAGCGAGGCCATCTGGAGCGAGGCTTTTTCTTCCAGCTCAGGGGAGCAGATTCCTCGTTTAATAGCGGTGGAAATAATGCCGGTGCCGAGGGGCTTGGTGAGGAGGAGGAGATCGCCCGCTTGGGCTTCGGCGTTCGAGATGACTTGATTCGGGTTCAGCGTCCCAGTGACTGAGAGCCCGTAAAGAGGTTCAGGGTTTTGCACGGTGTGGCCTCCTGCGAGGGCGCACTTGGCCTCGGCGACCTTATCGGCCCCGCCCTTGAGGATTTGGTTGATGACATCGAGCGAGACCTCGTCGGTGGGCATGGCTACGATGTTCATTGCGGTAATGGGTTGCCCGCCCATCGCGTAGACATCAGAGAGGGAATTCGCGGCTGCAATCTGGCCGAAGAGGTAGGGGTCGTCGACAATGGGGGTGAAGAAGTCGAGGGTCTGGACGAGGGCAAGCTCATCATGAATCCGGTAAACAGCGGCATCGTCCGAGCTTGCCGAGCCGATGAGAAGATTAGGATCAGAAATGTTTGAGAGGCCACGCAAGACTTGCGTGAGTTCGGCTTGGCCGAGTTTTGAGGCTCACCCTCCGCAGGAGGCTAATTCAGTTAGGCGTTTGATGTCTTCGCGACTCATGTGCGGAGTCTAGCGCGGGATCGAGATTTTAAAATCCCTTTCCCTTTTTCTCCGAGTGTTTAAATTACCGCAACCCCAAGACTATGTCTCAGAATAATCAGGATCCTTTTGAGTTAGAAGGCGTGAAGCGCCGTCAGCGAGAGCCTTTTCCATGGCTTGCAGCATGTTTCGCGGCTCTGGCAGCCTTATTAGGGCTGGTGATTTTAACACCTGCTCCGGAAAAAATCCGCCGTAAGCTGGGCTTGGCGAAGCCGCCGAAGGTGATTGTAAAGCCCGGCCCTGCTCCGGAGCCGAAGATCGTTGTGAAGGAGAAGATCGTAGAAAAAGTGGTGAAGATCCGACCCGCTTATTACAATGTCAAAGCCGGTTCGGATGTCGCGCAAACCTCGAAGGGCTTCGATTTTAAATCAGGAGTGGTAGAGAGGGCTGGCCGCTTGACCTCGACCGAGCGCACGGATGAAGGGACCTATGAGGCGAGCTATACTCTCTCCGTGAATCGCCCAAAATCGGCTCAAACTTTTGAGGAAGTCTGTGAAGTGAATGCTGCGCTGCCTCAGATTCTTCCCGGCTTAAAATTGATGATGGCGAGCGCGCAAGTGTCACCATTTTTCAAGAATCTTTACGATAATAAGGCAGCGCGTTTGAAGAAGAATGCGCACCGTCTTGATCGGCTTTTGACGAAGCATAATTACTATGATTGTCAGACGATGCTGGAGATGGAGCATCCGGAATCGAAGCGGAAGGTCTTCTTGTTGCAGGGCGATATGGACGTGGTCTCGGACGGGTCCGATGGTGATCGCCTGGCCACGATGCCTGAGAAAATTGTCAATTCTCCCTACTATCAGCCCTTCACCAGTTACGGTTGGCCAAAGACTGGCACGGTAGAAAATCCGCTCATTGCAGGCTGGCAAGCAAGGCTGCAGAAGGCCAAGGCAAAGGGTGATGCAAGGGAGGTCTCACGCCTTGAGACGGGGATCGAGGACATGCAAAAGCGCAGTTTTCTAATCGCGGATTACGATCCCTTTATCGTGATTCCAGTGGATGTGATCCGAGACCGAGAGAGCCCGTATGGCCCGAATGTGGGGGATTATGTCATCGTGATTTACGGAGAGACGATTTATCCCGCGATCGTGGGAGATGCTGGCCCTAGTTTTAAGGTGGGTGAGGCGAGCTTGCGAATGGCGAAGCAAATTAATGAAAAATCATCTTCCTACTATCGTCCTGTCTCTGATGTGAGTGTCACTTATCTTGTCTTCCCGCGCAGTTCTGCGGAGAAGTGGAGCGCCCCTGATTATGATTTTTGGCGGGAGGAATGTTTACGGCTTTTGACCGAGATTGGGGGCTTGGGGGAAGGCTATGAGCTGCATCGCTGGGTCAATACTCTCCCCGGTCTGGAGTCTGAATTGCAGCCTGAAGCTGCGGATCCCTCCACGGGCACTCCGGCGGATGCGGTCTCAGAATAAGAGGTTTTAGAATAGCGGACGCGGTAGAATAGCGGACGCGGTTTTTTTTGCCCCCTTCATTTCAGCTAGTTCAGCTAGTTCCGCTCGCGGGCTGCTTGCCGTAACTGGGCGACGATGCGGTCGATCCGCTCGGTGGAAATGGCGAGCGAGCGGTGGCGGAGGGCGCGCGCGATGTTAATGCCGACCACCTTGCCCTTTAGGTCGAGCAGAGGAGCGCCGGTAAGGCGCGGGTTGATCGCTTGATCATGATAGAGAGCGTGTGGGAAGCCAGCGCGGCGCTGGCTGAGCTCTCCGCCATTCGCGCTGAGCGAGGAGAGTGCGCCGTCACGGCGTGAGGCGTCTTGATCGAAGGTCCCGCTCAGAGTGCGCGGGCGGAGATCCAGAATGGGCTCGAGAATGATTTCCTCGTCATTTCTTTTGACTAAAAGGGTGACTTTTTCCCCAGGGCTGCGCTTCGCAATTTGCGCAGAGAGGGCCTCTAGGTTTTCGACCTTTGATTTTTCAAATTCTAGAATTTGGTCCCCTTCGAGCAGGCCGACTTTATCGGCGGGGCTGCCGATTTCCACTTTCTCGATCACCGGATCCACCGCTTCAGGCGAGAAAGAAACGCCGAGGTAGGTATTGCTTTGTTCGCTACGGTGGTTGAGCTCGTAGCCCTTCTTTGGAGCAGAGCGGGAAGGTTGAGTGATGACTCCTGAGAGGAAGCCGCGGGGCGTGGGGGTGAGTAAAAGTTGACCCACTTTCGGCTCCCGTGGCTCCCAGCTGACGGGCAGCAAGCCGGGGGCGGGCAGCAAGCCGGGGGCGGAAATCCGGATGAGGGCGATGTCGAACTGTTCATCGATCGCCATGACTTCGACCGGGTAATCTTCGCCGTCAAAGCTGGCGACTAGGCCCTCGCTGTCTTTTATTTCAGAGGCTTTGGTGAGGAGTTGGCCGATTTCATGGATCACGGTGGCGCTTACGATGGTTTCACCCTTCTGGTTTTTAAGAGGGAGAACTGAGCGGGTGAGACTCTCGCGCAGACCTTGGAGTGAAGAGAGGAATTCCTCGTTGGAGATGGCGTTCGTGCCAGTCTCGGGAGCATCACTGACCATCATGTTCACGAGTCCGGCGACGGGTTGTGGGAAGTGCTTGCGGGCGATCACTTGAGCTGGTTTTAGGGTGACGGATTTCCCGCTGTCCGTGCTGAGAGTCAGCTCCTCGCCAGAACGTAACTTTAGAGTGAGAGGGATCGTGCGAATGATGATTTCCTCATTCACGGAGGTGATGAGGTCTCCCTCGCTGAGCCCGGCGAGGGCGGCGGGGCTCCCCGGAATGATGGAGACGATGCGGGGGGTATTGGCCTCGAGAGTAAAGCCGTATTGGGGGGCTTTTTCGGCCTCTGGATCTGGCTCCCATTCATTCAAAAGTGCCTGCATGTGATGAGGATCTAGGAGGCGGGGACGGGCCAGCAACTCCGCCGCGGCGGCTTGGGTGGCGTGTTTTTCAAGAGCCTCCTCGAAGCGCTCCCGCATCTCGGCGTAAGGCTCATCAAAGATCGAGTTAGGATCTGGGCCGTTTTGCTGCGCGCGGCCAAAGGACTCGCCTTTTAGGAGGGCTTCCCAGCGGGCTACGATGGAGGGGAGTGGGACGTGGCGATTCACGTTCCACGAGACGTTGATGTTACTGTTAATGCCGATGACTTCTCCTTTGAGGTTATAGAGAGGGCCGCCGGAGTCTCCTGAAATGACCATTGCGGTGGTGGTGATGGCGTCGGAAAATCCGCTTTTGGTGCCGGCCTCTGAGATGCGTCCGAGGCGGACCGGCGAGGGGCGGCCAAGCACGGGGCCGCCAGGGTGACCGGTGGCGATGACCCAGTCGCCGATGCGATAGTCTGCCGTCTTCATGTAGGGGCGGAATGGGAAGGGGCCTGGGGCATTGATCTGAAGGAGAGCGCCATCGGTCTCGTGATCCACGCCAAGGCTCGTCGCGGGGAGCTCGCGGCCATCCGAGAGTAGGACTGTCATTTCCTTACCGGCTTCTGAGGTGACGTGAGCTGCCGTGATGACGAGGCCATCTGGGCTGACAATCACGCCCGATCCGGAGCCGCCATCGAGCATCACGGCAATCGTGGCTTTGACGAGATCTGGCGAGAGAGCTTGGACGAGCTTGTCTAACTCCTGCGGGCTTTGCGGAGCTGGGGTGCTTGGCGCTTCTTGCGCTGCGGGCGCATTCTCGGTGTTTTGGGCACTGAGAGGGGCGAGGAGGAGAAGAGAAAGAGCCGAGGTGAGGAGTGATTTCATGGCGGGAGGCGTTAAAATGCGCGGGTTTTACGGAGGAGTTTTTCGAGTACCTTGCGGAGGGTGGCGGGGCGGAGAGCGAGGCTACGATTGGGAGAAGCAGCCGCGATATTGAGCCCGAGCGCGCGGCCTTGGGAATCGAAGAGCGGGGAGCCGCAGTCCCAAGAATTGAGAGGAATGCTGTGGACCATCACATCTGGGAAGGGGGCTCGGCGGACGCTGGGGATCATACTGACGCGTGGCACGATGATCCCGGTGGCTGGCGGAATGAGGCGGGGCGAGATGAGCGTGACTGAGTATTCTTGCGGCCCGTTGGGGCTCGTTGTGACTACGCTGAGTTCATCGCCAACGCGGTGGCTGTTTAAAATGCGGGTCAGCTCGGAGCGTTGCGTGATTTTTTGACCGTCAATTTTTTCGATCAAGTCGCCGGGGGAGAGGCCAGACTCGTAGGCGGGGCTGTCTTTTTGAATGGCGGCAATCGTGATGCCGTCTTCCGTTTGCTCGGTGACGAGGCCGAGGGAGGTGACTTGGCTCGTGGCGTGAACCGTGGGGGTATGGGCCTTAAGAATGTGGCTGAAGGTGCCGCTGCGAGCGCTGGGCTTGGTAAGCATGTCCTCGGTGCTTTCTTGGAGAAGGATGGGCGCTGCGAGGGTGCTGCCGGGGGCCGGGAGTTCATCGCTCCATCTCACCACGGGGAGGTCGGTGGCGTCGATCCCGACGAGGGCGAGGTCACTCGCTTCATCGCTTGCGAGGAGGATGCCTCGGTAATTTTTACTACGAAAGCGGACTCTGAGATCGGGGCCGAGATCACTCGCCTTCGTGAGGATCATCCCATCCTTACGGACGATGGTGCCGATCACGGAGTGGGTGGATGGAGCGCCTTCGTTAAAGATGTGCACGCAGGGGAGAGGGTTTTGTTGCGTGCTTTGGAGGTATCGTTCGCGGGCCTCGTTGAGTGAGGATTCACGAATTTTTTCTGCTTCGTTTGGCTCAATTTTGGGAGCCTTCGGCAGTTTAGGTAGAGCGGATTCGCTGAGTTCAGGGAGGAGGGCATCAAGCTCGGCAAATTCCTCCAGAACGCGGGTGATAAAAAGGGCAGGAGTGTTGGTGCGGCGGGATGCAAGTGTGACGGCGATCAGGCTGCCGGAGAGGTCAAAGACGGGGGAGCCCGGAGAGTAGAGCGAGCGATCAAGGCGGATTGCAGTGGCTTTTTCTGGTGGGGCGAATTCGAGGTGGTCCACCGAGATGCTGGGAGTTTCCCCGAGGGATGCGATGGGAGCGCAGGTGGGAATCATGACGCTGTGATCGACCACTTTTGAAATGCGTGTAGGGATGAGGGATTCATCTTTTTCCTCTAGTTTGAGGAGGGCGAGGAAGCGTTTTGGTTTTTCCGCGACGGTCGTGAGCTGGACGCGGGAGCCATCGGGACGGTAGAGAAGGTAAGGTGCATCTTGTCCGTCAATGCTGGCGATGAATGGGGCGAGAAGATGACCCTCCTGATCGATCACGGTGGCGACGCGGGTGGTGGTGAGGCCGGTGCGGCCGATGATGACGATTTGCTGAGAGAGCTTCTGAGCAAAGGCGAGGGTGCTCTGGGCAATCGCCTTTTCCTCTCGTTCAGACCAGTTGAGCTGGCCGAGCAAGGAGGCCGGCGTGAGTGCGAGAATCAGGCTAAGACTAAGGCTAAGGCTAAGAGAGCGAGGGAGCTGGAGGAGACGTGTGTTCATTTACCAAACTTGTTGAAGGCCTTGGATGGGGAGCCAAAAGCTACTGTCCGCCGTGGCGACTCGGGCATGGGTCGAGTCAATCTCTGAGACGCGGACGATCTGTCCGGCGCGGAGGGCTGGGAAATTCCAATCCGGAGTACCGGCGCTAGGTTCGCGTGGAAGTTCATCTGCGATGACCATGTATTGTTCCGCGGCGTAGTCGTGGCTTTGCTTCCAGGCGGCGGTGGCGAGGAAGCAGAGTGAGAGCGCGATCATGACGAGTGCTGGCCAGAGAGGGATCGAGCGTAGTTTTCTGATGGCGAGATAGCTGAAGCAAAATACCCAAAAGCCAGCCGCGACGATGATCCATTGGTCTGGACGCAGGCTGAGGAAGCGGTTGCGAGCTACGGTGAGGTCTCCCATGCGCTCGCGGATCGCGGTCATGAGTTGCTGGCTTTCTTGATCTAGGGGAGTGAGCAGGAGAGCGGTGTGGCAGGCGGCGCGGGCGCGTGCGGGCTCGCCAGCTGCGAGGTGAGCTTGGGCGAGGTTGAAGTGGAGTGCGGCGCGGTTAGGGTCTTCCTTGATGAGGTTTTGGTAGACGCTGATGGCTTGGCTAAAGTTCCCTCCTTGGAGGAAGGTGTTCGCTTCTTCAAGCGAGTTTGCGCGCAGCGGAGAGACGGTGGAGAGGCTGGTGAGGGTGAAGATCAGGAGGAGGGAGATTTTGGAAAGCTGTGAGGCGAGGGCTTTAAAATCAACTGGTGCAGCGGTGGGAGAGAAGGATGATTCAGCGTGTGTGATGAGGCTCGCTGAGAGTTCAGGATCAGCGAGGGCCTCGGCAACTTCCCGGGTGGTGGCTCCCGCTGGAAGTGCAAGGTGGGTCCGCAAAATGGGGAGGAGAATGGAGTCGATGTGCTCTGCACTGCCCTTTCCAGCTTGGAAGTCTTTGATGAGCTTCTTGAAAAGGAGTTTTCGTTTTTCAGCTTCAGGATCGCGGGCTTCACGGCGCTTTTTGAGGAAGGCGAAGAGGAAGGGGAGGAGGGGGGCGATGGCGAAGGCTCCAAAGGTCGCGCTGGGGAGGTTCAGCAAGACGGGGCGTGTGATGGCCTTGCCAAGCTCGCGGCGTGGGCTGAGCGAGGTGGTGACATCAGAGAAGCCGGGGAGGGTGATCGCGGGGCTTATCTCGTGGTAGCGCCATTGGTCATCCACTGTATTGAATGAGGCGAGAGTGATGGCGGGAAGGATGCCGACTTTGCCGGTGGGGAGGAGGGTTTGTTGGAATTCGCCCTCCCAACGGCTGTAGTTATGGCCGACTCGAGGGAGAAACTGGGTTTCAACTGAGGGGAAGCCATCTGCGGAGAGGTCCAGCGAGTTTCGGAGATCAGGGTTTCCGTGACCTTCGATCAAAATGTTGATGGAGAGTGGCCGCGCTTCCCGAGCTTGGCGGGGGCGAATCAGGGAGTTCATTTGCCAATCGCCCACAAGCCCGGTATCGATCGCTTGATCGTTCGGTAAGGCTGGGATGGGGAGAACTTCAATTTCGAAGGGTAGGGTATGGGTGCGGATTTCAGAGCGAGCGCCTGAGGTGCCCAGCGTGGAGCTGAGCTTACCGGAGGCGCGGCCTAGTTTGGTGAAGTAGAGGCGGGCTCGATAGGTTCTGGCTGAGTAGAATTCGCCTTCAAATTTCAGGGTCGCTTCGCGGTAGGTGTCACGGCTGTCATAGGGGTCTCTCCCGAAGAAGAAAGAATTCCGGCGATAGGATCCTGGCAAGACATCACGGCGTGATGAGAAGAAGTAGTCACTGGGGTAGGGTTTACGCGTTTCTTCCCGCGTGAAGGGGTGCCATTGGCCGCCGAGGACGCGGTTTGACGGGGGAGAGAAGTAGGGGCGGATGGAGGAGCTTTCTTCAGTTTTACGGACGAGCTGGACGAACTTAATCTCGACGGCCTCGCCGAGGTGGACTTTTTTGGGGATTTCAGATTTCTCATTCCAGTAGACGAGGAGGCGGGTGTCAGTTTTTGAGGCGCGATTCGGGATCACGCGGATGTCGTCAAGACGGATGAAAAATTCCTTGTTTTCGAGGACCACGGGGATGGGGGGGAATTCGAGCAGGCCTGGGGAGTTGGCGATGAATTCGAGGCGGTGCTCGATCTGCATTTGACGGCGTGAGTTGTTTTGCAAGCGCACGCTGGAGGTTCCGAGCCAGGTGACTTTGGGGTGGGGTGGGAGTTTCGCGATTTCCAGCTCGGCCTGGGTGATGATCTTGATGTGTTGAATCTGTTTCTCAATGATGACCTCTGGTGGAGGGGTGAGCCGCATGTTCTGAGCGATGGCGGGCAGCGAGATCAGGGCATGGGCACAGAGAATCAACAGGAGCTGGGGGAGCTGGGGGAGGAGGCGAGTCATGAGGGAAGTAAAAAAATGCTAGTGATTTTTGCTTCGAGGGACGCGCTTCCCTCGGCGGAGATTTTCACGGCGCAAGCGGTCCATGAGGCGGTCGCGGAGGTCTCCGTTTTCTTTTTCGGCGCGGCGGAGATTACTCTCAGCGTCTCCTTGGTCCCCGCCTTCTCCGGGTTCATTACCGTTCGGTTCTGAGTCGGAGCCGTCAGGTTTGTCACCTTGCGGGTTATCGGCGTCTTCTCTTCTTTGGCGGCTGCCTTTGCCTTTGCCCTCGTCTTTACCGTTTTCACCTTTGCCTTCGTCTTCTCCATTTCCTTGGCCTTCACCTTGTCCGTCTTGGGCTTGCCCTTCACCCTCGCCTTGATCGCCGGCTCTTTGGAGTTGAGGGTCGACGAGGTGATCTAGGGCGTTTTGGATATGCTGCTGGGCAGTGCGAAGGTCGCGCTCGCGGTGGGGTGAGGGAGCGAGGGCGATGTCTTCATCGGCGAGGCGATAATCATCAAGGCCGTTTTCTGGAAGGATGGTGGGGGTGTTCGTGATGGCCTCGGCCTTTTTGATGAGGTCTTGAATGGCGCTGAGTGATGCCTCGATTGCTTCCTTATTTACTTCTATGCGGGTGGTGACTTCACGCTCGATGCTATCGGCAAAGCGTTTTTCTTGCTGGAGGGCGGTATTGGTTTTTTGGACGGCGCTTTGGTAAGCTGTTAAGTAGTCAAGGTAGGCTTGAATGCGATCGCGGTTTTGGTAGGCGAGGGCGAGGTTTTCGCTGAGTTCTTCGTCGTTTGGTTTTAAGGGGACGGAATTTTTATAGAGGTTGAGGGCCTCTTGGAGGGAGCGTTTTGCTTTTTTGAGGAGATCCGGAGGGGAGAGTTGCTCTTCGGCCATCTTAGCTTGGAAGTCTTCTGGAGAGTTCGGAATGAGGGATTGACCTTTGCGATGGTGAAGGAGGGCGATCTTTAACCGAGCGGCAAAAATAAGGTCTGAGCGCTCGCTTGGAGCGGCGTCTGCGGCACGGTTATAGAGGTCGATGAGGAGCTCAAAGCGATCCTCTGATTTTAGGCTGAGTGAGGGGGTGGCTCTTTCCAGCTCGAGCGCCTTATTGTAGAATCCGACGCTGCGTTGCGCGGGGCTAAGGTCATCAGCTTGGAGGGCTTTGCGGATTTCTTCAGGAAGGTAGTCGACCGAGGCTGCGGTGTCTGAGGCGCCTTCTTCTCCGGCTAGGATGGCCTCAGCTCGTTTGATCCATGAGGCCGGGCCTTGGGTGTCATGAGTGAGGGTGCCGAGGGTGTTTCCTTGAGGGTCGATGAAGATGGCGAGGGGGTAGCTGATTACGCCAAGTTTCTGAGCGAGGGCGCGGCGGGTATTACGTTCTTCAGCATCGAGACCGACGCGGGGAAGGTCAATGATGGTGCGGATGACTTTCTCATCAGCCCAATTTTGGAAGACTTGATGGCTGAGGATTTCCCGCTCGAAGGTGATGGAGAGCTTTGACCAATCTGAGCCGGTGAAGATGGCGAGAACGGGGAGTTCCGCTTCCTTTGCTGCGGCGAGGGCTTCCTCGTATGAGTCGGCGACTTGGGCGTGGGTGGAGGGGGGGAGGAAGATGGAGAGAGAGAGGGCGAAGGCGGCGCTGAGGGGGCGCCATACTTTGGTGCGGAGAGGGAGGAAGAGGTGGATCATGAGGCAGAGAAGTGCGATGGAGAGAGGCCAGGCGTAGAGGTCAAGGGGGCGCTCAAAAATTTCAGCAGCGATATTCTCGCCATTGAGCTCGATGGCGTCAACTCGGCTGCTGAGTTCTTGCACTTGGGCGTCGACCTCTCTTGGAGAAGCGGCAATGAGGAGGCCATTTGTTGAATCGGCGAGATTTTCCAGAGTGGAGAAATCGGCCCTCGTGGTGAGGGAGGTGGAGGGAATAGGGGCTCCGACACCATCGACCCCGACTGCGATGGCGAGGACGGGGATGTTGGCCTTTTTGAGACGGGTGAGAACTTCTTTAGGCTGGCGTCCGGTGACGTTATCGCCATCTGAGAGGACGATGATGGCGGAGCCGGGCGGCGGTTCTTCTGTGAGGAGGTTTTGTGCCTCGCGAAGGGCGGAGTCGATGTCGGTGCCTCCCACGGGAATGTCGCCGGGGGTGATTTGGTTCACTTTTGAGAGGAGGATGCTGCGGTCCAAGGTGACGGGGCTTTCGGTAAAAGTGGCACCGGCGAAGGAGATGAGGCCGATACGGTCGGTGGGGCGTTTATTGATGAACTCGCGGAGGAGGAGCTTGGCGGCTTCGATGCGGCTGATGCCTTCTGCATCTACTGCGTTCATGGAATTTGAGACATCAAGGAGGACGACGAGGTTTTTGGCAGGGCGGCGGTGTTCGCTGATTTCGGTGCCCCCGATGGGGCGGAGGACTGCGATGAGAGAGAGGATGAGGGCTGCGAGTAGAACTCCGGCGAGGATTCGGCGGCGGATGGGGCCGGCGTTTGATTTAAGGTGACAGTTCTCGGCGTGTTGGGTGAGGAGAGCGATGGCGTGGCGACGTTGGGTGAAGGCCCAATAAGCGACGCCGAGGGCTAGGATGAGGAGGGGCAGAACCCAGATGAGGTGTTTGTCGAGGGCTAAGAATTCCATGACTGGCGGAGGGGGGAGGTGGGTTAGGAAATTTCGCGAAGGAGGGTGTGGCGGAGGATGAAGGCGAGGGCGAGGGTGAGGGCGCCGGCGATGAGGATGCTAGGGTAGAGGTCGCGCTGGTAGACAAGGGCGGGGGTTTTCTTGGAAGTTTTCTCGAGCGAGTCGATGGTGTTCATGACCTCCTCGAATCCTTGGTTGTCTTTTGCGCGGAAGAAGCGGCCGTTGGTAATGGCGGCGATTTTTTCGAGGTTACGAGTGTCAAAGCGGATGATGGCCCCAATGCGGCTAAGGCTCTCTAGGAGATAGGGGTCATCACTGCCGATTCCGACTGTATGAATAGTGATGTCTTGGGAACGAGCAGCCTCGGCAGCGGTCACGGGGGTGAAGATTTCATCGGTCACGGTGTGGTCACCATCGGTGATGAGGACCATGGTGCGGCGAGTCTCATTATAATCTTTCAGGGCTTGGATGCCGGCGCTGATGCCACCGGCGATGTTGGTGCCGCGTTCGTTGCTGTAGAGGAGGGAGTTCTCAAGCTGGTTTACGTAGGCGATTAGGTAGTCGTGATCTGGGGTGGGCGTGACGACGGGGTAGCCGTCATGCCCGAAGATCACGAGTCCAATGCGGTCCCCGGAGCGGCGTTTGATAAAGCGGATGATCTGGTCACGAGCTACCCCGAGGCGGTCTTTAATGCGGCCTTCGCGGATTGCTTTTTCGACGGCGAAGTCATCCATAGAGGAGTCAGGATCAAAGGCGTCCATGCTGTTCGAGTAATCTAGAACGAGCATGATGTCGGTGCCTTCTTTTACGCTGGGCATGAGTTCAACATCTGATTGAGGCCGAGCGAGGGCGATGATAAAGGCGCCTGCTGCGAGTGCTTCTAAGAGGAGGAGAATGTGGCGCGGGGCGAAGAACTTGGCAGGAAGCCCACCCGTGTAGTGAGCGGTGGATGAAACTGCGATGGAGGCTGGGACACTGAACCAGCGCCAGATGAGGCCGCCGAGGAGGGGGAGCCATAGCCAGAGGACGTGCGGATGTGCGAAGGTGAGATCAGACATCTGAGGGGGCAGTTTCTGGGGTGGTGGTTTTGACGAAAGTGCGGATGAGCTCGAGCGCCTTCGGGGCCTCCCCTTGCTCTGGTATGAAGTCGGCAAATTTCACGGCATCGGCGAGTTGCGCGAAGGAGGTGAGCTCTGCTAGCTGATCCGTCTGGATGTTCTGATGGTTCTGTAGGGTCTGAATGAACTCGGTGGAGGTCTTGGAGCGGGCTCGGATGGAGTAGCGATCTGAGGTGTATTGTCTGAGAATATCCGTGAGCTTTGAGTAGAAGAGAACGGGTTGAGATGTTGGGTCGAGTTGGTCGAGCTTCACGAGAGCTCTTTCCCAAGGAGGAGTGGTTTTAATGACGCCGCTGCGTTTTAAAATGAAGTAGAGAAGCGGGAGGAAGAGCAGGATGAAGAGGGCCCAGAGCCAGCTTCGCTTTTCAGTCTCTTCTTCCTCAGTGCTTGTTTCTGCTTCTGGTTCTGGTTCTTTTTCGCTGAGGAAGTCCTCAGGGTTATGAGGGGTTTCTGGGATATTTTCTGGAGAGAGAATGGTGAGGGGTGGCAGGGGAAGGGTGAGCGAATTTGGGGAGATTCGTTTGGTGGACTTGATTGGGAATGAGGCGGTCAAGCCTTCGAGGGATTTTGTATCAGTGGCCACGAAGGGAACTTGGAGTTGCCAAGTGCGGCGGCCAGTAAGGGAAAGGGAGCCTTTTTTAACGGTCGCTTTTTCGCGGATCGGAACGAGGAAGGAGGGGAAGGTGAGGGGGGAGGATTGGACGATTTCTCGATGCCAAGGAGCCGAGAGCGTGAGCTCAAGTTGGGCCTCATGGCCGAGGAGAATCTCATTCTGCTTCCATGAGCTTTCTGTGAGGGTCGGGCGGGGATTTTTCTGCCAGATGCGGAAGAAAATAAAGCCGATCGCTAGTCCTACGAGGAGGAGAAGCAAGAGGGCGAGTTTAAGGATCGTGAGAGGGGATTTCATCGACGAGAAATGCGGCGCTGAAAGAGGGCGATGATGGCTGGAAGGTAGTCGGTGGCGGTGTCGAGCGGGATGTAGTCAACCCCAGCGCGGCGGCACTGAGAGGCGATTTCTTCGGCAGCTTCAGTGGTTCTTTGGCTGAGTGCCTGAGCATCTCGGCGGGTGAGGCGGGTGACTTTTCCGCTTTCAAGATCGCTGATGGAAAGAGCGGGGATATTGGGGAGCTCTCGCTCGATGGGATCAGAAATGTGCATGAGGATGACCTCGTGCTTGCGGGCTAGGGCGCGCAGAGGTTTGGCAAAATCGGGGGTGATGAGGTCACTCAGGATGAAGACGATGGAGCGCTTTAGAGTGGTTTTTAATAGGTGCTCGATGCCGCCAGCGAGATCGGTATTTGGCGATTGGGGCTCGAAGGCGAGGAGTTCGCGAATCATGCGGAGGACGTGGCGGTGACCACGAGCTGGATCGAGTTGGAGCTCTTCTTGATCTGAGTAGAGAAGGA
The DNA here is from genome assembly GCA_937944055.1 of uncultured Verrucomicrobiales bacterium. Lineage (GTDB taxonomy): Bacteria > Verrucomicrobiota > Verrucomicrobiia > Verrucomicrobiales > Akkermansiaceae > SW10. The sequence continues at coordinate 82,834 of CALDZJ010000045.1, read as the reverse complement.
GGCCCACTTTGTCTTTATTGAGGGTGGCTGAGAAGGCTAGAACGGCGGCGATTTCAGCGCTGAATTCGGCCTTGGTGGTGGCTCCTGAGCCGAATTGTCCGGAGGCGGAGCGATCAACAAGGAAGAAGACGTTTTGCTCACGTTCCTCGGTGAAGAGCTTGATGAAGGGGGAGCCAAGGCGGGCCGAGACATTCCAGTCGATCGAGCGCATTTCGTCACCTTCTTGGTATTCGCGGATTTCGGCAAATTCGATGCCGCGACCTTTGAAGGAGGCATGCCAAGCGCCGGCGGTGCGGTTTTGGACGATGCGGCGGCTGCGGATTTCAATCCGCCGCACTTTTTCCATTAACTCTGAGGCCAACATGGCAATTTAAGGAGTGCGAAGCGTATCGAGGAGTTGCTTAATGATGGCATCTGCGTCCATGTCTTCAGCCTGCGCTTCATAGCTGGGAATGATGCGGTGGCGGAGGATGTCTGGGGCGATTGATTTGACATCTTCTGGGAGGACGTGGGCGCGGCCATCTAGGAAGGCGAGGCAGCGCGCTCCGCGAATGAGCTGAATGGTGGCACGCGGAGAGGCTCCGGCGGTGATGAGGGGGTCAAAGCGGGCGAGGTTTAGGTCTGCTTGACGCTCGGAAAGTTGGCTGCGGCCTTCTTCACGGGTGGAAAAAACGATGTCTAAGATGTAGTCCTCAATTTTAGGGTCGACGTGGATTTGATTTATGAGTGAGCGAGCTGAGGCAATGGTAGCGAGGTCGGTGACGGCCGAGGCAGAAGGCATGGACATGGTGGAGGACATGCGGCGGAGGACTTCGCGTTCCTCGTCACGCTGTGGATAGCCGACGATGACTTTCATCATGAAGCGGTCCATCTGGGCTTCCGGAAGGGGGTAGGTACCTTCTTGATCCAGGGGGTTCTGAGTCGCCATCACGAGGAAGGGATCGGGGAGTTGGCGGGTTTCTCCACCGAGGGTGACTTGCTTTTCCTGCATGGCCTCCAAGAGTGCTGATTGGACCTTGGCAGGTGCGCGGTTAATCTCGTCAGCGAGGAGGAGATTCGTGAAAACGGGGCCTTCCTTCGCGGTGAATTCTTGGGTCCCGGGATTATAGATGTGGGTGCCGATGACGTCGGCGGGGAGGAGATCTGGGGTGAATTGAATCCGGCCGAAGCGTGCGGAGAGGGTCTGCGAGAGGGTGTTGACGGCTAAGGTTTTAGCAAGTCCGGGAAGGCCTTCGACGAGGAGATGGTTCCCGGTGAGCAGGCAGACTAACATGCGATCAACGAGGTGGATTTGTCCGATGAGGACGCGGGAGATTTCTTGTCTGAGTGGTGTGACGAAAGCGGAGCGGGTCTGGATTTCGGCTGAGAATTCTTCAGGTGTCATAAGGTTGAGAGAGAGATCGAGAGTTTGTTCTTACGATTTGTTCAGGAAGGATAGCATCATGCTCTAAAAGGGCTACCGCACAGTTTGAAGAACTTCCTCTCATGAAACGGTCACGGAGGCTCGATTTTTCTCAGGATCGTAATTTTCGAGAAAATTACGAGGGTCTGTTGTGCTTCTTGGCGTGAGGAGGCACTAGGGCAGCCCTTTCTCTTCTCCAATTTGGAAGAGTCTGGGGGTGAAGAAGCTGGAGGTGGGATGAGCTATTTCTCGCCCAAATGGGTGAGGATTTTATCGACCGCATTGGCGGAGGTGACGCCGTGTTTTTCTCGCAAGATTTCGGGTTTTCCGTGCTCGATAAATTCATCAGGCCAGCCGATCCGCTCGACGGGAGTGTCAATCACTTCGTCATGGAGAAGCTCGATGATTGAGAGGCCGAAGCCATTGAATAGGACATGATCTTCAAAGGTGCAGACGACGCGGGCCTTGGCGGCGAGTGTGGTGATGGTGCGAGCATCGAGCGGCTTAATCCAGCGAGGATTAATCAGAGTGACGCTGTATCCTTTCGCTTCAAGGGCTGCTTTGCTCTCGAGCGCGAGCTCCATCATGGTGCCGAGAGGGATGAGGCAGACGTCTGTTCCTTCTTGGATGACTTCTGCTTCGCCAATCGTAAGGAGAGCTGGTTTATCCTTGATGGGTGTCCCTGGTCCATTGCCGCGAGGGTAGCGAATCGCGATGGGGCCTTCTTCGTAATTGGCCATGGTCCAAAGCATGTCGATAAATTCATCTTCATCCTTCGGCTGCATGTGCACGAGCCCTGGAACGTGGCGAAGGTAGCCGATGTCAAAAAGCCCGTGGTGGGTGGGGCCATCATCTCCTGAGAGGCCGCCGCGATCCATGCAAAGACGCACGGGAAGGCTTTGCAGGGCCATGTCATGGATGATCATGTCATAGGCTCGCTGCATGAAGGTTGAGTAGATGGCGAGGAAGGGCTTGAGGCCTTCTGAGGCGTGGCCACAGGCGAAGAGAGCTGCATGCTCTTCTGCGATGCCGACATCAAAGTAGCGCTCGTTGAGTTCCGCTTTAAAGGTTTCTAATTTCGTACCACCGGGCATGGCTGCGGTGATGGCGGTGATTTTGGGATCTTCTTTCGCAAAGTCGGTGATGGCGCGGCCAAAGAGCTCCGAGAAGGTGGGGGCGCCGGAAGCGGTGGAACCATCTTCGACATTATAGGGTCCAAGTCCGTGGAATTTGCCGGGCTTATCGAGCGCGGGCTGATAGCCACGGCCTTTCTCGGTGATGATATGCAGGATGACTGGCTCATCTTTCTCTTTCAGATACTCGAGGCTCTTGATGAGGGAAGGGAGGTCATGGCCATCGATGGGGCCATAATAGCGGAGACCAAATTTCTCGAAGAGGACATTTGGGAGGAGCATGTTCTTGGCGTTCCGCTCGACCTTATGGACAAATTTCCGGGCACCGGGACCGGCGACTTTTTCGACTAGGCTCGCTGCTCTTTCGCGGATGTCATTATAGGCTGGGTGGGTCTGAAGGGTGTTAAAATACTTGGCAAGAGCGCCGACGTTTTTATCAATTGACCACTCGTTGTCATTCAGAACGATGATGCAGCGCTCGGTGGTATCGGCGATGTTGTTGAGGGCTTCTAGCGTGGGGCCACAGGTGAAGGCGGCATCACCGGCAACTGCGACGACGTGGTTATCAGCTCCTTTAAGGTCACGGGCTGAACACATTCCGAGGGCTGCAGAAACGGCGGTGCCAGCGTGCCCTGCTCCGTAGCAGTCATGCTCAGATTCGCTGCGCAGGAGGAAGCCGTTTAGGCCTTCATACTGTCTGATTGTCCCGATTTCTTTCGCGCGGCCAGTCAGCATCTTATGGACATAGCCTTGGTGGGAGACGTCAAAGAGGAACTTGTCTTCCGGCGAGTTGAAGACGCGGTGCATCGCAATACTTAGCTCGACAACTCCGAGGTTAGGGCCGAGGTGGCCACCGGTATTAGAGAGTGAATTGATCAGGGTTTTGCGGATTTCCGTGGCGAGAGCCGGGAGGTCCTCGCTTTGGATGTTCTGGAGATCGGAGGGGCCTTGAATGTGATCAAGGAGTGGCGTTTTAGAGGAGTCTGACATCGTCGTCGTTATTTGGCTCACTGCTTGAAGAAGGGGGTTGTGTGTCTTCTTCAATGGAATTTGCCTGCATTTTAGCTTCGACAATGTCGAGCCGTTTGCGTGCTGATTTGAGAGTGTTTTGGCAATAGTTTAGAAGGTCCTGACCTCGTTCGAAGTCGTCGATGAGCTTGGTAAGAGAGGTGGGCTCTTGCTCGAGGATTTTAATAATTCCCTCCAATTCATCTGCTGCATCTTCAAAAGACTCAGCAATTTTTGGTTTCTGGGTTTTCTTCTTGGCAGGCATGGAAAAGCGGTGAGCCTACTGTTGGATGAGGGGTTTCTTTGAGTAGTAAATGACGCGCATTGGGAAGAGGTGCCGCTCTTCCGGGTAGTCGGCCATGACTTTCCGTAAAACGGGAGTGCGCATCCGCAGTCCGCCGCGGCCAAGTTGGCCTTGGGTGACTCCGATGGCTGTTCCATCTAGCATTAGGGCGGCAAATTCCTCACCTGCACCAAAGGGGGCTGCAGAGAAGAAGGGGTTATTTTCAAAAGAAATCGGAGAAAGTAGGATTCCTGCTGGATTTAACTTTTGCTCTTCGGCGAGTTCTTCCATCGCTTCAAATTCCGCGACCTTTCGAGGGAGCCAGACTGAGATGCGGTCAGCATACCAAGCGACGGCCCAGGGCTGGTCTGAGAAGATGATCTCATCTTCGGTGGTGGCATCATGGAGCGTTCGACTGAGGAGAGGGGGCCAGTAGGGAGGCCAGACGGGGCGTTGGTTTTGCCCGACTGCAAGGCTTGTTTGGATCGCCCGTGGAATGGAGAGGATGAGGGGGCCGGCGCTGATGAAGATGACGAGGACGAAGTGACCGTATCGCATCACGGCACTGCTGGCTGGCAGCTCGATCCTGCTCCAGAGAATCGAGAGAAAAGCTAGCCCATAGGCTGACATGATGGGGGCGAAGAGAATGTGAAGTTGGTTCGCATCAGTGGCTTTTTCAGAGAGTCCAAAGAGGGCCATTCCGAGGGTGCCCATCACCCACATGAGGAGGATGATCCAGCGGAACTTTGCGATTGATTCGCGCTTGAATGGGTGCACTAGAGCAAGGAAGAAGAGGGGCGCAGCGAGGATCGCGCCTAAGTTATTATAGAGCAAATTCGCCTGACGCAGCATGTTAGATGAGGTGTTGATGATCAGGGAGTTTAGGTTGTGGAGAACGCGATAGGTTTCCTCACTAGGGTCGCTCGTTCGCATGATGTTACTCTCGGATTCCGTGAGGCCACCGTAGAGGCTGAGGAAGGCGGTGCCTCCGGGGTTCCCGGTCCATTCGACATTTTTAGCCATGAAATACAGGCTGAAGACGAGTAGGATTCCTAAGACGGTGAGACCTGAGAGGCCCTTTGGTCTGAAGAAAAATGCCGCATAAATGACGAAGCCCAGCGTAATCCAAATGGTGAGCCAGTGCGAGAGGGCGAGCAGAGCGAGGAAGATCGCGGCAATGATGATAGAGCCCATTGCGACTCGATTTTCGATGGATGACTCCAAGGCGCGGTAAATGAAGAAGAGCGCGCATGAAAAGAGCATGAGCATGAGCATCTGAGGCAGCCCAGTGTGGGTGAATTTCCACATGAGGTCGCAGAGAATCATGAGGATCGCGGTGACGCTGGCGATCTTTACATCGAAAATTCTTGAGATGAGAAGGTAGTTAATCCCGATCGCGATGAGGAAAAGAATCACGGCGATGGCAGAGATGACTCGGTCTAGCCGATAGACGGTGCGGGAATCCTCTACCATTTGAAATTTCTCAAAATCATCAGCTCCCACAGCTTTTAAGATGGCACCGTAAAGGAAGGGGTTTAGTGGGGAGTGGTAGGTGTCATAGAAGCTTCTCAGCTCGAGTTCGGCATTCTCGTTTTTTTGGGCCTGCCAGATCGCGGCGGGACGGATCACCTTAGTGGTGGCGTTATGACCACGGGCGATTTCACGACCGATCTGGGCTTGCTCCATTCCACGGGCCGCAGTGAGGCCTTTGAAGGTGAGGACAAGATAGAAGAAGACGAGGGCAAATAGGAGGACGAAGAAAAGAAGGCGACGGATCAGGACGGCGGTGTCCATTCCTCCGATTTTTTTGGAACTATTCATAATTTATCTGAATCAATAGACGAGAAGTCGCGAAGTTTTCTTTGTAGGGTGCGACGGCTGATTCCAAGTAACTCTGCGGCTTTCGTCCGATTTTCATCAGTCTCGCGCAGGGCCCCTTGAATGGCGCGTTGCTCGAGGGCATGCAAGTTGAATTCCATCTCAGGGGCAAGGGTGTTTTTCTCGGATTGGCTTCCGAAGCGGTGTCCTCCGCCCGTGATGAAGTCGGGAAGGTGCTGGATATCGAGCTTGTCCTGATTCGACATCACCACGGCATGCTCAATAGCAGTGCGGAGTTCGCGGACATTTCCGGGCCATTCATAGGCGCAAAGTCGGCGGATCGCTTCTTCGCTCAGGGGCTTTTCAGGGCGCTGATTTTCTTTTGCAAATTCCACTAAAAAGGAGTTCGCCAGAAGGACGATGTCTTCTTTTCGTTCCCGAAGAGGCGGCATTTCGATTCCTAGGACGTTAAGACGAAAGTAAAGATCCTCGCGAAAGGTTCCTTCTTTGACCATTTCTGCCAGCTTGCGGTTCGTCGCCGCGATGACCCGGACGTCTACTTTTACGGGGGAGTTCGAGCCTACTCGCTCGATTGTGCGCTCGGAGAGGGCGCGTAGTAGCTTGACTTGGGTTTGCGAATCAATTTCGCCAATTTCATCGAGAAAAAGCGTCCCGCCGTGCGCTTGTTCAAAGCGCCCCACGCGCCGCTGCGAAGCTCCTGTAAATGAGCCTTTTTCATGGCCGAAGAGCTCGCTCTCGAGCAGTTGGGAGGATAAGGCGGCACAATTGACTGCCACGAATTTTTCGCCCGGACGGCCCGAGAGGTCATGCAAGGTATGGGCTACGACTTCTTTACCTGTTCCCGATTCTCCCTCGATCAGGACGGTGGCGCGAGTCGAGGCGATTTGCTCGATTTTCGCCGCCACTTTAGCCATTTGAGCAGATTTTCCGATTAGCCGCTCCAGTCCGTATGAGGCCTTTGCTTTGCTTTCTTTTAGGCTCTCGTTTTCCGCGACTAATTTCACGTTCTCCTTTTCTAAGGACCGACTCCGCACCGCACGCTTCAGTAACAATTCCACCTCGTCGAGATTGAGTGGCTTGGTCACGAAGTGCCACGCGCCTCGGCGCATCGCCTCCACTGCGGTGTCAACTGATCCATATGCGGTCATCATCACTGCGACTGGCGGATTTTTTAAGTCTAGCGCGGCATCCAGCACTTCCATTCCGGAGTCTGCACCGAGGCGGAGATCGGTGAGGAGGAGATCGATGTCCTCTGATTTTAGCACCTGCCGGGCTTGTTTGAGATCTGCCGCGAGATAGCAATCAAAGCTCTCTTCCAAGGCCATGCGGAGGGCATCGCGGGTTGGTTTTTCGTCATCGACGATCAGCAAAGTTTTCACGGGATTGAGATTTTTTTTGTTAGACTTCGATTGGAGGGCGTTCCTCTAGCATGCGCACACGTTTATCAGTTCTGGGGAAGTAGAGCGTCACGGTGGTCCCGGCTTCTTCTTCACTCTCGACTTCTAATTCTCCTCCGTGCTCCCGTAAAATCCGCCGGACGATGAGCATGCCGAGACCGGTTCCATCGACTTTACTCGTCTTAAAAGGCTCGAACATCGATCCCATCGCCTCGGGAGAAATTCCGCTGCCATTATCTGAGATGGCCAATGTCACCTCGTACTCCGTCACGCTGGTTTGCACGAGGATGTGGCCCTTCGGAGGGCTCACTGCTTGGTAGGCATTACGGATGACGTTATAGAGTGCTTGTTTGATCTGCGTCGCGTCTAGCTCTAGGGCGGGGAGCTCGGGTGAAAGGTCTAACTTCACCTGGATTTCGCGACTTTTAATCTCTGGGCTGAGGGCTTCTAGACTTTCTTCTAAAAGCTCGTGCAGCTTCGTCGGAATCCGCTCCGGTTGGGTGGGCCGCATTGCCTGTAAGAATTGTTTTAAGATCGTATCAAGGCGGCCAATTTCGCTCTGCGCCGTTCCTAGATGTTCTGCAAGCGGCTTTTGGTCGCCCTCTGGGAGGTCGCGGATTTTGCGCTCTAGAAGTTGCAGGTGCAGCGAGAGGGAGTTGAGAGGATTCCCGATTTCATGAGCCACTCCCGCAGCCAGTAGGGTGAGGGCATTGAGCTTTTCTGACTCCATTTCTTTTTCGGCTTCTCGGCGGGAGCGTGTCACATCCCGCACTAACATCACGTGCCCTAGATCGGCTTCATTTTCTTCTGCAACGGGGGAGAGGTAGAAGTTCAAGTAACGATTCTCGGGATAAAAGACTTCTAAATCTCGACTCACCGTCCGCCGTTTTGACTGCATCAGGGCGGACCAATCCACCCCTCGCACTAGCTCCGTGAGGGCCTTTCCCTGAGCCTCTTCTGGGGAGGTCCCGAAGAAGCGGCAGCCCGCGTGGTTGATAAAGCTGATCCCCCCGGAGGCATCCAGCAAAAGCACTCCTTCTTGCAGGGACTCAAAGACCTTTTGCAAAAAGCCCTTCTCCCGCACGAGGCGTGAGAGTAAAGATTGAACTTCCTCCGGCTCGATCTGATCAAGACGGGAAAGGATTTTCTCTAAAACAGCGGACTTCAAAGCTGTGTCAGATTGGCACGCTGGGGCGAGCCTTGCAACCCATCGCTTTCAGAGAAGTTTCGTGGTTCTTTTCTTTTCGGAGAGAGAAAGCGCTAGCCTAGTTCTTCCTCGATGAAGTCTAGGATGAGGTCAATGAGCTCGCCGAGCCCTTCGCTGAGTTCCTCCTCGATGGTGGCGAGGTGGTCCGCTTCCGTCTCGCTGTAATCGCCACGGTCCTCTGCACGGGTTTCACACCAACGGCTCGCATTGAGAGGGGCCACGATGGCCGTGGCCCCTATGAGGTCGAAGGAGCTGATGATGCGTTGTTGATCGATCCCGCTTTGCCAAAATTCATGAAGGCAGTCTTCACTTTCGAGGATCGGAACGGTCTCATAGATGTCCAAGAGCGCCCGTTCTTCTCGAGTAAGATCGCGTTCCGCTGATTCTCCTTCAAGTCGATCAATGAGAGCTTCAATCTCGTCTGGCCATTCGATGTTTTCCGCTGCGAGCATTACGCAAAGGGATAGAATGAGAAATGGACCTTTGCCAAGCGAAACTCGCTCTTAGTTTTTAGCTGAGCTAGTGGATTGGGAGCAGGCTGGACAACGTCCGAAGAATTCGAGCTCATGGTAGAGTTCGGTGAAGCCGGTCTCCTTGCGAATCTCGTCCTCGAGTTGGTGGACGGGGCAGGGGGCATCGATGGGCTCGATGCTCCCGCAGTCGGTGCAGATGAGGTAGTCCCGATGTTGGCCCGGGATCAAGAGGGTGAAGTAGGCGGCTCGTTCGTGCAGGCCAAGCCGGCGGACCATTCCCTTGTCACTGAGACGCTGGAGAAGGCGGAAGACGGTCGCTTTATCACACTGCTCAGAGAGGTGGCCGCAGGAGCTGAGCTCGGCGAGGGTCATTGGCCGATTATGTCCTGCGAGGCAGGTAAGTATGGCCTCGAGCGCCTTGGTTCGACGTAAGCCGGAGCTGCGGGCTTTTTCTAAGAGTTCATCTTGGAGTGACATGGAGGAGCAAAGGGTGGTGGTGTGAGTGGCGCTTAGAGTAGGTCTGAAGACGGGGTGGGGGGGAGTGGTGCGCCAATTTTGTGGTAGGCGGCAGGCATCGCGACTCGGCCACGTGGGGTGCGTTTGACAAAGCCCTGCATGATGAGAAAGGGCTCATGGACCTCCTCTAAGGTAGAGGCATCTTCACCGATCGCAACGGCAAGGGAGGAGAGCCCTACCGGGCCTCCCGTGAATTTGTAAATCATGGCCTCCAAGATGCGCTTATCCATTTCGTCTAGCCCATCGTCATCGATCTCGATCATTTCGAGCGCCCCTTGAGCCACGGCGGGGGTGATGTGCCCATCCGCCTTAACCTGAGCGTAGTCGCGCACCCAGCGGAGGAGATTATTCGCGATGCGCGGAGTGCCCCGTGAACGAGAGGCGATCACCAGAGCCCCAGCCTCCTCGATCTGGAGCTTTAAGATTTCTGCTGAGCGGAGGATGATGACGGCGAGCTGCTCCTTCGTATAATAGTCGAGCCGGTTAATGAGGCCAAAGCGGGAACGCAGAGGAGAGGTGAGCATGCCGGAGCGGGTGGTCGCGCCCAGGAGGGTGAACTTAGGGAGCTGGAGCTGGATGGAGCGGGCGGAGGGGCCGGAGTCGATGATGATGTCCAGGCGAAAGTCCTCCATCGCTGGGTAGAGGTATTCCTCGATCGCGGGGTGGAGGCGGTGAATTTCATCAATAAAGAGAATGTCACCGCGCTGCAGATTCGTGAGAATCCCCGCCAGATCTCCCGCTTTCTCAATCTGTGGGCCAGAGGTGGTGTGCAAGGTGGTTCCTACGGCGCTGGCGACGATGTTCGCGAGAGTTGTTTTACCCAGCCCCGGCGGGCCGGAAAGCAAGACATGCTCTAAGACATCATCTCGGCCCTTCGCCGCTGCCACCATGAGCATGAGGCGTTCTGTCACTTTCTCCTGCCCATGGAAGTCCTCAAAACCCGGCGGACGGAGAGTGACGTCTTCAGGAGTCTCGGGGGCGTTGGCTGCTTCTTGAAAGTAGGACTCCGACATAGGTTTTAGGCTGGGGAAAGTGAAGCATGGCAGGGTTCATTTGCACACGAAATTTTGTGAGGAATGGGCTTTACACCCTAAATCTGGCGGCTAGTCTCCCGCCCTCATCCACCGTTGGTCTTATGAAAGTTCTTTCTTCACTCGCTTCTGCTAAACGCCGCCACGCTGACTGCCAAGTCGTCAAGCGCAAGGGCACTCTCTACGTCATCAATAAGACAAATCCTCGCTTCAAAGCCCGTCAGGGATCCACGAAGGGAACTAAGATGTCTAAAAAGGGCGTCAACTAAGATCCCTTCAGTTTCTCAAATTTTCGTTTTCAAAGAAAAGCGGTTCTCGTATGAGGGCCGCTTTTTATATGGATGGATGTTCCATGCTGGGCGCTTTCGGTGGCTGTGTAAGCTTTCGGTGGTCGTGTTAGCAGCCCCCGATTCTTTAAGAGAGGCAAGAGGCAAGAGGCAAGAGGAAGAGGAGGTGAAAGGGGAGTGGTCCCGCTTAATCATTGGCGCTCGGGCGCTTACGGTTTTGCTTTTTTTGCCCATGTTGGCGCTTTTTTTCGACGTTTCGTTTCCGAGCGAAGTATCCTTGCTTGCGTTTCTGGCGGCGGGTTTTCTCGCGAGCTTGTTTGGCTGCGGTCTTCTTTTGAGCTGCTTTTTCTTCGAGCCGCTCGCAGAGTTCTTCCCGAGCGAGGAAGCGGTTCATTTCCCGCGAGCGCTCACGCTGCACTTTAACTTCAAGCTTTGCGGGAGGGTATTGCAGGAAGACGCAGGAGGAGGTTTTATTCACTTTTTGGCCGCCACTGCCAGTCCCACGAATGAATTTCTCGACGAGTTCATCTTCGTAGATTCCAAGGGCGGCCATCCGGCGCTCAAGAGCTTCCCTTTTTTCACTTGAGAGCATCAAGATAGCCTTTCACAGCTTGGGTGATTTCTTCAGCGACCTTAGCGCGAGGGGTGGCGAAGGGCGGCACGAACCAAGGATAGGAGCCGATGACATCAGTGATGACGGCGATTTCACCATCGCAATTACCCTCACCGCAGCCGATGCCGATGGTCGGAACATCTAAGCGCTCACTGAGCAGGCGAGAGGCTTTTGGGAGCACGCTTTCTAAGACGATTGCAAAGACCCCGGCCTCTTGCAAGGCGAGGGCCCCAGCGAGGATGGCCTGCGTCTCATCATCTGTTTTCCCCTTTTTTTTATAGCCGCCTTCTTCCTTCACTCGCTGCGGGAGCATTCCGAGGTGGCCGACCACTGGGATCCCGTCAGCGACGATTGCGCGGACTTTGTCAGCTTGTCCCACTCCTCCTTCCAGTTTCACCGCTTGCGCTCCCGCTGCGATGAGGCGACGGGCATTGGTGAGCGCCATTTCAGGATCGGCATAGCTATGAATGGGCAGATCCCCCAAGATGAGGGCATTTTGAGAACCACGAGCGACTGCCGCAGTGTGGTGGATCATGTGATCCATGGTGACGTGAGTGGTATCTGGAAAACCAAGGACGACCATCCCAAGCGAGTCACCCACGAGGAGGAGATCTACCCCAGCTTCGTCCAGAAGCCGCGCCGTAGCATAATCATACGCGGTAAGGGCTGAGACGGGAGCTTGGCCTTTTTTAGCGCGGAGGAGGGCTGCTTTCTCGCTGAGATTCATGGAGCGGGGCGGGGTGGCTGAAGGTTACCAAACGGCTTGAATGAGAATGGGCTCGGATTCATCAGAGTCGAGCTTTCTTAGGTGCTCGCCGACCGTCGTCTCGTCACCGGGCAAAACAAGGTGTGGGTGAATATCGGCAAGCGGGCGCAGCACAAAGCGCCGATCCGTCAGGCGCGGGTGCGGAAGGGTGAGGATGTCTTGATCCATCTCCACGTTGTCAAAATAGAGGATATCAAGATCGATCGGGCGTGGAGCATTACGCACTGCTGAGGTGTTACGCCCCAGTTTCCACTCGATCCCCTGAGTCGCTTTTAAAAGATCGTGAGGCTTCCCCACGTAGTCAATTTCAATGACCGCATTATAGAAGTCCGGCGAATCCGGCGGGCAATTCAGCGGTTCAGATTGGTAAATGCTGGATTGGTGATAAGTGGTGCCGGGGGGCATTAAGTTCACGAGGAGATCGCGAGCTTCACGCAGATTGGCAAGGCGATTGCCAATGTTCGTCCCTAGGGCGATGCCGGTTCGAGAGGCCATAGAGCTCTGTTCTTATTTAAGGCCGAGAACGTCTTGCATGTCATAAAGGCCAGCGTCCCGGCCCTTTAGCCAGAGCGCGGCCCGCACTGCCCCGGAAGCGAAAGTCATACGAGAAGATGCCTTATGTGTCAGCTCAAAGCGCTCACCATCTGCCGCAAACATCACGGTGTGATCGCCGACCACATCGCCGCCCCGCAAGGTGTGCATCCCAATCTCGCGCGCCGGACGTGCCCCGATATTACCCTCGCGCCCATGGGCCACATCCTCCTCATACGAGGTCTGGGTTTCCTCATTCAGAAGATCCAGGAGCGTGCGAGCGGTGCCTGAAGGAGCATCGACTTTATGGCGATGATGCATCTCAGTCACTTCAATGTCGTAAGTCTCATTTCCTAAAATCGCAGCGGCTTTTCTCGTCAGATGAAAGAGAAGGTTCACCCCTGTGGAGAAGTTAGAAGCGTGGACGATTGGGATGCTCTGGGCTGCCTGAGCAATCGCCTCTTTTTGCTCTTCAGAGTGCCCCGTCGTGCCAATCACTAAAGGAACCTTTTTTTCCAAGGCGGTCTTTAAGAGCTCATCGGTTAAAACCGGGAGGGTGAAGTCAATCACCGCCTCCGCCTCTGCAAGCGCAGCGGCTAGGTCTTCACCAGAATCGTGCGTAGCGTGGAGTGTTGCCGCAGACTCAGCTTCAATCGCCGTGACGACCGACTGCCCCATTCGGCCCGAGCGGCCTGTGACGGAAATCTTCATGGGAGGAAGCTTTGTCAAGATCGCGGATTTGTCTAGTCGTGTGTGTTACGAATTATCCTTCATCGCACGGATTTTTGAGAACTTGCTAAAGGTAAGGTCGCGTGATCGCCCCAGTCCCTGATCGAAACTCGTCAAAGAATAATCCATCAGCTCCGCCATCGCCTTTAAATAAGCATCTACAAAATCGATCTTGCCTTGGCTGAAAACTTTAAGCGCTAGTAAGATCGTTTCGAGCTCCTCGACTTGGAAAGAGGGGCTCTCTAAAAATATCTCAAGCTGTTCCGCAACCACCTTCCGAGGTAGTTGATAAGCCTCACCCGTTAAGACGAAGACCAGCTCCGCGATCACCATCGGAGAAACCTTGAGCGGGATTCCGCCCCGTTCACATTGTTCGAAAAATTGTGTGGCCTGTTGCGCCTGATGCTTCGGCTCCTGAGTCAGAAAGCAAAGAATGACGTTTGTATCAAGAAGGTGAGGTCTCATCGCTTGCTCCCTTCTTTTGAGGCATGATCAGCCCAGTCCTTGCGAGTGAGCTTACGAATGATGTTCCATGGCTCTGACTTGACATTTAAGCTGCCACAGGAGGCCATCACCCCAGGATGCCGAGACACCACGACTTCCTTGCCTTGAATTCGATAAACCAGTTTCTGCCCGGCTCGGAGCTCTAAGGCATCTTGCACCTCCTCTGGGAGGGTGGTCTCTCCCTCGTGACGAATCGTTGAGTGAATCATTGAAGAGTTTTTTAAAACTTCTCCCGCTATTGGTCAAAAAAAGCTTGTTTCTTATAAAAATTCCCAATCAATATCCCGGTAGTTCCTTGTCACTCAAATGGCTAGCCTCTTCTTGCTCTCTCGGCTAAGCCCCTCGGCGTGAGCAAAACTCCAAAAACACCGCAAGATGTCGCTGCCGCGCCCGCAGACGCTGAAATCACAGACTCTGGACTCGCCTCAAAAGTCCTCCAAGCCGGAAGTGGCACCGTAAAGCCTGGTCCCCGCGATAGTGTCGAGGTGCATTACAGCGGTTGGACTAGCGATGGGAAAATGTTCGATAGCTCAGAAGCACGTGGTGAAAAAATCTCCTTCCCGCTCAACGGTGTGATTCCGGGCTGGACAGAGGGCCTTCAGCACATGGTGGTCGGAGAAAAGCGCCGCTTCTGGATTCCTGCTGAACTTGCCTATGGTGAGACCCCATCCCGGCCCGGCGCGCCCTCCGGGAATTTGACTTTCGACGTCGAGCTCTTCAGCATCGAGGCAGCGCCCGAGGCGCCCGCTTTGCCAGAGGAACTCACGGCGCCAGACTCCGCCGAGCGCTCCGAGAGTGGTCTAGCGACCCAGATCCTTCAAAAAGGAGGCGGCGGTGAAAAACCTGGCCCGGCCGATATCATCACCGCTCATTTCACCGGTTGGCTGGAAGACGGCACCTTGCTCGAAAGCACCGTTATGAATGGCAAGCCTGCCCAATTTAAACTAAATCAAGTCAGTATCAAAGGCTGGGTCGAGGGACTGCAGCTTATGACAAAGGGAGAAAAACGCCGCTTCTGGATTCCTGCCGCCCTCGGCTTCGGTGAAAACCCACCTCCCGGAGCTCCGACTGGGAATCTCATCTTCGATTTTGAATTACTCGAATTTCAAGCCGCTCCTAAAGCGGCCGAGCCCATCCCGGCGCCGGACGATGTCGCCTCTGCTCCGAGTGATTCAGAAACAAGCAAATCTGGCCTCTCCTCGAAGCTTCTCACCCCCGGAAGCGGGAGTAAGCACCCTGCTGAAACTGACGAAGTTCTCGTCCACTACACTGGGTGGACCACCGATGGTAAGATGTTTGATAGCTCCGTAGCGCGTGGTGAGCCCATTTCCTTCCCCCTCAACGGTGTCATCGCAGGTTGGACTGAGGGAGTGCAGCTCATGGTTGAGGGAGAAAAACGCCGCTTCTGGATCCCAGGAAAACTAGCCTACGGCGATACTCCCAGCCGCCCGGGAGCCCCCGTAGGAACCCTCGTGTTCGACGTCGAACTCATTAAAATTGGCAACTAAACGAGCAAAGCTAAACGAGCCCATCGTCTAGACACTCGATTCTCGATTTCACATTGAGCCAGCTTAGGATCCGCTCACAGCTCATCTAAGTCAGCTTTCTTTTTATTAGACAGACAAATAACGGTTAGACACATCGGCATCCAAAGTTCCACGCTAAAAGTGTTCATAGGAGCTTTCTTTTTATTAGACAGACAAATAACGGGAAATGCTCACAGCTCATCTAAGTCAGCTTTCTTTTTATTAGACAGACAAATAACGGGAAATGCTGCTTGTGGGGTGATTGTTTGTTGGTTAGGGTGTTATTTATGGCTAGGGCGCGTGTTTTGATTCCGACGATTGAGGAGGCTCGGGAGAGGGGCTTGTCTTCGTTGGTGCCGGAGTTGGCGATTTATCATGTGACTTCGCGGGTGGTGCATCGGCAGTTGTTGTTTACGCCGGAGGCAAAGGAGGAATTCCGCAAGTTTCTGCGGATGTATGAGCGATTTTCAGGCTGCCGGGTGTTGTCGTATTGTGTGATGACGAATCATTTTCATCTTCTTTTGGAGGTTCCTCCTTTGCCGGCTGCGGGGAGTGGTGGCGAGGTGCTTGCGGGGGTGGATTTACGGCTCTCGGAGGAGGAGCTTTTGCGGAGATTGGGGGCTTTGTATTCGCGCCGAGTGGTGAATGGGGTGGCGGAGGAGATTGCGAAGGCTCGGCAGATGATCGCGGGGGATTTTGAGGGCTTCGAGCATTTGTCGAAGGAGGCACAGGAGTTGAGTCGAGGGTTTTGGGAGGGGGAGTTGCGGGAGATCTTCGAGCGGTATACGAGGCGGATGCACAATTTGAGTTTGTTTATGAAGGGCTTGTTGCAGCGTTTTACGCGTTGGTTTAACAAGGAGAATGGCTTGCGGGGAACTTTGTGGGAGGAGCGCTTTCATTCGGTGATTGTGGAGGGGGGATTGGCCTGTCGGACGATTGCGGCTTACATTGATCTGAATCCGGTGAGAGCGGGGATTTGTGAGCTGCCGGAGGATTATCGATGGAGCTCGTATGGGGAGGCGATCGGGGGTGGACGTGGAGCGAGTTTGGCGAAGTCTGGTTTAGTGCGGGCTTTGCATGCACATGAGGGCAGAGTCGGAGCTGTGAGGGCTTGGGGCCAAGGCGGCGTTGCGAAGGAGTATCGCCGGATTTTGGTTTTTGAGGGGATTGAGGAGGGGAGCAAAAGACCTGATAGCGGGAGGCGGATCGTGAGACGTAAGGGGAGAAAGCGAGCTGAAGCGGAGCGTGAACTGGCGGATTTAAAGAGGGAGGAGCTGCGTGAGCTGAAGATTGCGAAAGTGGTGAGGTGTCGAGTGCGTTATTTTAGAGATGGAGTGGTGATTGGTTCTCGGAAATTTGTGAATGAAGCCTTTGAGCTGAACCGAAGTCATTTTGGTAAGAAGCGCAAAGACGGGGCGCGAAAGCCTCGCGGGAGTCTCGGTGAACTGGCTGGTGATCTTTGGGCGATGAGGGATTTGCAGAAGGATGGGGGCTGAGTGATGGAGCATGGGGGATTTCCCTTGATTTTTCGGGGGATGGACGAAAGATCTTAACAAATGTTAAAGAATTTTTTGGTTTTGGTGATGTTGCTCGGTGTGGCGGCGGGGCAGCGATATGCGCCTTCTGCGGAGCGGGCTCCGATGCTTCCTCGTGAGTTTCGGGCGGCTTGGGTGGCTTGTGTTTATCATATTGATTGGCCTTCCCGTAAGGGGCTGGGGGCGGAGGCTCAGCGGGCTGAGATGCGGGCGATCTTGGATCGCTTGGCCTCGATGAAGATGAATGCGATTATTTTTCAGGTTCGTCCGAATGCCGATGCGGTTTATCAATCCCGCTTGGAGCCGTGGAGTCATTGGGTGAGTGGGGCGCAGGGGCGCTCGCCGGGCTATGATCCTCTGGCTTATTGCATCGAGCAGGCGCATGCGCGGGGGATCGAGGTGCATGCTTGGTTTAATCCTTTCCGGGCCTTGCCTAATAAAGATATGGCGACTGCTCGGAATCATGTGGTGCGGACCAATCCCTCGGTGATTCGTGATTTTAAGAATTATCGCTGGATGGATCCTTCTAGTTCTTTCACGCAGAGGAGGGCTCTCTCGGTGATTATGGATGTGGTGAGTCGATATGATGTGGATGGAGTGCATATTGATGATTATTTTTATCCTTATCCTGATGTTGATAAGCAGGGGCGGGCGAAGCAGATCTTTCCAGATGGGAAGTCTCCGGCGGCGCGGAGGGGGGCGGTGGATCGCTTTGTGAAGCAGATGTATGCGAGGGTGAAGGCGAAGAAGCCTTGGGTGCGGGTGGGGATTAGTCCTTTTGGGATTTGGCGTCCGGGGGTGCCAGCTGGAACTACGGCGCGGATTGATGCTTATCATCATCTCTCGGCAGATTCACGGAAATGGTTGCGGGAGGGGTGGTGTGATTATCTTTCACCGCAGCTTTATTGGCGGATCAATAGTGAGCAGAGTTATAGTCGGCTTCTTGCTTGGTGGCGGGGGCAGGGGAGTCGGCCGGTGTGGCCGGGAATCTCGACTGCTCGTATTAATTCGAGCGAGGATCCGGGGCGACCGGTGAGTGAGATTGTGAATCAGGTTTCGCTTTCACGCACGGTGGGTAAAAACTATGTGGGGCATGTTTTTTGGAGTATGGACTCGCTGATGAAAAATCGAGGTGGAGTGAATGGGGCATTGATGCAGAATTTTTATCAGGAGCCTGCTTTGGTGCCTCCTATGCCTTGGGTGAGCCGAGTGGTGCCGGCGAGTCCTGGTGTGAATGCGGTGGTCTCCGGCGGGGATGTTTCGATTGCGTGGAGCGCGGTGCCGGGCTGCCAAAAGTATGCGGTTCAGTCGCGGACTGGGCGGGTTTGGCGGACTCGGACGGTGACGGTGGGTACAAAGATCAGGCTGAAGGGGGTGCCGGATGCGATTGCGGTCAGCGCGGTGGGCCGGAGTGGCAATGCGAGTGTGGCAAGAGTCCTCACTCGCGAGTAGTGTGTGGTGTCAGCTTGTGTCGATCTCAGCCCGAGTGCTGTGATCGTGGGGCATGCCTCAGTCTTATTTTTTGGCTAAGGTGTAGCTTAAGATGCTAGCGAGTTTTTTACGCAGGTCGCGGCGTTGGACGATGGCATCGACTAGGCCATGCTCGAGCATGAACTCGGCGGTTTGGAAGCCGGGAGGGAGGTCTTGGTGGGTCGTTTCTTTCACGACTCGGGGGCCCGCGAAGCCGATCATGCACTTTGGCTCGGCGATATTGATATCGCCAATTGTGGCGAAGGAGGCGGTGACGCCGCCGGTGGTGGGGTGGGTGAAGACGGAGATGAAAGGGAGGCGGGCCTCGGAATGTAGAGCGAGTGCGCCGCAGGTTTTTGCCATTTGCATGAGGGAGAGCATGCCTTCCTGCATGCGGGCACCAGAAGATGAGGAGAAGATGATGATGCCGCGTTTTTCTGCGGTGGCCAGCTCGATGGCGCGGGTGATTTTTTCTCCGACGACGGAGCCCATGGAGCCGGCAAAGAATTTAAAGTCCATGACGGCGGCGACGGCTGGATTGCCGTTGATGGTGAGTTTGCCGGTGACGACGGCGTCGTTAAGGCCGGTTTTTTTACGAAGGAGTTCGGTTTTTTCGGCGTATTTGGCGAAGCCGAGGGGGTTTGTAGAAATGAGGTCTTTCTCGGTTTCCTCGAAGCTTCCTTCATCGGCAATAAGTTCGAATCTGTCATAGGCTCCCATGAGGAAGTGGTGGGCGCAGTTCGTGCAGACGAGGTCGTTTTGCTTCAGATCGAGGGTGTGGATCATTTCCCCGCAGTCGGGACACTTGGTCCAAAGATCATCAGGAACGCTATCGCCTCCTTTGTTGGAGCGCTTGAGCCGAGGTTTATCGAAGATGCCCATCGGCGGTAGCCTATGTTGGATCGAGCGATCACGAAAGTCCAATTTCGTGGAGAAGGGAACTTTCGTTTATTGGGTTGTGGGTTCTTAGAGGGGGGGGATTTTTGTCAAAGCCTGCTTCGGATAATTTTGCAGGGATTATTCTTCTAGCTCGACGTGCATTTCGCCATTGCGGACTTCGATCGATTTCACTCCAGCGGGGAGTTGCTCCTCTAAGGCTGAGAAGAGACTTATGCCCTTGAGGTTCCCGATCCAGGCATTGGGCAAGGAGATGCCGTAGACGGTGAGGTCATCAATGACGAGTCCTTCCTCATTTGAGGCAATGAGACGCGCTCTGGCTTTGACCGTTTTGCCTCCGAGGATGGGGACTTCTGGATCGAGGGTTGTTTTGATTCTGAGGTGGATGGCATCGGTCGCGAGCTCGATTTTTAGGTCCTCGCCGAGTTTGGTGTTTGAGTGGATGAGGCCGTTGATTTCTCGCTCGGTGAGAATGAAGGATTTTTTCCCTTTTTCGTACATGCGTTCTTCTAATTCCACCTTTTCGGTTTGGCTGAGGAGGACGGGCTCGATTTTACGATTTTGCCACCACCAGAGGGTGCCACCGGCGGCGAGTCCGATGGTGAGAAAGAGAATGAGGGCGATGATGAGGGGGCGGCGGGAGCGCCGAGTGGGGAGGGCTGGAGAGTCGTTCATGTCTGTTAGGCGAGGCTGGGGGGAGGTTTATCGCAGAGAATCGGTGAGAAAAGGAGGCTTGTTTTGTAATCAACGTCCTTCCGGCATGGTGGGGAGGAGGCTGAGGATGAGTTGATAGCGCTCGGAGTCAAAGGGGCGCTGTTGTGTCATCATGGCTTCGATTTCATCGGCGAGACAGAAGGCGAGCATGGCCTTGGCCTCGTCTTCTTGGATGTCAGGTTCCTCTAGAATGCGCTGATAGGCTGCACGGACGTAGGGCGTTTCTGGCGAGGAGAGTTGCTCCTCGATGGCGGGGAGTAATTTTTCGAGCGTTTCGTCCATGATGGTTTTTTTGTATCAATAAAAAAGGCGACTCTGGGAAGAGTCGCCTTTGAAAAAAAAATAGGATCGAAGAGAAGAATTCGTGGAGACTTCCTTCGTTTAGCCGCGGGCGGGCTTCTTGGCGCGGCGGACGGCGCCAAAACGCTTTTGGAACTTGTCGATGCGTCCCTCGGTATCCACGAAGGTGCTTTGACCGGTGTAGAAGGGGTGGGAGTCTGCGGTGAGGCCCATCGAAATCACGAAATGTTCTACGCCGTCGATCTCTTCAGTCTTGTCAGACTTAGCGGTGGAGCGGGTGATATAGCGGTGACCGGTGGTCATGTCTGCGAAGACTACGGGGTGGTAGTCAGGATGGATGTCTTTTTTCATGGGATGCCCTTAAAAGTTAGGGTGCGGGACGTTACCGACGCCACGCGGGCGGCTTGGTGCTGTAAAATCCGCTGGCTGTCAACTTGATTCGGCCTTATTGCGGGTTCTGAGATGAAGCTGCAAACATTCGCGACGATGGATCCGCATCTTTTGGTGGGGCTGGTGAATACTGAGCTACGGAATAATGCGAGCTCGCTGGATGATCTTTGTAAGACGCATGGGCTGGAGGAGCCGGCCTTGCTTGCTCGGCTCGCTGAGGGGGGGTATTATTTTTCCGAGGAGGCTGGGCAGTTTCGCTAGATTACTGCTCTTTTTCGGGGCTTTTCTTAGCGGCTTTCTTGGCAGCTTTTTTGGCTCCTTTTTTAGCGGGT
Source organism: uncultured Verrucomicrobiales bacterium (assembly GCA_937944055.1). GTDB lineage: Bacteria > Verrucomicrobiota > Verrucomicrobiia > Verrucomicrobiales > Akkermansiaceae > SW10. Next base: position 61,951 of record CALDZJ010000045.1, on the reverse strand, counting down.
CTGGGGGCGAATTCGAAGCCGATTTTGGCGGTCTCGGGGTCGAGGGTGAGGTGGGCGGCGAAGGCGCGCTTGGTCTTCTTTGAGATGAAGCCGGGGAGGAGGTCGGTCTTGCCGGCGGTGAGCATTTTTTCGACGTCGGTAGCGCTGAGTTCCTTTTGGAGGATTGTTTTGCCGAGGCGGAAGCCGTCTGGGCTGTCCTTGCTGGTGAGCTGAGGAACCATGAAGGCTTTTTCGGTCTCGTAGAGTTTGGCGGTCTTGCCGTTGCTAAGGGTGAGTTCTTTGATGAGTTGATCATCGGTGAGGTCATCGACGGATTCGAGGTCTGAGTCGAAGACGAAGCCGAGTTTCCATTTTCCTTTTTTTCCGGTTTTGGAAACGGCTTGTGAGAGTTCAAGGGCGGCTTCGAAGGGACGGTTGAAGCGGGAGACGAAGCCTTCGCGCTGTTCTAGGAATTTGGTGGTGAAGAGTTCCTTTGCCTCGTCGGTGGTGAGGAGGCGCCCGGCGATGTATTTTGAGATGCGGAAGCCGCAATCCGCTTCGCGGCACTCGTAGGTGGCATCGGTTTGTTTGAGTTCAGGCGCGCCGCAGTTCGGGCAGACGCATTTGAGGTCGTCAAAGGGACGTGAGATGATTTCCTCGTAGTGGCCGCGGGCTTTTTGGACGACGCTTTCGGTGAATTTTTTGATCTCGTCCATGAAGGTGTCACGGGCGAGTTCGCCTTTTTCCATGCGGTGAAGTTTGGCCTCCCAGTCGCCGGTCATCTCAGGGCTGGTGAGGGGCTTGACTTCCATTTCTTCGAGGAGGTCGATGAGGCGGACGCCTTTGCCGGTGGCAATGAGTTCGCGGCCATCACGGGTGAGGTATTTTTGACGAAGGAGGCCCTCGATGGTGGCGGCACGAGTGGCGGGAGTGCCAAGGCCACGCTCGGACATCGCTTCGCGAAGTTCATCGTCATCGACGAGTTTTCCAGCGCCTTCCATGGCGGAGAGGAGGGTGGATTCGGTGAAGCGGGCGGGTGGGTTGGTTTCCTTTTCGAGCATCTCGATGGAGATGGCCTTTGCGTCTTCTCCTTCTTGGACGATGCAGAGTTCATCTTTGCCTGCGCCGACGCCGGGCTTGCGTCCGTAGACGGAGAGCCAGCCGGGGACGACGAGGATTTTACCATCGGTGCGGAAGGTGTCTTTTTCTGAGCCGTGGTCGATGGTGGTGAGGCGCTTGGTGACCTCGAACTCGGCGTGGGGGAAGAAGACGGCGAGGAAGCGCTTTACGATCATGTCGTAAAGCTTGGCGGCGGGTTCATCGAGCTTGACGACGCGGCCGGTGGGGATGATGGCGAAGTGATCGGAGACTTTTGCGTTATTAAAGATGCGCTTTTGGAATTTGAGGCGGTCGTTTTTGAGGGCGTCCTTGGCCCAGTCGGCGAGGTCGGAAGTGGATTGGGCGAGGTCGGCGACGATTTGTTTCACGTTCTCCATGTAGTCCTCTGGGAGGTAGCGGGAGTCGGTTCGCGGATAGGTGATCATTTTGTGACGCTCGTAGAGAGTCTGGGCGAGTCCGAGGGTGTTTTTTGCGGTGAAGGGGGCTTCTCGCTGGAGGGTGGTGAGGTCGTAGAGTTGGGGGGCGATTTGTTTGGTGGGCTTTTTCTCCTCGGTGACGATGCCGGTTTTACCCTGGCAGCGCTCGGTGATGGTTTTTGCGCGGCTCTTGTCCCAGATGCGCTCGGCGCGGCCGTGGGGTTGTTCTTCGCTTTTCTTGAAGTTGAGGTCGACCCACTTGCCTTCGTATTCTCCGGCGGCGACGCCGAAGGTCCCGTGGACTTCGGCGTAGGGGGTGGATTTGAAGGCTTGGATTTCTTTCTCGCGCTTGGCGAGGATGGCGAGGGTGGGGGTCTGGACGCGGCCGGCGGCGGTGATGTTAAAGCCACCGTGGCGGGAGCGGAAGCAGGTGAGGGCGCGGGTGGAGTTAAGGCCGACGAGCCAGTCGGATTCCGAGCGGCACTTTGCGGCGTCGGAGAGGTTTGACATTTCTTCGCCTTTGCGGAGGTGGGCCCAGGCTTCTTGGATGGCGCCGGTGGTCATGGACTGCATCCAGAGTCGTTTGACGGGTTTATCGATCTTCCCGTAGTCCATGATGTATTGGAAGATGAGTTCACCTTCGCGGCCGGCATCACAGGCGTTCACGATTTGGGTGACTTCTTTTTTACGGGCGAGTTTGAGGACGTGCTTGAGGCGGCCTTCGGATTGCTCGATGGGTTGGAGGGCGAAGCTTGAGGGGATGGCGGGGAGGACATCGAACTTCCACGGAAGGTTTTTGCCGTTGGGTCCGGTGGGCATTTTTAGCTCGATGAGGTGACCGACGGCGGAGGTGATCATGGCCTTATCGTTTTCGAAATACTGGGCATCACGGGACTTCCCTTTCTTCTCGAATTTGCCGAGAGTTTTGGTGAGGGCTTTGGAGAGATCCGTGGCGACGGAGGGTTTCTCGGCGATGATGAGAGTCTTAGACACGAGGCGGACTTAGGCTTTGGAGGACGAGGATGCAAAGGATTTTCTTTTTGGCCTGATGCATTCGAATAGAAAATGGCGCAAGATTTCTGGGGCTGCACCAATTTTTTTTGGGAGGAGGAGGGAGGGGATAGAAATTCGGAGGGGAAAGGGGGTGGGGCTTGCTGGGGGGGCTATTTTTTTTCAATTTCCCGAGAATAAAGTGCGATGTTCGAACTCTCAGGAGAGTGGTGGTTTTTCCAATCTAGAAGATCGCCGGAAATCAAAATTAAGAAATGTCCTATTTAAATAATAAGTTAGCAGGGGTCTTAGCGGCTTCTTTGGGGGGAGCTGGAATGGCTGATGCTGTGGTGATCATTAGTGAGATTGACCTAGCGAATAATCGGGTGGAATTGGTGAATACCGGAGATGCCTCGATCGATCTTACGGACTACTGGTGGTGTAACCGGGTGAACGGAAGCCCTTTTTACAGTCGAATCGGCACTGGAAACTCTACGGTTGATGCCGGGCTCTCTACGGGGACTCTGTCTGGTTTTGGTGCGGGTGATATATTGGTCTTAGACATTGCCTCGAGTTTCCTGCCTGATGCGAGTGGTGAGCTGGGACTCTATAATAACAATACTTTTGGAGTGTCTGCTGCGATTGAGGATTACATCTTGTGGGGTGGGAATGGAGTGCGCGATGCGGTGGCGCAGGGAGCCTCGATCTGGACCGATAATGAATTTATCGATGTTTCAGAAATTGGGCTGGGTGAGACGATTCAATTGACGAGTGGCACTCCTGGGAATGCCGCCGGAGATTATTTCTTGGGGGCGAGCAGCTTGGGGGCGATCCCAGAGCCTTCTTCTCTCATTTTAACGGCGGTGGGAGTGATCGGCTTAGGGATGCGCCGAAAGCGGAGCTAAGCGGATTTTAACGAGCTCATGACACGGCCTCTGCCTCATTTTGGGGTGGGGGCTTTTTTTCTAATGCGGTTTAATAAGGGGGGCGAGAGATCACTGTTAGAAAAGCTTAGAGGGGTGATCTGAGTGACAGACCAGCGAATTTCCTTGATTAAGCATTGCGCGCTAGAGTTGGAGCGTTAGCGTTCAGCCGATTCCCGCATGAATATCCACGAATATCAGGCAAAGGAGTTGTTCGACCGATTTGAAGTCCCCAGTCCACGGGGTCAAATGGCCGAGTCAGCTGAAGCGGCGCAAGCCATCGCAGAAGAAATTGGCTCCGATCTTATGGTCGTGAAAGCTCAGGTCCACGCTGGTGGGCGGGGTAAGGGCACGTTTAAGAATGGCTTTGAGGGCGGAGTGCACCTCACGAAGGATCCTGCCAAGATTGGTGAGATCGCGGGCCAGATGATCGGCCAGACTCTCGTGACTAAGCAGACGGGTGAGGAAGGCCGCCTCGTGCGGAAGGTGATGGTGGCTGATGCGGTAGAGATCAAGCATGAGTATTATCTCTCCATGTTGATGGATCGCGATACTAGCCGGCCTGTGATTGTGGCTTCGGTCGAGGGTGGAATGGACATTGAGGAAGTGGCTGAAAATCGCCCGGAAAAAATCATCAAGCAGCTCATTCACCCGCTGGCAGGCTTACAGGGATATGAGGTGCGTAAGCTCACTGCGGCGCTTGGTTTTCAAGGCCCCGCTGCTAAGGAGTTCGGCAAGTTGCTTAAGAATCTCTATAAGCTCTTTGTCTCGCTCGATTGTGACATGGTAGAGATCAATCCACTGGTGGAGACTACGGATGGTCAGGTTTTGGCGCTCGATGCGAAGTTTGGCTTCGATGATAATGCTCTTTATCGTCACCCCGAGGTCCTCGCATACCGCGATACTGAGGAGGAGGATCCCCGTGAGGTGGCTGCCTCTGAATTTGACCTGAGCTACATCGGCCTTGATGGGAATATTGCTTGCCTCGTGAATGGAGCTGGCCTTGCGATGGCGACGATGGATGCCATCAAGTTCGCGGGAGGTGATCCTGCCAACTTCCTCGACGTGGGGGGTGGTGCGACGAAGGAGCAGGTCGTGGGTGCCTTTAATATCATTCAATCTGACCCCAAGGTGGAGGCTATTTTGATCAATATCTTCGGAGGGATCATGGACTGTAATGTGATTGCTGAAGGAGTGGTCGCCGCCGTGCAAGAGACGGGGCTAAAGCTTCCGCTCATTGTCCGCCTTGAAGGGAATAATGTGGCCGCTGGCCGTGAAACTCTGAAGGCCTCAGGTCTGGCGATCACAGGCGCTGATGACCTCGCTGATGCCGCTAAAAAAGCAGTCGCTTCTGTCTAAACCTAAACCTCAATTTTTAATAAGATGTCTATTCTCGTAAATGCAGACACCAAGGTTTTGGTGCAAGGAATCACCGGTGGTTTTGGCGGTCGCCACGCCGGTTTAAGTCTCGATTATGGCACTGCGCTCGTCGCTGGTGTTACCCCCGGAAAAGGAGGTCAGACCTTCGATCACGCGGATCATAAGGTCCCTGTCTATGATACCGTATCAGATGCGGTGAAGGAGACAGGTGCCACCACTTCCGCGATTTTTGTCCCACCGCCCTTCGCGGCTGATGCGATCTTGGAGGCAGTTGATGCCGGAGTGGATCTTATCGTCGCCATCACGGAAGGCATTCCAGTGATGGATATGATGCGTGTGAAGGAATACATGCGGGGATCAAAGACGCGCCTCATTGGACCAAATTGCCCGGGCATCGTGACTCCGGGAACTGGGCCAGACTCCACCGGTGGTTGCCGCATCGGCATCGCGCCCGGCTACATTCATAAGAAGGGAAATGTGGGGATTCTTTCTCGCTCAGGCACCCTGACTTATGAGGCGGTCTGGCAGGTCACTTCTCTCGGGTACGGTCAAAGTACCTGTGTTGGAATTGGCGGAGATCCGATTAATGGCACCTCTCATCTCGACATTATCAAGCTCTTCAATGAGGACCCCGAAACCGAGGCGATCATTATGATTGGTGAGATTGGGGGATCGGCAGAAGAGGAGGCTGCTGCATGGATTAAGGATCACTGTAAGAAGCCTGTCGCTGGGTTTATTGCAGGTGCCACGGCGCCTCCGGGACGCCGCATGGGGCATGCAGGAGCGATCGTTTCTGGTGGTCAAGGAACAGCCGAGGCTAAGAAGGCTGCCATGAGTGATGCTGGGATCGTGGTTGCTGAGACTCCTTCTGAAATGGGGCAAGCACTTCTGAAGGCTTGGGGTAAGTGATAAGCTGATCGCCTTATTTTTCAAAAAGCGCGGAGGCCTCGGTCTTCGCGCTTTTTTTTTCTAGCGCTTACGGATGCGCTCTTATGGGTAAGCATCTTACGGATGCGCCTAGCGCTCAGGGTTTACCAAAAAGACCTTTGCTCATTTTCTGGGGTGGCCTTGCGGGCAGGTGCGGAGATGAGATCAAGATCTAGAATGAGGTCGAGTGAGGCTTGCTCTTCCTCTTCGAGAATCTCGCGCAAATGTTCACGCCAGATGCCGGCGTCACCTCCTTGTTTTTTTGCTAGAATCTCAGCCCATTGGCTGAGGGTGCCACTTGGTTGAGCGCGCTTGCGGAGTTTGGCGAGCCATGCGGCGTAGGTTTTCATTCGTGTGTCTTAAAAAAGCTATAAATTCTTACTACGGCTTGCAAGTGAGGATGAAATTCAGTGAATTAAAGGCCATGCGATACGATCCAATCGACCCTGAATTATTTGTCCGTAACCGAGCCAAGCTTGTTGAAAAATTAGAGCCCAACACGCTAGTTGTGATTCATTCGAATGATATCCCTCCGACAAATGCTGACGGAACCCGGACTTTTCGCCAGAACAATGACCTCTTCTACCTCACTGGGGTCGATCAAGAGGAGACTGTTCTCGTTCTTTGCCCAGATGCTCCTGTCGAGTCTGAGCGTGAGATTCTCTTTGTTCGCGAAACTTCGGAGCACATCGCAGTTTGGGAGGGTGAAAAATTGACCAAAGAGCAGGCCACTGCGGTCTCTGGCATTAAGAATGTGAGGTGGGTCGATACCTTCGATGGTGTCTTCCATAATCTGGCTCCGCAAATGAAGATCCTGAGTCTTCATAGCAATGAGCATCCACGCGCCGATATCACGGTGGAGACTCGCAATCGCCGCTTCATCCGAGCTTGCCAAGAACGCTACCCGCTCCATCGTTATGAGCGGGTCGCTTTACTCCTTCAGGAGCTGCGGATGTGCAAAGATCCAGAGGAGATCCGCTTCCTTCAAAAAGCGATCGACATCACCGAGGCAGGCTTCCGTAGAGCGTTAAAATTCATCAAGCCTGGAGTGGGTGAGTGGGAGATCGAGGCGGAGTATCTGCATGAATTCGTCCGTAATAAATCCCGCGGATTTTCGTATTCTCCGATCATCGGTTCTGGGAAAAATGCTTGCGCCTTGCACTATCTGGAAAACGACAAGATTTGTGAAGATGGCCAGATGGTCTTGATGGATGTCGGCGCGGAATATGGAAACTGGAATGCTGATATGACGCGCACCGTTCCTGTGAATGGGAAATTCACGCCACGCCAAAGAGAAGTCTATGAGGCGGTGGTCCGCGTGATGTGGGCTGCGAATGATATTCTGCGCCCCGGGACAAAGCCGCTGGACTACCAGAACCAGGTGAATGAAATCATGGAGAAGGAGCTTATCGGGCTGGGCTTGATTGATGCTGAGGAGGCGAAGAAGCAGGATGAGACGAAGCCTTTGGTGAAGAAATACTACATGCACGGAATCTCTCATCACATTGGTCTCGATGTCCATGACGTGAGCCCACCAAACTCCCCATATGCCGTGGGGCAGGTCTTCACGATTGAGCCCGGTATTTATATCCGTGAGGAGAATCTCGGAGTTCGAGTTGAGAATGATGTCATCATCGGAGAGGAAAAGAATATCGATATGTTCGCGAATTTTCCGACGACGGTGGAGGAGATCGAGGCGGCGATGGCTGAGTCGACATCTGCCTGATTCACAGTCTGACTGATTTCACTGATCTTTTCCTAATTTTTTTTAGCGGATCAGTTCGCGCAAGGCCTCTTGGAGTTGATCTAAGGGGCCTTGGTCTGTCAGTTTCTCGCCGTCTTTCGTGCTGACGTAGATCGAGTCTAGGGCTGCTCCTTTTTCTGTGCAGATGCGTGAGTGGACGGTGTTGAGGCCGTGCTCATTCACGGTGCGCAGAACATCGTGCAAGAGACCAATGCGGTCGAGTGCTTGTAGTTCGATGACGGTGAAGTGAGGGTCTAGGTCATTGCTGATCCAAGCTCGGACTGGGAAGTCTACGATTTGTTCTTTCTCAGGCTTCAGGAAGTTGACTTTCTTTTTTAGATACTTGGCGGGATCGTAATTTTCCTGCCCGTTAATCTCGTAGAGGGTGGCGACGACGGCTTTTTGCTTTTCCCTTCCTGTCACGGCCTTGAGCTCATCAGTGCAGACGCGGAAGAGATCTAGCACGATGCCATCTGGGCGGGTGTAAACATCGGCGGAGAGGATGTTGAGCTGGTGTGCTGCGAGGGTGCAGCAAATTTTTTCCAATAGTCCCGGCTGATCTTCGGCGGCGATAATGAGTTCACTGTAACCGAATTTAGGATGCTCGATCCATTGGACAGCGCACTCGAAGGGGGTCTCCGGGCGGCGTTTTCGGCGGTCGATGTATTGCCAGAGGGCGATGACGTGCTTATTAATGCTCTTTTTACTACGGTAGCGGAAGTAGCGCTTAGGCATGTGCTTGGCATGCTCGTCGAAGAGTTCGTGGTATTTTTCTTTGAGCCCCGCTTTGATTTCGGCGAGCGATTCCCGCACCTCGCTGTTGATTCCTTCTGTGGTCGCGGCTTTTCCTTGGCGGAGAAACTCGCTGGTATTGCGGTAGAGTTGTAGAATGAGGGTTTCTTTCCACGGTGACCAGGCTTCCTCGTTCGTGCCATTCGAGTCAGCGAAGGTGAAGAGGAGGAGGGCATCAAGCCGATGCCGGTCCTGCATGAGCTCGGCAAATTCTTGGATCACTTCAGGATCATCGATGTTCTTCTTTGTCGCGAAGCGCCACAGGGTGAGGTGGTGGTCCACTAGGAACATGATGAGAGAGCGGCGTCCACCGGTGATTTGGTGGCGCTTGCAGAGCCGAGCGGCGAGAATTGCAGAGCCATCGATGTGCTCGCGGACGTTCTCGGCGCGGCCGGTATCGTGCAGAATGAGGGCGATGTAGAGGGCGTAAGGATCTGGGTGTTTTAGAAAAAGATCACGGTAGATTGCGGAGCGCGGGTCTTCATCATCAACGAGAGCGTCTAGCTGATCAATGCAGCGCAGGGTGTGCTCATCTGCGGTGTAGCGGTGGAAGAACTCGTGCTGGACTAGGCAATCTAGAGCGCCGAATTCGGGCAGGTAGCGGCCGAGCACTCCGGAGCGGTGCATGAGGCGGAGGATGCGGGCGACTTGGCCTTTTTTCTCTAAGATTTCTCGGAAGACATTACGGTTGGCGACTCGGTTCCGGAAGTATTGATCAATGAGCTTCCAGTTCTCTTTGATTAATTTACGCAGGGTGGGCGAGGGGCTGACATCGTGCTTTTGGCAGTGGAGAAAGAGGCTGAGGAGGCGGTCAGGATTCTCTTCAAAGATCGTTTTACGACGAGGGAAGAGCCGCTCATTACGGATCGTATAGTCGTCGAGCGACTTTGGCTTTCTCTTGATGAGGCCGAAGGAGAGCTTGGAGCGGAGGCCGTGGCTCGCGGTCTCAGAGTGCTGTAGCTCGAAGATCTCGAAGACGGATTTTGTATGGTTATGGACGTTGCGCGCGTGTGTGTAGTAGTCGCGCATGAAGGACTCGATCCGGCGCAGGATGGATTTCTCTGGGTAGCCGAATTCATTGGCGATGAGGCCTTGAAAGCGCAGGGTGAGAATGTCGGTGCCTTTGTCATGGTAGTGGAGGGCATTGCGGGCGCGGTGGAGGAAGTAAAAGGCGTCTTTGAGCTCGCGGCGGGCGAGGCGGCTGAGGATCCGGCGTGAGACGAGCTCGGTCATTGACCGGGTGCCGGCTTCAGCATCTATGATCCAGTCGAGATTATGATAGTCCCGCAGGGCGCCTGGGCTTTCTTTTAGATTGGGTTCTTGTAAGAAGACGGTGTGGGACCATTTGGCGTGGCGTTTGATCACGTCTTGGCTGCGTTCTTGGAAGAAGAGGGCTTTCTCTTTTTCGATGCAGCTTTTACGGAAGCGGGTTTGAAAATTCTCGAAGAGCTTGCTGGAGCCTACGATGAGGCGGGAGTCTAATAGGGCGGTGCGTGATTGCGGCTCCGCTTTTGCTTCTGCGATTGATTCTGAGATGGAGCGAGTGGCGGGTAAGAACTTAAAGCCGAGGTCCCAGATGAGGTGTTGGATTTCCTCAATGATTGCGGAAACTCGCTTCGGGATTTTTTTTGATGAAGAGGAGGTGAGAAAGAGGAGGTCAATGTCGGAGCCGGGATTCATGATGCCGCGGCCATAGCCGCCGTTCCCGAGCAGGGCGAGGGTGGGGAAGTCTTCGCCTTTTGAGAAGGTGTGGAAGAGGGTGGTGATCAGCTCATCAGTGAATGCGCTGCGGGCCTGGGCATGAGCTAGACCGTTTTCTCCGGCAAGATGACGTTGGTGGAGGGTCTGATTAAGCTCGGAGATATGAGCCTTTAAAAAAGCGAGCCGCTCTTGAGGAGACAGCTCGCTTAGGATTGATGAATCGAGTTTCGATGGCACTGACGGGGGGGCGGTGGGCTGTTTACCACCGCGTGGCGTTAGCACGAAGCCTGCCACCTCTGCGGGCATAATAGGTGCGGCCTGCTTTTGTGGTGTCGAGTGATCCACGAATGATTTTTACTCCGGAGCCGACGCCGACGCGGCGGTAGAGGTCAATGACGTCATTGGACTTCATGCGGATGCAGCCGTAGGAAGCGGGACTCCCGATTTTGTATTCTGCGGGGGTTCCGTGGATGTAGACGCAGCGGCCGAAGGTGTTCCGATTATGGCTATCACGCCCACTGAGCCAGAGGATGCGTGTCACGATGGGATCACGACCGGGAGTGTTGGGCTTTACGATCGCACCGGTGCGGCGGCGGCTTTTGAAAACAGCTCCTTTTGGTGCACCTCTGCCGATTTTTTTAGCGATGACGTGGTTGCCAAGTGGGGTGCGGTTACTGCCGTTCTGGCTTCCGAGGCCAAATTTAGAGGTGGAAACGGGGTAGGCCTTAACGGGCTTGCCGTCTCTTACGAGAAGCATCTTTTGGTCACGAACGCTCACGACCATTTGGTTAGTCCGGTCGACAGGTGGGGCAGAGCCGCAACTTGCGAGGAACAAAGGGAGGACCGAGAGAAAGATGAGTGCAATCGATTTGAATGAGCGCATAGGAATTGGAGTGAGCTTGGGTTAATTCTTCTTAGAACGGAAGGGCAAAAATTGCAGTAAATAATGCATCTGTCCTATTGAATTTAAAGAAGTATAAAAGAAACCGACAGGAAATGGAAGCAGTAAGATAGCCGAAGGCCAATTCCCTGAGAAGGCAGCTTCTAGCACTACGAAGAGGAAAAAGAAGCCGAAGAGGAGTTCTACAATGGGAGTGAGGCTTTTAAGGGCCTTGTATCCGCTCTTTTTAATTTCTTTTTTCTGGGTTCCCTCGATGCCGTACTTCGGGGTGCGGACGAAGCTGGTCTCATGCCCGAGCATGGCCTCGATCACGGCTTTGGCATTATTAACTGCCATGCCGATGCCCAGCGCGAGGAGGAGTGGGAGGTAGCAGATCTCTTTGAGCCAAGTTTTAGGATTGAGGGACTTTTGGGCCACCGCATAGAAGAAGACGATGGACATGGAGGAGAAAAAGAAGATGGGGGCATTGATGAGCAAGTTCCCCCATTGGCCGAAGTCTGGTCCCCATTGGTTCTTGGGGAAGATGAGGAAGCAGAGAGCGATGAGGAGGAGGTAGGCGTAGTTCGCGGTGAGGTGAGCGGTGGCCTCCAGCTTAATCGCGAGGGAGTATTTGCTCTTCCAAATGGAGGGGAGGCATTTTTTACAGCATTGGATGGAGCCTTTTGTCCAGCGATGTTGCTGATTTTTAAAGCCGGCCATATCGACGGGGAGCTCGGCCGGGGTTTCGACTTCTTTGAGGAAAATGAACTTCCAGCCTTTCAGTTGAGCGCGGTAGCTCAGGTCCATGTCCTCGGTGAGGGTGTCGTGCTCCCAACCGCCGGCGTCTTCGATCGCGGCCTTCCGCCAGATTCCGCCCGTTCCGTTGAAGGTGAAGAAGCGGCCGGAGCGATTCCGGGCTGTTTGCTCAAGTTCAAGGTGACCATCTAGGAAGAGGGCTTGGACACGGGTGAGGGCATTATAGTTCCGATTGAGGTGGCCCCAGCGTGTCTGAACGAGGGCGATCTGATCATTCGTGAAGTGGTGGATCGTTTCTTGGAGGAGGTCGGAATTAGGAACGAAGTCCGCATCAAGGATGAGGATGTAATCTCCCTTGGCGACTTTCATGCCATTTTCCAAAGCGCCTGCTTTAAAGCCTGTGCGGTCTGTGCGGTGGATGCACTCGGCATCGAATCCGCGTTTCCGGAGCCGTGCCGCTCCAGCCTTTGAAATCTCAACAGTCTCGTCAGTGGAGTCATCGAGCAGCTGAATCTGCATCTTGTCCTGCGGGTAATCGAGCGCTGCGACTGCATCGAGGAGGCGGTCAACCACATGCATTTCGTTAAAAACGGGGAGTTGGATCGTGACGAGGGGCATTTCTTCAAATTCCCGATCCGGAATGGGGCGGTCCTTGCCATGCTTGAAGTAGAGATAAAGAATGGTGAGGCGGTGGAAGCCGTATCCGGCGAGGCCAAGGAGGACGGTGGTGTAGAGGCCGAACCAGATCCAGGAAGAGATACCTTGTGACATAAAGTGGGTAGGGGGAAAGAGGAGAAAAAGGGAGCTGTTAAGCTGTCGGGGACGCCTCGGGGTGCCAACTATTCCCTGCATTGTCAAGACCTTGACGGAGGTCGTGATTGTAACGGCCTCGTATTAAAAATTACAAAGAACTAAGTATTTAAAGATCACAAAAGAGGGTGAATTTCTCGACAAAGCTCCTTGAGGGAGATTTCTTGGAGCCATGACAGTTGAGCCACTTGGAACGTATCGGGCGACTTGGGGAGAAGGCCCAATTTGGGTGGAAGGGCGGCTGGTTTATGTCGATATCGAGTCGCATAAAGTCATTTCCTTTGATCCGCTGAGCGGCGACGAGCGGATTTGGGACGTCGGTCAGCGCGTGGGAACCGTCGTGCCGCGTAAGAGCGGGGGGTTTTTGGCTGCCGGAGACCATGGTTTTTTCTTCCTCGACGAGGAAAGTGGTGAGCTTACTGCGATTGCGGATCCGGAAGCAGAGAAGGAGAATAATCGATTTAATGATGGGAAGTGCTCGCCGGATGGGCACTTTTTTGCGGGGACGATCAGTCTTGTGAAGAAGGAGGGGGACGCCGATCTCTACCGCCTTTCTCCTGATTTAGAGGTTAGCAAGGCCTATGGGCCAGTCACGAATTCGAACGGCATTGTCTGGAGCGCGGATGGCAAGACCTGTTATTATATCGATACTCCCAAGAAGGAGGTGCTCGCTTTTGATTATGCGGAGGGGATTCTGACAAATGCTCGCCGCGTGGTGGCTCTAAATCATATCGAGAGCTCGCCTGATGGCATGACGATCGATGACAAGGGCCATCTTTGGATCGCCTTTTGTCATGGGGCCTGCGTCACGAGCTTTGATCCGGAAAGCGGCTACGAGGTGCTGCGGGTTGGCCTTCCTTGCTTGGAAACTACGGCCTGCACATTTGGCGGGCCTGATTTAGCGGATCTTTACGTCACCACCGGCCTTCATAAAAGCGAGAAAGAAGAGCATGCGGGGAGGGTTTTCGTGATTAAGGGGCTCGGGGTGAAGGGGCTAGCGGCGGCGAGCTTTGGCGCATAGCGCGGCGCTCAGAAGGCGAAATTTGCTATTTCCTTCGCTTTTCCAAAAAACTCGAAACCACAACATGTGGTGTTGTTTTGGTGGTCTGACGCAATATATGGTTGTTTGTTGGGAGGCGTCTTGCCGCGTCGGCTCGAGAGTTTTAGGCTAGCCCTCCCCCCAGAGAAGGCCGCCTTCTTCCTTAAATTTCACCTTTAGACTCTCATGTATCTCAAATCTCTCGATATCCACGGCTTCAAATCTTTCGCCGATAAAACCCGCTTTGAATTCGCGGAAGGAGTGACCGGAATCGTCGGCCCGAACGGTTGCGGAAAATCGAATGTGGTGGATGCGATCCGCTGGGTGCTCGGCGAGACGTCTGCGAAGGCTCTGCGCGGTGGAGAAATGGCCGATGTTATTTTTAATGGATCCGAGAAGCGTAAGAAATTGGGCATGGCGGAGGTCACCCTCACTTTGGCTGATTGCGAGGAAGCGCTGAAGACCGACTATCATGAAGTCTCGATCACGCGCCGCGTTTTTGCCGATGGGAAGTCAGAGTATCTCATTAACAACACCCGCTGCCGTTTGCGTGACATTGGGGACCTTTTCATGGACACCGGAATCGGGCGTTCTTCCTACTCCATCATGGAGCAGGGAAAGATTGATATGCTTCTTTCTGCGAAGCCGGAAGATCGTCGCCAAGTTTTTGAAGAAGCGGCAGGCATCACCAAGTCTAAGAAGGAGAAAAAAGAAGCGTTACGGAAGCTAGAATACACCGAGGGGAACCTTCTCCGCGTTTCGGATGTCCTCGCTGAGCAAGAACGCCGGATGAATTCGCTCAAGCGTCAGGTCTCAAAGGCTCGTCGCTACCAGGCCCTTGCGAAAGATGTCACGATTCTTGACACTCATCTGAGCCATCGTCTCTGGCAGCGGCTCACTGCGGAGCGTGAAGAACTCCTCGTCTCACTCTCATCTCTTTTTAAAAATCGCGATACGCTTGAGGCTGATCTCCCCCAAAAGGAGGCCGCTGTGGTGAATGCGCGTGACAAGGCGCAGGCTCTCGATGCCCAGCTCTCCGCCCTCCGTCAGCGGCTTTCGGATAAAAAGAATGCGATCTCCGCCGCGCAAAATCGCATTGCCTTTAACGATGAGCGCAAGGGGGAACTCGCCGAGCGCCTCGAGCAAAATGAAAAAGACATCGCCTCGACCGATTCGAGCCTCGTGGAGCAGCAAGAGTCTCTCCAGCAGAGCCAAGCATCCCTCCAAGATTTAGAGAAACGTATTTCTGATAAAGAATCACAGGCTCAAGCACGCCAAGAGGCCTCCGCGGAGCTTGCCAAGGAACGCCAGGAGATTGAGAACCAACTCCGCCGTGCCCGAGCAGAGGCTAATGCCACGCAGCAAATCATCGCCAGCTCACAAGCGAAGATCGAGAGCGCCCTCAGCCAGATGGAGGGGAATAAGGAGCGCATGAAGCAGCTTGAAGAAGAGTCTGAACGCCTTCGCGCTGAGCAGGCGAAGGCGCTCGCCGAGCGGGATCAGTTCATCAAGCTTCTGGAGGATCATCAAAAAACTCTCCCGAGCTTAGAAGAGGCCCGGGAGAAAATGCAGCGGGAATTTGAAGAAGTACGAGGTTCACTAGATTTAGCCCGTAAGGCGGCCTCTGAGGCGAACCGCGCGCATTCGCAAAAGAGCTCCCGGCTCGAGGTCTTAAAGCAGCTCGTAGAAAGTGGCGAGGGGCTTGAAAAAGGGACCCAAGCCGTCCTGAAGGGGCTTAATGATCCTGATCTCATCAAGCCCGGCATTAGCGGGCTTCTCGGAGGTGCTTTGAAGGCTCCAGATGAGTATGCGGTCGCGGTGGAGTCAGCTCTCTCGCAGCATCTCCAAGCGATCATCGTGCGGGATGAGGAATTGGCAGATTCCATCATTGATCGCCTTGTCGATGGTAAGAAAGGCACCGCCGCAATCTTGCCCGAGAGTCTCTTGCCCGTCTCGAAGGGGACTCAGATCGAGGCTCTGCCAGAAGGAGCGGCAGCTTGGGCGCTCGATGTGGTGACGGTGGATGCCAAGTTCACCGGCCTCATGGAGCATCTTCTTTCTAAGGTGCTCATCGTCCCTGAGCGCCGCGTGGCACTGAAGTTGCGTTCTGACTATCCAGACCTCACTTACGTGACGTACGCGGGCGAGATTTTAAGCCCAGAAGGGATCCTGCGTGGTGGCTCCAGTGGTGGAAAAGATAACTCCCTGCTGAAGCGCCGGAACGAGATTGAGGCCCTCCTGATCGAGGTGAAAAAACTCTCGCTAGCGGAAAAAGCGGCGGAACAACACATCCTCGATTGTGACTCTCGCACGAAGGAGCTGCGTGAAGAATTAGAGCAGGCTAAAGATCGCTTGCAGCGCCACCGAGTGGAGGACTCCACTCTGCAAGGTCAGCTGAAGCTCTCGAAGCGCGAGGCAGATAGCATCGAGTCCAAGGTCGGGAATAACCAGTGGGAGCGGGAGGAGCTTGGAGGCCGTGAGAAGACCGCGACGGATAGCCGCGCGGCTCTCGAAAATGAACTGGCCCGCGCTCGTGAGCGCCTCACCGCTCTGGAGGATGATTCGCGCAAGCTCTCGACCCGGGTGGAAGAGGCAGCGAAGCGTGAAAATGAGGCCCGCGAGCAGGCAAATGAGGCCCGCACCGCGCTGGCAGTGGAGAAGCAAGCTCGCGACTCAGCAGCCCGTGAGCAAGACCCGATGAGCCGGCGGATCCGCGAGCTCGCCGAGCTGAATGCCCGCCGGAAGAATGAGATTTCTGCGGCCAAGGAGCGCATTGAGCAAGGGGAGTCTGAGAATAAGGAACTCCACCGCGATGTGGAGAAATACCAAGCGGAGGTGGTCAGCCTCAGTGAGGAACTCAAGAGCTCCGATGAGCAACGCAAGGCTTTAGCCCGTGGGATTGAAGAGGCGGAAGCGGCCTTCTCGGAGCTCCGGAGCCGTCAGAGCAAGGTCCTTAGTCAAATCAGTAAAGAGGAGGTGGCCTGCACGAAGCTGGATCTACGTTTAGAAAACCTCATCGACTCCACAATGGAGCGCCATCAGATCGATCTGACCCTCTTCCGCTCGGATGCTCATGCCTTGATCGCGTGCATTAATGAGCGCAAGGCGACCGAGAAGAAGGGCCGCGCCAAGCAGGCTTACGAAATTCAAGCGAGCGTCGATGGAGAAGAGGTCTTAAATGATGAGATCGAGACCGTGAGCGATGAGGACATTGAAGAGGAGGTGATCGCAAATCTCGCTGGCGAGAAGAACCCAGACTGGGAATTTGTAGAAGCGATCGTGGCGGACTTGAAGCGCCGCCTTGACTCAATGGGGCCGGTGAATCTCGATGCGATTGAGGAGTTCGACGAGCTCGAAGAGCGCCATACCTTCACGAAGAATCAGCACGATGACCTCGTGAACTCGAAGGAGAAACTCCTCGAAATCATCGACCGTATTAACACCGAATCAGAGCGTCTCTTCGCCGAGACCTTCCATGCGGTGAGTAAGAACTTTAAGTCGATGTTTAAGAAACTCTTCGGTGATAAGGCTACGGCCGATTTGATCCTGCAAGATGAGAGTGATCCGCTGGAATGTGGCATTGAAGTGATAGCCAAGCCCCCGGGGAAAAAGCTGCAGTCAATCTCTCTCATGTCCGGCGGTGAGCGCTCTATGACGGCGGTGGCTCTGCTGTTCTCGATTTACATGGTGAAGCCCAGCCCTTTCTGTGTCCTTGATGAGCTTGATGCTCCACTTGATGAATCCAACATTGGGCGCTTCTTAAAAGTGCTGGATACCTTTATCGATCAGAGTCAGTTCATCATCGTCACCCACTCGAAGCGGACCATGGAGCGGGCCGATGTGATGTATGGCGTCACGATGGAGGAGTTCGGCGTTTCAAAGCCGGTGGGCATGCGTCTCACCAGTGAAACAGCGAAGGGAGCGGGCCCGAAATCCGCTGCCCAAAAAGCGGCTCTCAAGCTTGATGCTTAAAAAAAAGAGGGGCGGCTTCGCATTCTCTGGAAAGGAAGCAAGGTGAAGCAAAGGGAGCAAAGGAAGCAAAGGAAGCAAAGGAAGCGTGCTAACGTTTGCGGGTGCGGCCGGTTTTGCGGCGGGGGCCTTTGTTTTTTAGCTTGGGCTTTTTATTTTGGAGCGGCTTGGAATTCGTCTTATTAGCGGCGTGGGTTTTCTTAATGGGGCCGCGGATTTTGCGAGGCTGCTTGTCATAGATGAATCCGGCTGCTTGTTTGCGAGGGAGGGGAGTGGTGATGAGTTCCTCCAGAGATTTCAGGGCTTTTTGATCATTTTGTGAAATGAAGGTGCTGACCTCATCGCGGGTGCTTTCGAGGCGGGCGAGGTAGTCGGCATCGAGCTCATGGGGATCATAGTGGATGATCTGAGCGATGCCGCGGAGGTCACTTTCGCGCAGCGTGGCCTCGGTGGCGATGATGACGCTGAGCTCTCCGGCGAGGAGTTCCCGCAGAGCGCGTTCGCGGAGTTCTGGTTTCTTGGTTCCTGAGATGGAGTCTGCCGCTACTCCGGCATGAATGAGTGCGGTGGTGACTGCTTGGAGTTGTTCACGGCTCCGCACGAAGACGAGGGTCTTTTGCTCGCCTTCCGCTGCGGTGAAGAGATGGAGGAGGAGGTCGGTCTTTTGGTGGTCAAAGACTTCGTAAATCGATTGCGAGCAGGCGGCCATGGCGAGAGCGAGCTTAGGCTTGTTTTGTGGAGGAGTCGAGGCGGGTCTCCTTTTTGAGTTGTGCGAGGAATTGGCGGAGGTAATCCGTCCGCTCTTTTGCTAAGGCACGGCCAGCTACGGTTTGCATCGTACTTTCGAGCGTGAGGAGCTTGTTAAAAAAATGATCGACGCAGAAGTTCGCGTCATCGGGTGTCCGAGATTCGCAAAATGGGTCATGGGGGCTCATGAGTGAGGAGCCCATGTGGCCGCCGAGCATGAGGCAGCGGCTCAGGCCGATCGCTCCGAGGGCATCGATGCGGTCCGCGTCTTGCAGGACCTTCGCCTCAAGGCTACGTGGGGTGATTTTCGCGGAAAAGCTGTGAGCCTCGATGGCGTGGTGGATCGCTGAGAAATGCTCGCTGGGGTAGTGGTGCTTACGGAGGAAGCTGGTGGCGTGATCGGCAGCGAGGACGGAGGCTTTTGAGCGGAGGGGGGAGTCTTTCGGGACGTGGAGGCAATCGTGCAGCCAAGCGGCGGGGAGGAGGACTTCGAGGCCGAGATTTTCAGCCTGAGCGAGGCGGCGAGTGTTCAATACCACGCGCTCGATGTGTTGTAGATCATGAGCTGGGTCACCGTCTTCCTGCTTGGCAAGAAAGGTGCGGAAAAGTGGAGTCCAGTGGGCTTCGTCCATAGGCGCGCAGGATGGGCTAGCGATTTAAGCGGTCTTTTTTACTGCGTGAGCGGAAGGAGATGGGGATGGGGAGGCCATCGGTGGGGTGTTTGTCTTGGATCTGGTTGACAAGGTAGTT
Source organism: uncultured Verrucomicrobiales bacterium (assembly GCA_937944055.1). GTDB lineage: Bacteria > Verrucomicrobiota > Verrucomicrobiia > Verrucomicrobiales > Akkermansiaceae > SW10. The sequence continues at coordinate 43,029 of CALDZJ010000045.1, read as the reverse complement.
TTGGTAGGACTCGACGATGAGGTGCTTATCATTGACGAAGAGGACATACTCGGGAACGGGGATCGCTTGGTAGCGGTCGTTCACGGCGGTGGTGCCGTAGAAGAGCTTCAGGCGTTTTTTATGACGCTTGTGCTCGGGCGGTGGGGTTTTGGCGAAGGCGTTTTGAAGGAGGCGGTTGAGGGGGCCGGTGCCGATGACTTCTTGCGCGTTGTCGCGGATGCGGCTGATGGTTTTAAAGACGTGCTGGATGGCGTGGCCTTTCATGGCGGAGACGCAGACGAAGGGGGCGTAGTTGAGGAAGAAGAGTTCCTTGCGGAGGTGCTCTTCTGCGGCTTCTAGTCGGGCGGATTTTTGGCCCTCGGGGTGGAAGAGGTCGAACTTGTTGGCGATGATGAGGCAGGGTTTTTTCTCATCCTGAATCATGCGGGCAATTTTACGATCCTGCGCGGCCACTCCGGCGGCGAGGTCGACGACGAGGAGGCAGATGTCGGCGCGGCGGATGGAGCGCTCGCTGCGCATCGCGGAGAAGACCTCGATGGAGTCTTCCATGCTGGAGCGCTTGCGCAGGCCTGCGGTGTCGATGAGGTTGTGCCGTTCATCTCCCCAGATGTAGGGGATATCGACCGCATCGCGAGTGGTGCCGGCAATTTCGGAGACCATGGTGCGTTCGTCTTTTAAGATGGCATTGATGAGGGAGGATTTTCCGGCATTTGGTTTCCCGACGACTGCGATCTTGAGGCCGTCTTTGAGTTCGTCTTCATCGATTTCAGCCTGTTCCTTGGCTTCGAGTTTCGAGAGCTCGTCATCGATCCGGTCGAGGAGATCTTGGATGCCGCGTCCGTGTTCGGCGGAGGTGGGCATGCCGTTACCGAAGCCGAGGCGGGAGAAGTCCGAGGCGGTGTTGTCATGGTCGGCGCTGTCAGCCTTGTTCATGACAAGGATGACATTGGGGTTTGATTTGCGGAGGAGCTGGGCGACTTCCTCATCGATCGGGTTAATGCCTGCGCGAGCATCGACCACGAAGACGATGAGGTCGGCGGAGTCCATCGCGATGCGGGCCTCATAGGTGACTTGATCGGAGAAGCCGTCTTTATCAAAAGCGCAAATTCCTCCCGTATCGATCAATTCACAGGGCGTCTCAGTGAGAGAGCAGGGGGCGGCGATGCGGTCCCGCGTGACCCCTGGCTGATCTAGGACGATGGCGATACGTCGCCCGGCCAGACGGTTAAAGAGGGCGGATTTCCCGACATTGGGGCGACCGACAATAGCGACCTGAAATGGACTGGTGGGCATGGCGGGGTGAGGCTTAGGCGAGAAGCGGGCAAAAGCAAGGTTTAGACGAGGATGGGCACGCCATCGGGCTTTAGAGCATCGGCAGGGGGGCCCTCGAAGCGATCGAAGATGAATTTATCCCACTGATCACGGGTCGACTTTGAGAGGCGTTCTTGGACTTTTTCCTCGCAGTTTGAGCAGATCATCATGGGGAAGGGGTTGTAAACCATGTCAGGGCCGAATCCCATGCAGGCGACGGAGTAGTCGATGATTTCAGCCAAAGGGGTGCGGCAGGTGGCGCAGTGCTTGGTCCATTCATGATGGTCCTCTGAGTCTGCGAGTTCTTGCGAGCGAGTTGAGAGGGCCTCGCTGTTTTCAAAAAATGCTGTGATGCGTTGGCGGGATTCCTTTGAAAAGCTCTCGGCCATTTTTTGTCGGCAGGGGAGGCACATCGCGTATTCAAAGACGCATTCGGGGCCTTTGAAGACCTTGGTGATGGTGTAGGGGCTGTCGATTTCTTGGAACGCTAGCTCGCAAGTGAGGCAAGAGCTGAAGGGCTTATCATGCTCAAGTGAGTGGAAGAATGGAGGGATGTCGCCCATGCCGGAGGATGATCTGAGCTGGGGTGGGAATCCAAGGTTTTTTGACTGCGGGAGCTAGCTGGGGAAGTTGTGGATCATTTAAGCTAGGTTTAGAGTTGATAAAAGAGGGTGAATCGAAAGACTGGGACGGTCCCCCTCGTAAATTATCGACCAACCTTACTTATGGAAGAAAGCACTCAAATTCACCCTGAAGACGTTGCAAATCAAGTTGCGGAGGAGCAACTCGCTGAGAAGCCAGGAATCGTCGGCCCGATTTTCCTAAGCATATTTGTCCTGTCGGTGAGTCTCGGCTTGGTTTTAATGCCATTTTTTGGTGATCGTGAGCCTTTGGCGGGTTTGCTTGAGGCGCCGGAGTGGTGGACGGAGAATATTGGTGAGTATCATCCGGTGATATTGCACTTACCGATCGGGATTGTCTTCTTAACGATGGTGATGGAGATGTGCCGCTGGATGTCCTTTGGGCGTTATCGCCCGATGACTGGGGTGGGCTTGTTTTTAGGATTTATTACGGGAGCTTTTGCCTGTGTGACGGGTTTTGTAGATTTGAAGATCGGCGGAATGAAGGCCGAGAGTTGGGATGATGCGTGGTTCCAGCATATGTGGTTGGGCATTATCTTTGTGGCGATTTTAGGTTTGGCCTTGCTGGCGAAGATTTGGGGGAATCGCAGTGGCGCGCGCGGTCCGATTTATGGCCTCCTGCTCTTCGGGGCGGCTGGTGTGATGGGTTATGGTGCGCACCTCGGTGGGGTGAAAGTTCACAAGACGGATCCGGTCTTAAATACTCTGAAGGGGCTCGATATTTTAAAGCCTAAGGAGACCGAGAAGGAGAAAGATAAAAAAATCGAGCAAAAAGAGGAGGCAGATGATGGGGCGGTGAAGTTACCGAAAGATCGCCTCGCTTTCGCGGAAGTGATGCTCCCGATTATGGATACGAAGTGCCTTTACTGTCACTCGGAGGAGGCGGGCAAGAGCAAGGGCGGGCTCTACATGGACACTTATGAGAACCTCTTGATCGGAGGAGATAGCCAAGATGGTGATGAATACCGGACCCTCGTGCCGGGTGATCCTGAGAAGAGCTACATGATTGAGGTGATGAATCTTCCGATGGATGACGATATGCACATGCCACCATCTAAGAAGAAGCAGATGGAGGCCCATGAGATCGAGCTGCTGACTTGGTGGGTGAAGAACATTCCGGCCAGTGAGACGCTGGAAGACCAGACGCTCGCTGAGATGGGAGCCCCTCAAAATATCCTCGATGCGGCTGCTAAGCTGATCAGCCCAGATGAGCGAAAGGCGATGGAGGAGAAGGGAGCGGCGGAGAAAGCCCGCGCGGAAGCGGAGGAAACGGCGAAGCGTGAGGCAGTGGAGGCTTCTCTGAACAGTCTGAAGGAAGATGAGAAGTTCCAAGTTGCGATCGATTATGTCTCAGAGGAATCCAGTGATCTCGCCTTCACGGCGGTGAGCTTGCGGGAAAAACTGGATGATGAAATTTTGGGAAAATTATCGCCTGTGGCGGCTGCTTTGACCTCGCTAGATCTTGCTGGAGCCGCCGTGAGTGAGGCGGAAGTGATCGAGCAGCTTTCAAAAATGCCCAACTTGCTGAAGCTAGATCTTAAGGAGACTGAGCTGGGTGATGCGGTGCTAGATGCGGTGGCGAATTTAGAGCAGCTAGAGTTTCTGAACCTCTTCGATACGCGGGTCACCGATGCTGGCTTGATGAAGTTAAAGCCGCTGGGGAATTTGAAAAAAATCTTTCTTGGGCGGACCGATGTGACCGCTGAGGGGGCAGATGAGTTGAAAAATGCCCTGCCCGGCTTGGAGGTGAATTTGGGCGTGAATTAGCAGGTCCAATTGCGGCGCGAGTGATTTCAGAACCCGGGATTCTAAATTTAGGATCGCGGGTTTTTTCTAAAGTGCTGCGTTTTATGTGCGGTGTTTTTCTTTGGGGGGGACGCTGTCTCTGATCTTGCCCCCGCCTGCGTTCCCCCCGCCTGCGTTCAGTTCCGTTAAGGGAAGGCGCGGAGGACTTCGCCTTTGGTAAGCTCGAGGGCGTAGAAGCGGTTCCCGAATTGTGAGGGGTGGGTGAGGGTTTGGAATTGGCTAATTTCTTTTGGGGAGGGCTGGCTGAGGAGCCAGTCCTTCGCGCAGTGGGTGAGGTAGCGGCTCTGGTTGAGAATGGGATGGGCTTGGAGTCCGAGCTGGGAGGCAGCTTGCTCGACGGCGCTGAAGTTGACATCGGCCGTGAGGTCTTGCTCGCCGGGTCGATCGAGAGGGTGGACGTTTGAGCGGTGCTTGTGGAAGCAGCGCAGGGTGCCTGCACTGCGGGCGGGATGGTAGAGGGATGCCGCATCGAGCCCGTAATCGACCCAGAGAAAGAGGGCTTTTTCAAAGCACTCGCTGAGCGGGCTAAGGAAGTGGTGCAGGGCGGGAGGCCCCTCGGTGAGGTATCCTTCTGGGTAGTCTTGGGAGAGGGTGAGGTCAGGGAGGCCAGCGCTGCTGGGATTTGTGGGGCGGCTGTCCCAGTCAAGTTTGCCATCGGTGACGGTGACGAGGACTTCATGCCATTGTTGCTGTGAGAATAGCAAGAGAGGGACGGGGAGGGCATCGAGAACTTCATTTGCGACGAGGGCTCCGATGTCGTAGCGGGCTTCAGCTGGGTGGCTGATGATGCGTGCTTTATCGCTGAGGGTGGACTGGAGTAGGGCGCGGCGGGAGGGAAGGGGCTCGCTGATGAGGTAGGAGAGGGCCTTTGAGAAAGCGGGATCGATTTGAGAGGCGGCGGCGAGAAGATCGCAGGCGAGTGAGCCATCGTGCGCGCCGAGTTCGAGAATGGAAAAGGAAGGTGGGCTGCCATTAGCGAGCCAGAAACGGTGAAGGCGAAGGGCGAGAAGTTTCCCGAAGAGGGGTCCGACTGAAACGCTGGTGATAAAATCGCCCTCTTTGGAGACCGTGACAGCCTCGGGGCGGGCGTAGTATCCTAGCTCTGGGTGGTAGAGGCAGCGGGCCATATAATCTGAGAAGGGAATGGGGCCAGATTTTTTGATCTCAGAGATCATGAGGGCCTCTAAGTCGGGAGTTGCTTCCGAGGAAAATCGAGGGTATGAAAACGCTTGTTGAAGGCCGGATAAATCAGCTGGTTTTTGAGACATCATGATTGGACGAGAGAACAAGAAGATAAGGCCTTGGTTTTTTAAGCGAAGGGGATTTTGGATCTTTTCCCTGATCTGCTTGGTCTTGCTGGTGCTAGTGGCGATTATCGGAAATGCCAAGCTGGATCCGTATCGGGATATTGCGAATGATTATGAGATGGAGCGCGTGGGCGAGAAGGAGGAAATGAGTTTCATCCACGATCGCTCTGGGCATGAGCTGGGGACGATGTTTGTGGAAAACCGCTTTTCAATCCCCTTGAAGGATATCCCGCCTGTTTTTGTGAATGCGGTCTTGGCGCAGGAGGATCAGCGATTTTATGAACATAATGGGGTTGATTGGACTGGGGTGGCGCGTGCCGCATATCTGAATGTGAAGAGCGGGAGTGTGACGCAGGGAGCAGGAACGATCACAATGCAGCTCGCGCGTAAGTCCTTTGACCTCTTAGGGGAGGAGCGCCGGAATGATTGGTCAGGCTACGAGCGAAAGATCATCGAGGCCTTCGTGGCGCTGAGGATCGAGGAGCATTTTCTAGAGCAGATGCGTTTAGATTTCCCGGGTGATGAGGCCGCGGGAAAGAAGGCTGTGAAGGCTAAGATCCTCGAAATGTATCTGAATTTGGTGCCGTTCGGCTCAGGTTACTATGGAGTGAGGTCTGCCGCTCTGGGATATTTTGGAAAGGAGCCGAAGGATCTCTCGATTTCCGAGTGTGCCTCGATCGTGGCTTGTTTAAAAAACCCGACCCGGATCTCACCGCTGAGAAATCTCGATGAGAATAAGACGAACCGTGACCACGTGCTGCGCCGGATGGCTTTAGAGCAAATGATCACGAATGAGGAACGGGATCAGATGATTTCTAAGCCCGTGGTGGTAAACCCGGTGCCGATCCGCCGAGGGAAGTCATACCTCTACGAGTTGGTCGCGAAGCAGGCGCGGGATTTGGTGGGAGAGGAGGCGCTATCGCGGGGCGGATATACCATCCGCACGACCATTAATGCGAGAGTTCAGCGCACTGCGGAGGATGCCTTAGCACGGCACTTAGATGAGGTGGAGAATACGCCAGGATACACTCACGCGAAGCATGGTGACTATGAGCGCTCGCAGGGGCGGCTGAAGTATTTACAGGGCGCGATCCTGATGATGGATCATGAATCTGGCGAGGTCATCGCGCACGTCGGTGGCCGTGACTATGCGCACTCTCAGTATGATTTTATCGTGAGTGGTCGCCGCCCGCTAGGGACGGGTTTTTTCCCCTTCGTTTATGCTTCAGCCTTCGAGAATGGGCGGCATCCAGCGACCTTGGTGGTCGACGAACAGATGGATGTGCGGAAGTTACAAGTCGGCGGGGATTTGGAGGGAGTCGTCGGGGAGTGGGGCATGGAGATTATGGATCCTGAATATGAGGGGGAGATCACCTCGCGGCGCGCTTTGGGGGTTTCTAAAATTGCCGCCACGGTAGAGTTGGGCCAACAGGTGGGAGTCAAAAACGTGGTAAAAACAGGTGAGAGCTTTGGCTTTGATCTGCCGACTGACAAGGTGCTGAACCGGACTTTGGTGGGCTTTGATAAAGTGAGCATGAATGAGGTGGTTTCAGCTTATTCGGCCTTTCCTCGCGGGGGGAGCCGGATCGCCGCTAAGCGTTACATTCGGGAGATTCGCGATATCGAGGGGAAGATCGTTTACCCTTTAAAAAGCGATAGTCTCGCTCCGGTTACGCGTGAGGCTTGCTCTGATGCCACGGCCTTCCAAGTTCACAGTGTCTTGAATGATGTCATGAGAACGGGAAATTTGAAGAATGTTTCAAAGGACCTCAATCCGAGTCTCCTGCTGGGGGGCGGTAAGTCAGGGACTCCTTATGGTTTTTCTGATGCGTGGATGGCTGGCTATAATAGCCGGATCACTTGCGCTGTGTGGGTGGGCTTTTATGACGGGGGGCGCAAGGCGATCCATAAGTCAGCATTCGCAAAAGATGTCGCTTTCCCAATCTGGCAAGAGGTGATGAACGCTTCTCAACCGTCCTTTGCTGGGAGTGAAATTTCACCTCCAAACTCGGTCGAGAAGGTGGCGGTTTGTCGAGTCTCGGGCATGAGACCGACTCGCTACTGTAATGAATCAGTGGAGAATCCGGAGACCGGTGAGCTAAGTTTCCGCTCTACGAGCTATTCTGAATTTCTCAGAAAGGGAGAGGAGATGGGAATCTGTGCAGTGCACGGTGGTGGGATCGATATTCAGGCTTTCGTTGAGCAAGGGCCCACGAATGAAACGATCAATGCGATTCCGATTAAGGCAAAAGCACCACTGCTTCTCGGCTTCGATCCTTACAATAGTGAGACCCCAACCTTGGGGATTAAGGATGCTGACGCGCAGGCTTGGCAGTATGAGAGTGCCATCATTGTGGAGGATCGAGTGAGTGGTGAGCGAGAAGCTCTCTTAAAATTACCTAGGCCTCCGCGCTTTGATCTGCCGCGACCGAGTCAGGCCGCCGCCGCTGCAGAATCAGAGTGATGAGTGTAGGATCTACTAAGAATCGTTGGGTTCCCTACCAGTGCCCCCTGTGCTTTGGCCTATTCCGGCTAAAAAAAGAGCAAATTGGTTCTGCTGGGCACTGTCCCACCTGCCAATCGGTGATTCGGGTTCCTGAGGAAACGAGGGAGGCAGAAGGGCTTCCTATCAAGAGCTCGACGCTGGGCGAGACTCCCTCTGAAGAGCAGGTAGAAGAAACGACTTCTGTCCTCCTTGAGAAGATCTCGGAGGCAAAGCAGATGAGTGAGGAGGAGCTAGCAGAGCAGGAGGAAGCCTATCAAAACCGCAAGCGTCTCTATGTCGGGGGAGTGAATCAGATTGATTGGGAGGAGAGCGTGGAAGAGGAGAAGGAAAGTGGTCCTTCCTCCTTCGTTCTTTGGGGTGGGGTGATGTGCGCATTTTTGATGATTGCTGGTGGGATTTTCTATGTGAAAAATAGTGAAATCGCTGAGAAAGAGGGCGGTAAAACGGTGCTGGGGGATGTCGCTGCGCAGGCGGAGCTGGATGCGATTCTGGAGTTCGACTCCGAGAGCCGCTATCGGGATGAAAACGGGGTTGATTCGGCGATTGAATCAGTCGATGGACATGAGGAATTTGACATTGCTAAAATCGAACTCGTGTTACGTGAGTTTTTAGATTCATCCACCTTGAGTGAACGAGTCAAGTGGGTGCGTGATCCTGAAAGGGTGAGGCCGATGATGCTGAGATATTATCAGGGGGAAGAGCTCGAGCCCGAGGGGCTGAACCTGATCAACCGATCCTCCGTGACTTTTCGCAGACCCTTTATGATCGCGACGGTGCAGACGGGGCAGTTTCTGAATTATCCGATTACGGTCGAGCGTTTTGAAGAAGAGGGGGAAGATTACTACAAGGTGGATTGGGAAAGCTGGGTCGGCTACTGCGATTATCGCCCAGAGGAGATGAGACGCTTAAAACCGACAGACCCTTTTTTATTAAGAGTGCTGATTTCAAAGGGGAACTATTACAATTACGACTTCTCTGATGAAAAGGAATGGGTCTGCTATCAGTTAGAAATCAAAGATAGCGAGTATTCTTTTTCAGCTTATGCGAGACGGGGCTCAATTCAAAATAGAGAGCTAGAACGGAAGTTAAGGAATGATGATATCGCTACCTACATGATTAGAGTCAGATTTCCGGAAGGGGCCCGTTCCCAAGATCAGTTAGAAATTGTGGAGCTTGTCTCTACGGGTTGGCTGATTCAGGATGGCGAGTGAGAAAGTTATGAGTGAAAGCGCGGTTTTAACCAGTCCGGAAGAGAAAGCTCTCAAGCTGAATCTCGATCCTTCTATTTACGGCACTTTTGCTGAGATTGGAGCAGGGCAGGAGGTGGCTAATTGGTTTTTCAGAACCTCGGCCTCTGCGGGGACGGTGGCGAAATCGATCTCAGCTTATGACATGACGATTAGTGATGCCCTATATGGGCAGACGAAGCGCTATGTTTCTCAGGAGCGGGTCCTTGATATGGTGAACTACGAGTATGAGCTGCTCGAAGAAAGACTCCGTGAGACCCGCGCTAAAGAGTCCCGCTTTTTTGCGTTCGCGAATACGGTGCGGGCGCGCGGGTATAATGATACCGCGGAGTGTCATGGGTGGTTGGCAATCCGCTATCAAGCTCAGCCGGAGCGGGTCTCTGGGACGATCTTGCTCCACGTTAGACTTCTAGATGATGAGAATGTGGATCAAATGGAGGCCTTGGGGATCTTGGGGCTTAATCTGATAGATGCTGCCTATTATCAGGCTCGGGACCTCGGCGGGTTTATCAGCTCACTGACCGAGTTTATCGGGCCGGGGAGGGTCGAGATTGATATGCTGAAGTTTCTTGGAGAGCCCTTCGCAATGGTGGATAACCGGATTTGTGCCTTGGAGTTGGTGAGGCAAGGGATGACGCCGGCGACGGTCTTCATGCCAGATGGTGAGGTGGTTCAGGCGGCCGAGGCTTTTTACAAAACCCCTCTTTTGGTTCTGCGTGGTAGTTTTTTGCCGGTTACGAATGTGCATCTCGATATGCTAAGTCAAGCGGCGACGGTCTTCCCGCCTCCGGGAGTGTGTGAGGGGGCGCGGCCTTGCCGTGAGGTGTGTGAGGTGTCACTGAGTAATCTGCTACGAGATGGTCAGGTGGATCTGCTCTCATTTCTGGACCGGGCAGATGCCTTGCAAGCCCTCGGCAAGGTGGTGATGGTTTCGAATTGCCCTGAATTCCATCGGGTTGCTAAGACCTTGCGGCTTTATACCCGTGAGCCGATTGGGATGGTCCTCTCGATCGGGTTGCTCAATGAGCTCTTCAAGAAGAAGTGGTCAGAAAATCTAGAGGGGGGGATTTTAGAGTCCTTCGGGCGGCTCTTTAAAAACCGACTTTCCTTGCTGGTCTATCCTTGGAGGAGTCGGGTGGATGGGGAGTATGTGACAGCGGATAATTTTAGGGCCCCGGAAGATTTGGAGCATCTTTATCAGCACTTTTTGAAGAATGGGATGATCTCTGATATTGGCTGCGGGGATGAAAAATTACTGGAGAAGACGGGACGCGAAATTTTAACGCTTGCCGAGGAGTGTGGGGAGTGGGAGGAGTGGGTGCCAGAAGAGGCGCGTGCGCTGGTGCATAGCTATTGTGAGCACTGTAAATCATGATGAGAGATGATGGGAAGCTCGTAGGGAGGGGGGCTTGTCCTTTTCTCCGCTTTGCCAGTCGCAAGACTGCTTAGTTCATCTTCCTCGCCTCTCTCAATGCAATTTAAGTTTTTGATACGATGAATCTTTTAGATACCGCTGCAATTTTACTCACTTTAGCTGCTGTTTTCGGCTACATTAATCACCGCGTTTTTAAACTACCGACGAGCATTGGGATTTTGCTCATTGGTTTGGGTTTGAGCATTCTTCTTCTCCTTTTTGGGGGGGATGATCTCCGTGAAAGTGCTGATGATTTTGTATCGCAGATTGATTTTAACCGCACGGTGATGAATGTGATGCTGAGTTTCTTACTTTTTGCGGGAGCCTTGCATGTCAATCTTGAGGATTTACGTGATCAGAAATGGGTCGTGGCTATTCTAGCGAGTGCGGGCTTAATCGTGTCTACCTTCTTGGTGGGAACAGCGTCCTACTTTGTCTTTTCATGGGCCGGGTTAGCGGTTCCTTATCTGTGGTGCCTTGTCTTTGGTTCCTTAATTTCGCCAACGGACCCGGTGGCCGTATTGGGGATTTTGAAAAAGGTGGGAGTGCCGAAGTCGCTGGAGACAAAGATCACGGGGGAGTCTCTCTTCAATGATGGGGTGGGCGTGGTGGTTTATCTTGTTTTGGTGGGGCTAGCCTTGGGGCAAGAAGAAGCGACGGTGGTGTCGGTGAGTCAGCTTTTCTTAATCGAGGTGGGCGGCGGTCTAGTGCTCGGAGGAGTGGTGGGTTATCTCGCTTATTGGATGCTGAAGACGATTGATAACTACCAGATTGAGGTCTTGATCACACTCGCCTTGGTGACTGGAGGTTATCAGCTGGCTTCCTCTTGGCACTTGAGCGGTCCTTTGGCAATGGTGGTGGCTGGTTTGATGATCGGTAATCAAGGGCGGCTCATGGCGATGAGTGATACGACGCGCAAGCACCTCGATCTTTTTTGGGAGCTGATCGATGAGGTGTTGAATGCCTTACTTTTCCTTTTGATCGGTTTGGAGATTTTCATCCTAGACTGGAGTGTGCCGGCTTTGCTTGCTGGCTTGATCTTGGTGGCGGTCGTCTTGGCCTCTCGTATGGTGGCGGTGAGTTTACCGGTCTTTGTTTTAAAGCGCTCGAAAACCTTTTCGCCGGGAGTGATTCGTATTCTGACCTGGGGAGGGCTTCGAGGGGGAATCTCGGTGGCGCTTGCGCTTGCCTTGCCAAAAGATGGGAGCCTGAGTGAGGGAGCCCGGCAGGCGATCCTGATGTCTACCTACATTATCGTGATCTTTTCGATCGCGGTGCAGGGCTTATCTTTAAAGCCTGTGATTACCCGCTTGATGGGGCCGCAATTTAAGCCAGCGAGCGGAGAGGGAGGCTCAGAGTATTAGGAGGAGCTCAGGAGAGCTCAGGAGCGAGGAGTGCTTTTTTTCCTTAGGAGATTTCCTTTTTTATGGTCTTGCGCCGTTGTCTTCTCTGAGGCTGCTTCGGGGCTTTTTTGTCGACCTTCTTCCGTCCTGAGAGAGGGTTGGTGACGGGCTTGAGGAGATCGAAGGGCTGACCGCAATACATGCAGCGGAAGGTCTGATTCACGATGGTCCGGACGACGTTGGAGATCGCGTGATTTAGAAGGGGGAGCTTGGTCGCTTTCTCGTGCTTATGCGCACCGCTGTTAAAGTAGGGGGTGCCGTGGCAGAGGGGGCAGCTTGCGGAGCGGCGGATGAAGAGGCTGACAATCCAGACAAAGAGGGTGAAGAAGAGGACTCCGACGACGAGGAAGGCTGATTTTTGGGTCTGGTCGATGGCAAAGACGATGATCGAGGCAATGAGCGCGATGACAGTGAGGAGGAAGAAGAAGCTGAAGATGGCGGCTTTCCAAAATGGTTTTGGGAAGGGGACTGAGCGTGATCTTCTTTGGATCGATAATTTTTTACTTTTGGGGGATGCCATGATGGAGAGGGCTGCGTGGTGCTCTGTTCGCTTTTGAGGCTCAGATTTTGAGGCTCAGAGAGGCGAGTGTTATTTTTAATGAACGCTTATTCTTGCGTGTCTTCTGCCAATTTGAGGCTTGGTTTAAAGGTGGGGAAATTATTTTCAAGACGGGCGCTGAAGTCGCCAGCGAGGTTGACATCGCCCATTTTTTCGGCGGCAAGTGAGGCCGCGTAAAGGGCACGCGGTTGGAGGACGGGGTCATCTGGGACCATGGCGATGGTGGTCTGGAATGAGGAGAGGGCCTCTTCCCAGCGGGCTTGATGGAGGGCAATTTCTCCACTGATGAGATTGAGTCCAGCGACATGAGCTCCGGGAGCATCTAGGCTGAGTCCTTTTTTAGCGGATTCTAGTGATTCGCTCAGCTTGCCGAGGCCCAGTTGAGCTTCCGCGAGGTCTAGGTAAGCGTCGGCATGCCATCTTGGTTCTTGTTTTTCTTTGAGGAGGAGTTGGCCGGTGATTTCTGCGTTTTCGTAGCGTTTTGTGCGGTTTTGCGCTTTTGCGAGAATGCGCCAAATACCGATGTCTGTGCGTTTGGGGTGTTCAGGTTGGGAGGCGCGTTCGAGGTAGTCTGCGGCGGCCTCGACCTGGCCATCATGATACATTTGCACTCCAAGCCAGGAGAGCATGTTTGGGGGAACAGATTTCGCGGGAGCCATTTTAAAGACTTCTTGCAGGGCGGTATGGAGCGCGGCTTTATCTCGTTTATTAAAGGCGGTGAGGATGAGGAGATCGCCGACTTGTTGGGTGTAGAATTCCGGGACGAGGTCACGTGCCTTGCGGAGGTATGGGGGGGCTTCGTCGTAGTTCTCTTGTTTATAGAAGCCCCAACCGATCCAGTAATTGGCATTTGCGATGGTATCGCGCGGGAGGTTGGGGAAGTCGGAGAGGATCTGGCGGTAGCGAGTGATCATGCTCTCGTATTTTTTTTCTTCTCGCAGAACTCGAGCGCTTCCTTGAAGGGCGAATGATTGATGGATGGGGGTTGTTTCCATGGAGAGAATCTCCTCGAAGTCACGCAGGGCGGCATTGAAATCACCGAGGGCAAAGTGGGCTTCTCCTCGTTTGCTGAGAGCTTCGGCTTTACGCGGGTCCTCTGGGTATTCGGCGAGGAAGGTCCCGAAGGCGCGCGTGGCACCATCGAACTGGCCGATATCGCTGAGACTCCAACCATGCTTGAAGAGGAGCTCAGGCTGGTAGGAGGGATCAAGTTTATTAATGGTGACTCGGTTGAAAGCGACGGCCGCTTTCTCAGAGAGCTTCAGATTAAAGAGACTTTCTCCTTGGTAGAATCGCGCAGCGTGGAGGAGGTGATGACCGGGGAATTTTTTCTGATAGAGTTCAAAGAAAATATCGATGCGTTCAGGGAGGCCGGGGTGCTTCAGGAAGTAATCACACTGGAGGCATTTGAAGGCGGAGTGGAAGGCGGTGTCTGTGTCTGGCAGGGCACGATCGACTCGGCGATAGGCGCTGCGGGCTCTTTGGAAATTATCGAGCGAGAAGTAGGCGTTGCCTGCGCGGAGGCTGCGGCGGCCCTCGACTTTCGTGTCCACGGGGAAGTCGCCCATTTCGTAGAGTTCAACGACGGTTTTCCAATCCTTTTTGATTGAGTAGAGCCCCATGAGGGAGGTTTGGGCCTTTCCTTTATTGGAGGCGAGGTGCTTCTTTTGTTCTGGGCTGAGTGAGGGGTGATCAACGGGCATCTCTAGGATGGAGCGGAGGTGCTTTTCCGCGATGTCGTCCCGCCCGAGTTCGGCGGCAGAGAGGCCGGTGTAGAAGAGGGCTTGGGAGCGGTAGTCACTAGGGGTGGTTTCTGAGAGGAGGGGGGAGAGTGTCTGGATCGTCGTCTCGAAGTTGTCAGCCTCGAAGTATTGGTAGCCGAGCATGAATCTAGCCCAATCACGGTAGGGATGTTTTTCAGCGTCGATGATGCTACGCAGGGCAACTGCGACATCCTCGCTGCGCTTCAATTTCATGAGGCACTGCACTTGTTTGGTGAGAGCATTATGGCGGAGGTTTTCTTGCGCGAGATTATTGGCGGCGAGGCCGAAGTAGCGCGCGGCGTTATCCCAGTCTTCTTCGACATAGGCGAGGTAGGCGAGCTGGCGGGCGCCACTCCCCACGAAGGGGCCTTTTTTGTGTCGCTTGATGAGAGTAAGGTAGGTGTTTTTGGCTTCCTCGATCTTTCCTAATGTTTGGCGAGCGTATCCGAGGTGGAAGCGAGCAGCGGGGGCGTTTTTAGAGCGGGAGTAGCTGTAGAGGTATTTTTTATACAGACCGATGACGTAGTTCATGTAGCGCCCTTTTTCATATCGGTCAGTCTGGGCGATGCCGCTGGCGTAGTAGCGCTCGGCTTCTTTAAAGGCGCGCTGTTCTGCGCTTTCTTGGCTAAGGGCCAGCGTGGGAAGGAGGCAGATCAGAACGAGACCGATCGTGAGAGGTCGCAGAGAGGAACGGAGGAACATTGGAAAATGGGGGCTTGCTGGAGTAGAATCCTCAGCTGTCATAAAAATGACATGAGAGATTGAAAAGATCAACCTCTGTGATCGCTCGGCTATCTGTGCTGATCTGATACAGTGGGGGCGGTGTTTTTAGGGCCTCATTCGTGAAGCTCGGTGAACGTGGTTATGGGCGAGCCGTCATTGTTTGATTTTTCTGCCTTAGAAGGTGTAGTCTTATAAGAAGAATGTGCTCCGTTGCTGCGGCTGGAATTTCAGAAAAAAAAAGAGAGTTAAAATCTCTTCACTTACTAAGCACTTATTAAACAAAAAGACCCCCAGCACGCTGGAGGTCTTTTTAAGGAAAAATGGAGCGGGTGAAGAGATTCGAACTCTCGACATCGACCTTGGCAAGGTCGCGCTCTACCACTGAGCTACACCCGCATTGCATGTCCCCGAGGGGCTCTGCTTGCGGGGAGATCTTTGCCATCATGAAAGACTTGGGACAAGTGTTTTTTCAAAGGATTTTTTAGAGGGGGAAATTCGCGAGTTGTTTTAGAAATCTTAGAAAAGAGTTCGAAGATTTTTAGGCAGTCGATTGTGGATGAAGTTTAAATTTTTACGGGCGAAACGAGGGAGAAGGGGAAGAATGGGGGGATTTTTTAAGCTTTCGCCTGCTTGCGGGTGAGTCTTTCCCTTCGCAGGAGATTTTCGGAAAGATTGATGAGATTTTTTCTTTCGGCAGGTGCCGGAAGTCGTGAGTCTTTCCTCACTCCAATTTTTTATGCGTTGTATCCAGTGTGGACATCTCCAAGACAAGGTCATCGATTCTCGTTCTTCTAAAGACGGGACCTCGATCCGGCGGAGGCGTAAGTGTCTGAATTGCGGTTCCCGCTTTACGACTTATGAGCAGGTGGAGCGGACTGAGTTACGAGTGATCAAGCGTGATGGTTCTCGTGAGGCGATCAATCGTGAGAAGCTCTTCCGCGGTTTGGTGAAGGCTTGTGAGAAGCGCAAGGTATCGATGGATGTGATTGGCCGAGCGGTCGATCAGATTCTGAGTGAGTTGCACAAGGATCATCATAATGAGGTGCCTTCTGCGAGCATCGGGGCGAAGGTGATGGACACGCTCCATGCGATCGATCCGGTGGCCTATGTGCGCTATGTGTCAGTTTATCGCCAGTTTGATGATGTAGGGCAATTTATTCGTGAGATTCAGTCTCTGGAGAAACGGTCTCGGCAAGATGCCATGCAACGGAAGCTCTTTCAGTAAGTGTCATGATTTGCCTCGCCGGAAATTTTCCCGCTCTTCAGATCGCCAATCAGCAGGTGGCTGGTTATGATGCGAGCTGGATTGATGAGGCATTGGCGCGGGCGGCGATCGCCTCGAACCGGCAGGATTTCCCTTTCATTGATGAGATTCGCGATGGGATTATTCATTATTTAGAAAACCGCTGTCCTTTGCGAGTTTTTGCGCTGGAGGATCTCTTCGAGCGGATGCGGGTGATGCTGCGCAAGATCGGCTGTCAGGCGATCGCAGATCATCTGACGCCGCTGGCGCCTCCGGTGACGGTTTCTCTCGTGAAATCTGCACGAGAAGCCGGTAATGGTTATGAGTTGGTGTTTTTTAAGATCTTAAGTGAGGAGATTGATGCCTTAAAGCTGGCCGGTGCGGAGACGATCCGCTTTCGGGATCTGGATGAATGTGTGGCGCTCTTGACGAGTGATCAGCGCAGCCGCCGTCGACAAAAAGTTGGCGAGCAGCTTAAGGCGGAAATCATCGCTTTTTTGAAGCGCTTTCATAAGCAGGCACTCACCGCTGAGCGTAAACTCACTTTAACTTTAGATCTATGAGCCAAGAAACGACCCTCTTTGAAAAAATCATTTCTCGTGAAATTCCGGCCGATATTATCTTCGAGGATGAGCTCTGCCTTTGTTTTCGTGATATTGCGCCGCAGGCTCCGGTGCACCTTCTCTTGATTCCAAAGAAGCCTATCACGCGGATCGCGCTGGCTGGGTCAGAGGATCAGGCCCTCTTGGGTCACTTGCTTTTGAAGGCGGGAGAAATCGCCCGTCAGGAAGCTTACGCAGATGAGGGCTTCCGCATTGTGATTAACAATGGAGCGCACGGGGGCGAGGCGGTGCCGCATTTGCACTTGCATCTTCTTGCTGGGCGCTCTCTGCAATGGCCTCCGGGTTAAGGAGGGATGCTGGGAAGCTGTGGAGATTTCCTGTGAACTCGTCCTCAAAAAAAAAGCCCAGTCTGATCTCTCAGACGGGGCTTTTTGAGGGAAAAAAGAGACGTAGATTCTTAGAGGGAATCTCCGAGCATCTGGAGGGCTTCACCAGCGCGGTTTGAGTAGCCCCACTCGTTGTCATACCATGAGCAGACTTTGACCATGCTGCCCTCGATGACGGCGGTGAGGTCTGCATCGAAGATTGAGCTGTGCGGATCACCGACGATGTCTTGGAGAACGAGGGGATCTTCACTGTATTTAAGGACGCCCTTCAGGGGGCCTGCGGCAGCTTCTTTAAAGGCGGCATTGATCTCTTCAGCGGTGGCTTCCGTGTTTAGCTCGGCTACGAGGTCGGTCAGTGAGCCGGTAGGAGTGGGAACACGGAAGGAGCCTCCGTTAAGTTTGCCGTTCAGCTCTGGAATGACGAGGCCGATGGCGCGGGCGGCTCCGGTAGATGAAGGGATGATATTGACGGCAGCGGAGCGTGCGCGACGGAGGTCACCGTGTGGCGTGTCTAGTAAGCGTTGGTCACCGGTGTAGCTGTGAATGGTGGACATAAAGCCCCGCTTAAGGCCCCATTTGTCATGGAGAACCTTGGCGAGTGGTGCGAGACAGTTTGTGGTGCAGGAGGCGTTTGAGACGATGTGGTGATTCGCGGGATCATATTCTTGGTCGTTGATGCCAAGACACATTGTGAGGTCTGGATCAGTCGCGGGAGCAGAAATGAGAACTTTCTTAGCCCCGGCGGAAATGTGCTGAGAGGCGCCTTCACGGCTACAGAAAAATCCGGTGGACTCGAGAATGACATCAGCATTCCATTCACCCCATGGGAGCTTAGCAGGGTCGCGTTCAGCAGTGGCGTGAATTTTATGCCCATCGACGATGATGAACTCGTCGTCATATGAGACTTCACGCTCATATTGCCCCTGAGAGGAGTCATATTTGAGGAGGTGAGCGAGGGTCTTATTGTCGGTGAGATCATTGATCGCGACGACTTTTTTGAGTTCTGTATCGCTCATGGAGCGAAGCACCATCCGACCAATACGGCCGAATCCGTTAATTGCATAATTTGCCATGGGTTTGTCCTAGTAATTAGGGTTGCTTGGTTCTCCGATCCTGCATGGAAGGAAAACGGCGTCAGTATGCAGGCGGGCCCCTTCTCCGTCAAGGTTCACACGATCGACAATTAGTTCAACGGGCTGAATGAGGTTTCAACGCGCTCTGAGAAGCTGCGGAATGCTCATTCTGCTTTTTTCGCGCGCGCGGTGAGGTTGAGCAGAGGGAGAGGAGGAATTTTCTCCGGGAAGGTTACCACTCGGACCGGTTTTGGTGCCTTTTTCAGGCTATTTTTATAGAAGAAATACTGAATTCGCTGCTTCTGATCTGGTTTGAGCATTTCTTCACGAAGTAAGAGGTTTTCTCCCGAGTTGATGATCATGATTTTCACTTTTTCACCGCCAGCGGAAAGCCGTCGGAGGTATGATTGGCCGGGCTTTAATCTCCCTTTTTCAGAAGTCAGGCTTTTTCCTTTTTTTCGGAAAGTGAACTGTAGAAGTAAGCTGCGATCAGAGACATTGACGAAGCGTGCAGCGCCGAGAGGGAAGGCGAGTGCATCATCTTTCAAGATGAGGGACTTCATGTGACGCCAGTCGAGTTTCTGATGATCTCGATAGAGCACTGCTAGGGATCTTTGCAAGGCTGGAGTTGGGAATTGGAACCAAAGCTGGCCAGCTTCCTTGGCATCGAAGAGTTTGACTTCTTTCACCTCTGGCCCGAAGGCCGCAAAACGTGATGGGGAATCGATCGTGATTTTGAGGGGCTTTTCTTGGGCGATTTCTCCTTGGGGGGCTAAGGTGCTGGGAGGAGCTTCGCCAGGTTTTGGGGGCTGTAATTCTCTGATGCCATTTATGAGTTTTTCATCAGGAAGGTGCATGTTCCCAAGGGGTAAGATGCGGAGGTAACGATTTTGGTCCGCCTTGTTCGTCTTGCCCGCCCCGGTGGACTGGGTGGATTGGGCGAGGGTCAATTGTATTAATCCCAAGATAAGAATACTGACGCGAAATAGCATAGCGAGCAGGGTATCAGGAATGAAGGGCCATACAAGTTGTAAGCTGCGGGGGTGAACGGTAAAGTGCTAGTAACCACGGCTTGCGCTTTTTAATCTGACAGGGTATTTCCTGTGAACCGCTCCGGTAGTTCAACGGATAGAACAAGGGTTTCCTAAACCTTAGATCTAGGTTCGATTCCTGGTCGGAGCGCCACTGTCTAATGTTTCTCGGATTTTGGGTGGTGATGGGAAACCCTGAACGGGTTTGCCTGTCAAGACAGGCCATGCGGAGTGGTTCGCGTTGCTCACGCTGATGTTGCGCGAAGAGACTTCGCGGGTGGCATTCCTAAACCTTAGATCTAGGTTCGATTTTTGGTGGGAGCGTTTTGAGCTTAGGGGCGGATTTCCCAGACTTCGCAGACTTGGTTGGGGCCGTCTTTGGGGCCGAAGCGGTTTCCTTCGCCGAGGTAGACGGCTTGGACAGCTTGGCCTTTCTTTTTAAGGTAGTTGACCATGGAGGCGACGCGGGTGGCGCGCTGGGAGGAGAGTTCTTGGTTCGACATGGAGTCGCCAGATGGGGAGGCGTATCCTACGACGAGGAAGAAGGAGTTCTCTGGAGCGGCAAGGGCCATATCTTTAAGGCGGGCTTCATGTTCGCGGGCGATGTTTGCTTTTCCGGTGGAGAAGGTGACGGAGCCGCCGACGCTGGCGTTGAGCTGTGAGTCGATGCGGTTGTAGGTCTGGGGGCGGGCGCGGTAGTCCTCTGCCTCAATCCGTTTTAATTCGCGGTAGAGGGCGACGGCGCGCGGGGAGAGGTTATCTTTGGTGACGAAGAGCTTGTTCCCTGCGCTGTCTGCGAGGAGGCGTTGATTTTCGGCGCGGAGGGAGGCGTTCGCATCACGGAGTTCTTGGACCTCGGCGAGGGTGAGGGCGTGGGTGTTCCGGTCGACCATGTTGCCTTGGCTGTTGCGGAGCTGGGCGAGCTCGTTTTGGAGGCGGTCGCGCTCTAGGCGGGCGAGGGAGAGTTGCTCGCGCAGTGAGTCGGCGGAGCTTTTATCGACTGAGCCAGCGAGGGCTTGGCGGAGATTGGCGAGCTCGGATTCTAGTCCAGCGACGCGGGAGGCGGCAGCTTGGTATTGGCGGAGTTGGTTTTGGAGGTCGGTGTTACGGCGGCTCATGGCGGCGGCGTTATCCTGAGCGGTGCGGAGCATGGCGGCGTCACTGGCGCTGGCATTTAGGAGGCGGCCTAGGGCGTCAGTGTCTGATTTGATTTGGGAGATGAGGGCATCGGGGTTTTGAGAGATTCCGCCGATTCCGGAGTAGCGGAGAGCCTCTGAGCGGGCTTCTCTCTCGCTGATGTCTTGCTTAAGTTGAGCGAGTTCTTTGTTTTCTTTTGGCAGACTGTTCTTGTTAAACTGCTGGCTGATGACGAGCAGGAGTAAGAGGAGAACGACGGCGCCCATGATGATGCCTACGATGAGGTTTTGATTCGATGCAGGGGTGACTTGAGGCTGGGGCTGCTGATCTGTTGATTCTTGTGCCATAAGGTAAGGTGTTTTTGAGGTGTGGGGGCGGAGTCTGGATAAAAAGACGAAAAATGAAATTCAAAAGTGAGGGATTAAAAGAGAGAGTCTTGGCAATCAATGATCGTGAAATTTCTTCTCCTTTTGGGCTTGGTTCCGGTTTTTGCGGCCTTTATGGCTCGCAAGTTTTTTTGTGATCGTTTGCTGCGGAGGGATGGGGGGGCTGAGTTGTCTCTGACGGGGGCGGAGTTTGTGGAGCGGATTTTTAAAAAGGGGCGAGCTGAGGGGGTGGATTTACAGGTGAAATCGCGCCCTTTCTTGGTGCTGGGGCCGGAGCGTTTGGTGCTTTCTCCCGGCTTGGCGGAGTCACGGCGAGCGCGTGATGTGGCGGAGGCTGGGCTTTTGGCGGGGATGGTCTTGATGGCGCGTCAGCAGGCGAAGGTGGTCGGCTGGCGGACGTGGGCGGTGAAATTTGGTTCTGCGATGCCGGCCTTTACGACGATTGTGATGTTTTTTGCGATGGTGATGGGGCGGCTTTCGGCTTCTTTTGCATTGTCTCTGATTGCGGCGATTTTGGGGATGGCGACGCTTTTTTTATGGTTCACGCTTCCGGTGGAGAGGGCTGCGGCAAAGACGGTGGGGGAGATGTTAGAGGAGACGGCTCTGGTGGCTCGACAATCTGAGGGGGAGACGCTGGCGAGTCTGGTCCGTGCGATGGCGTGGCGCCGGATCATCCCGGGGGCGATCGCTTGGATCGGGGGGAGGTGATTTGTGCTGAGGGGGGGGGGGAGAAAAAACCCGCGCATCTTTCGATGGCGGGTCTGCTTTAAGGTGAGGGTGTTTTTTCTGGGGTCTTTTTTTTAGCGAGGGCTTAGGGGGCCTTGTCGAGATGGGCTAACCTTGTCGAGATGGGCTAAGATGGCGGTGCCCATTTCGATCGTGTTGACCTTGCTTTCTCCTTCTGCGCCGGTGAAGAGGTCGCCGGTGCGGAGTCCGGAGTCGATGGTGGCTTGGACGGCGTGATCGATGGCGTCTGCGGCGGCAGTTTCTCCGAGGGAGTAGCGCAGCATCATTGAGACGGAGAGGATTTGTGCGATCGGGTTGGCGATGCCTTTTCCGGCGATGTCTGGTGCGGAGCCGCCGGAGGGCTCATACATGCCAAAGTAGAGGCCATCATCTTTCATGTTGCCGAGGCTGGCGGAAGGGAGCATGCCGAGGGAGCCGGAGATCATGGCCATTTCATCGGAGAGGATGTCGCCGAAGAGGTTTTCAGTGACGATCACGTCGAAGGAGTCTGGGCGCTTTACGAGTTGCATGGCGGCGTTGTCCACGTAGAGGTGATCCATTGTGACGTCAGGGTATTGCGCGGCGATTTCGTTTGCGGTTTCACGCCAGAGGACGGAGGTGGCGAGGACGTTCGCTTTGTCAACCGAGGTGAGGCGTTTATCACGGCCTTGGGCGGCTTTGAAGGCGACGTGGAGGATGTTTTCAATTTCCGATTTTTTATAAACCATCGTGTCGAAGGCGACGGGCTCGCCATTGCGTTCTTCACGGCCTTTGGGAGTGCCAAAGTAAATCCCGCCGGTGAGTTCACGGACGCAGAGAACATCAAAGCCATTTGGGATGAGTTCGTTTTTTACGGGAGAGGCGTGGGTGAGGGAGGGGTGACAAGAGCCGGGGCGCAGGTTGGCGAAGAGGCCGAAGTGCTTGCGGAGGGGGAGGAGAGCGCCGCGTTCAGGTTGGATGTCTGGGGGTAAATTTTCCCATTTTGGGCCGCCGACGGAGCCGAAGAGGATGGCATCGGCCTGTTCAGAAGCGGCGATGGTTTCTTGTGGCAGCGGGGTCTCGTTCTGGGTGGCATCTAGTGCGGCACCGCCGACGAGGTGGGTGGAGCGGGAGATTTGGAAGTCGAATTTTGCGGCGGCGGCGTCTAGGACATGGAGGGCGAGGTCCATGACTTCTGGTCCGATTCCGTCGCCCGGGAGAACTGTGATGGTGTGAGGCATGGCTGGGGTTTAAGGGGGTGGAGGAAAATTCTGAACTCTTTTTTTAGAGGGAGGCCTTCTTTTGGGTAAGTGGAGGTGGGGAGGAGTGGGATGAAAAAAGCCCCCACTCTGCGTGGGCAGGGTGGGGGCTTGTTAAATTATTCTAAGATTTTTTGGCTGTGAAGCCTCTTCGTCTGTTAGCCTTTTACTTTGGCACCGAAGCCTTTTTCCTTAAGGGCTGCGATCATGTCTCCGACTTTTACGGAGCTATTAGCAGTGACGGTGGTGTCTGCGCTGGTTCCGGATTTTTTTCCGACAACGACTTTCGAGACTCCTTTAACGCTTTTAAGTGCAGCCTGCACTTTTCTTGAGCATCCGCCCGCTCAAACGAGGCCTGAGACGACGAGGGTGACGGTTTTTTCATCGGCAGCGACAACTTCAGCAGTCTGTGTGATGCCGGCAGCTCCGGGAGCGGCCATGGCACCTGCAGAGAGAACTGCGAAGGCAGCAATCATGGTGATTTTGGTTTTCATTGTTTTTTTTCGTTTGTGGCGTGAGTGGAATTATTTCCGCGCCATTTGAGGAGCTTAGCATAAGCGGGAAAATGTGCCCGAACTTATTTATTCCCGGAAAAATGAGCTTATTTTGCGGGCCCTTTAAAGGTGACCATGATGGGGCGATGATCTGAGGCTTCTTCCCAGCGCGCGTGATCGCTGATGTAGGAGTTTTCCATGTCAATTTCTGGGATGAGGGAGCGGGAGGTGAAGACGTAGTCGAAGCGGGCGTACTGTTGTTGATAGGACCAATAGTGAGTCCAGAGGTGGCCGCGGGAGTCTTTTACGAAGATGTCACTGAGGTGTGTTTTAGAGTTGGAGCGGCCCATTAGGGTAGAGATAGGGGGCGTTCTGCGGGTGTCATTGATGTCCCCGTAGAGTACTAAGCGTGCGGCGGGATGGGCGGCGAGAATGGCGTCACAGTGGGCTTTGGCGAGGCGGGCTTCATTGAGGCGGATTTGGGCTTGGTCCATGTCTTTAATGGGCCGTTTTGACTTGAGGTGAAGGCCGATGAAGTGGGTGGGGCCGCTGGGGAGGTCGATGAGGGCGCTTAGGATGCCGCGCCCCATGTGGCGCTCGAAGTCGCCAATCTGGAAGGGCAAAATCTCTTCTGAGCGGTTTTCGAGAATGGGGTAGGCGGAGAGGATGGCGAGGCGGCGGACTTGGTCGAAGCCGCCAGCGTGGATGCGGTGGGGGAGGTCAATGCCCGCATCTTTTAAGCGGGACTGGAGATCGGTGAGGTCGGCGAGCGTGCCAATCTCGCAGAGGCCTAAGATGGATGGTCTTTCGTGAGTGATGATGGCGATGAGGGCCGCGATTTCAGTGGGGTCTTTTGGCCGTTTTTCCCTCACTCCGCCTTTCCGGATGATGTCCATCGTGAGGTAGTTTTTGAGGTTATAGGAGAGGAAGCGGATGTCTTGAGAGGCAGATTCCTTATTGAGTGGAGCGGGCTCACTGAGTGGAGCGGACTCACTGAGCGCGGTGCGGGGTTCTTCTTTCCCTGGCTCTGCGCTTGTTTCTTCGCTTTTCTCTTCGCCGTTCTCTTCGCTTGTCTCCTCTTTACTTTCGTGAGCGGGAGGGCTGGTGGATTTTGCTGGTTTTTCGGGTATGTGGGGGGCGGGAGTGGAGTCTTCTTGGCAGGAGGAGATTAGAAAAAACGCCCCGAGAATGATCCGCGGAGCGTTTTGAAGGAGGCCTTGTGAGAGAGAGATCATGAGTCTTTGCGGCTTTCGGTGCCGGCGGCCTTGGTGACGGCTTCTTCTGCGTCGATTTCTTCACCGCCTTTGCGGATTTCGTCTTCGAATTCTTCACGCGCTTTGCGAAATTCTCCGACACTTTTGCCGATTCCTCGTGCGAGTTGTGGGAGTTTTTTGGCACCGAAGAGAAGGAGCAAGATGAGGAAAATGAGGACCATCTCTTGAGTTCCAAGAGTTCCGAGAAAGGCGAGATTTGAAATCATGGCTGGAGGTTAGTTGGGATTAGGAAGGGAGGCAAGGGATGAAACGGAGCTTCTGACGGAGACATTTCAAGAAATCTGACGTGCGAATTGAGCAGTGGGGTGTTTTTGTGCAGGGGTGAAGTTGCCAGTGCATGAGGTGGAAGGGGAAATTCGGGCCGCGATGCGGGCGGAGCAGGGGCGACTTTTGCTGAAGGCGCCAACGGGTTCTGGTAAGTCGACGACGGTGCCGACGATGCTGCGGGGAGAGGTCGAGGGGCAGGTGATTGTGGTGCAGCCACGACGAATGGCGGCGAGGTTACTGGCGGAATTTGTGGCGCGGCAGTTGGGGACGCCTTTGGGAAAAGGGGTGGGGTACGCGATTCGATTTGAGAGTAAGGCGGGGCCGGAGACGGAGATTCTCTTTGTGACGGATGGGGTCTTGCAGCGAATGTTGCTGGATGATCCGGAGTTGGAAGGGGTGGGTGCGGTGATTTTTGATGAGTTTCACGAGCGCCGTCTTTCCTCTGATTTATCTTTGGCGCGGGTTTTAGAGTTACAGGAAAGCTCGCGGGAGGATCTGCGAGTGGTGGTGATGTCGGCGACTTTGGAGGAGGGGGGCTTGAGGGAGTATCTGGAGCCTTGCGAGATGGTGGAGACAGGGGGGAGGCTTTTTCCGGTGGAGGTGGAGCATCGTGGTGGGAAGCCGGTGGGGCGAAGGGGGATGAATCGGCACGAGGAGGTGTGGGATCGGGTAGTGGCGGCGGTGAAAGTGGAGGCGAAGGAGCTCGTGGGAGGAGATCGGATTTTGGTTTTTTTGCCGGGGATGCATGAGATTCGGAAGTCTCACGGTTTGTTGGAAAATACCTCGGCGATGAAGGGCTGGGAAATTTTGCCACTTTATTCGTCATTGAGCCCGTCGGCGCAGCAGGCGGCGATCAAAGCCGATGGATCGAAGCGGGTGATTTTATCGACGAATGTCGCGGAGACTTCGGTGACGATTGAGGGGGTGAAGGTGGTGGTGGATTCAGGTTTGGTGCGGCAGTCGAGTTATGACGTGTCACGGGGATTTGATTCATTGCGCATCGAGAAGATTGCGCGGGCCTCGGCTGAGCAGCGGGCGGGGCGTGCAGGGCGGACGGGGCCGGGAAAATGTGTGAGGTTGTGGAGTGAGACGGATCATCGGGGGCGGGCGGAATTTGAGACGCCAGAAGTGAGGCGAGTGGACTTGGCGGAAGCAGTTTTGTTTTTGAAGAAGTTGGGCGTGGGTGAGGTGGGGGAGTTTCGGTGGTTGGATGCGCCGGAGAAAGCGCGGCAGGAAGAGGCGGAGGATTTGCTGCATTGGTTGGGAGCATTGGAGGGTGGTGAATTGACGGAGGCGGGGGCTGAGATGTCTCGGCTGCCTTTGCATCCACGTCTAGCGTCTCTCGTACATGCGGGGGTGGATTGTCTAGGTGAGGTGCTTTTTGTGGCGGCGGCGGTTCAGGGTGAGGGGATTTTTAAGCGGGGGGATCGTGGGAATAAGTGGGTGGATGTTTTGGAAGGGGAGCCGGGATGGAAGAATGATTTTGCGGCGGAGTGGTTGGCGATGTGGTCGGCGAAGCAGGCTGATTTTCGGCCAAGGGAGTGTGAGGGGATGGGGGTTTTAGCGCGTGGGGCGCGGGAGACGTGGAAGAATTTTCAGCAGCTGGGGAGATTGATGCAGAAGCGCGGGGCGCGGATTAAGGAGCCGGATTTTCGGCAGAGGGGAGAGGCTTGTGCGAAGGCGATGTTACGAGCGTTTGGGGATCGCTTGGCGGTGCGTCGAGATCAGGGGAGTGTGGTTTGCGATGTGGTGGGTGGGCGAAGGGGGAAGCTGCATGCGAAGTCGGTGGTGAGGCAGTCGCCGCTTTTTCTGGCGGCGGAGATTTTGGAAGTGGAGGGGCGGGAACGGACGGTGATTCTTTCGCGCGGGGTGGAGATTGATGAGTCTTGGATTCCGGCGGGGGAGATTCAGGAGAGTGAGAATGTGATTTTTGATGAGGGAGTGCGTCGGGTGGTGGCGGTGAAGCAGCGGAGTTTTCGAGGCTTGGTATTGGAGGAGAAACGAGGGGGGGAGGTTGATGCAGATTTGGCGGGAGGCTTGCTGGCTGAGCGGGTGATCGCGGGGGAGTTGGTTTTGAAAAAATGGGATGCGAAGGTGGAGAAGTGGATTGCGAGGTTGGCTTTTTTGAGCGCGGCGATGCCGGAGTTAGAGTTGCCGGGCTTTGATGAGGGGGATCGTGAGATGGCGATTGCGCAAATTTGTGCGGGCGCGACGACTTTCAAAGAGGTGCGGGAGCGGGACCCTTGGCGAGTGCTGAGCGAGTGGTTATCTGCTCCGCAGAAGCAGGCGGTGGAATCCTTCGCGCCAGAGAAGATCACCTTGATCAATGGAGTGAATACGCGGGTGCTTTATGCGCTGGGAAGTGAGCCGTGGTGTGAGGAGAAAGTGCAGCGACTTTATGGGGTGAAGGAGACGCCGGTGATTGCAAATGGGCATCCGTTGGTGGTGAAAATTTTGGCTCCGAATCAGCGGCCGTGGCAGGTTACGAGTGATTTGCCGGGGTTTTGGGAGCGGGGCTTCGCGCAGATGAAGAAAGATCTGGCGGGACGCTACCCGAAGCATAATTGGGAGGGGGCGTGATGGGGCGGAGTTCGCAGAGGGAGCTGGCCTGTTTTCTCACTGCGAGCTGCCAATGATGACGCGCTTCCAGTCGCGGAGGAAAGCGGGATTTTCTTCTGCAAGCTGTTCCGCTTTTTGTTCTGCGACTGAGCTGAGGCCGAGGAGTTGGGCAAAGGCGATGGCTTGTAGAGTTGGGCCTGAGTGTTGTGCGATGAGGGCCTGGGGCTTGAGCTCGGACCAAGGGATGAGGGTGCCATCTCCGAGGATCAGTCCCTGGGGATTTCCGGAGGTTGGGGTGACGATGCTCCCATCTTTTTTTTCGGCAGACCAGCCGCGTTTTTGTGAGAGTTCAGTGAGAAAAGCGCTGGCTTCTTTTTCGAGAAATTTCCAAGCCCAGATTGCGTTAGCGGGGGCATCTGGAGGCGGATCAGCGAGGGTGGTGGCGATGTCTGAGAAGTGGCAGCGCTTTCCTTGCTCGATGAGAATGGGGAGAAGGTCTGGCCATTTTAAGGCGGCTGCCTGAGTGGGGCCTTTTTGGAAGTTTTTCCGAAGTCGGGCGAGGTAAGCTTGGCGGGCGCGGAGGTTATAAATGGCGCGTCCTTTTGTGCGTAATTTTTTAAGAGCGAGGGTGAATTCTTCGATTTGTGCGTTGGCTTCCTCGGCATTTTGGGGGGCGGGGAGGTCTTTGAGCTTTGCGAGGATCTGGCCATCGGCGAGATAGGTGTCGGCGAGGTTTTGATAGTGCTGAAACCAATGAAAGTCTTGAGGGAGCGAGGCGCTACGGACATTTGCGAAGAGGGGGAGGCTGCTTTCCCATCGTCCTTGTTCCCAGAGTTTGAGGGCGATGGTGAAGGTGCCGAGGGCCTGGGTGAGGGAGCTTGGGGGATCTTGCAGATCGGAGGTGGCGGGGAGAGAGGGGCGGCGGAGAGTCTGAGCGAAGCGGCGAAGGCTGAGGACGTCTGGATCTGTGCCGTCGGCGCCTTTGATCAGGGTGAGGGAGTTCGCGGCGAGGCGACGGGCGCGGCCGGGCTCGCCATCGAGGAAGGCATTGGCACTCGCCTCGAGAGAGGCCCAAGCGCGGCTTTTCCTTGAGAGTTTTGTTTTTTGGGAAAGGGCTTGGAGAGCTTCGCTCGCTTGGGTGAAGTGACCTTGGGTGAGGGAAGCGCGAGCGCTTTGCCAGGCTTGGGTGAGCTGTTCATCTTGAGTTACGCTCGGTCTGAAAAGGGGGGGCTTTTGTGAGTCTGCAGGCGGCTGAGAAGGGTCGCTGCTGAGAGATCCCGCCCCGTCTTTCGTGCTTTGCCAGGGCTTCCAAAAGGCGAGGCCAGCTGCGATGGCGATGATGCTGAAGACGAGGCCGAGGGCTGCCGCGCCTCCGCTTTTTCGTTTTTTGGGAGAGGGGAGAGTATGGGGGGTAGGGATGCGGGGGGCGGGAGTTTGGCCGGTGTTGAGGCGGGCTTTTTCGATCGCTTGGATGAGCTCTTGATAGCTGCCCCAACGATCTTCTGTTTTAAAGGCCATCATGCGGTCGATGACTTCCCCGGTGCGGGGGCTGACCCAGTCGGCGACTTGACAAAGCCGTGGAATGGTCTGTTTGGCGCGGTGCAGGACTTGATTAGAAGTGGAGGTGGTTTCGAAGGGGGGGCGGCCAGCGAGAGCGTGGTAAAGTGTGGCTCCGAAGGCGTAGATATCACTGCGTAAGTCTTCGACTCCGCGCGCTAAAACCTCTGGGGGAACGTAGAATGGAGTGGCCCAGATTTCTTCAGCTTGGGCGCTGCCGTTTTGGGTGAGGAGAGCGAGGCCGAAGTCGACGAGACGGGCGCGCCCTTCTCCATCGATGAGGATATTGCCCGGTTTCACATCGCGGTGGATCATGCCAGCTTCCTTCGCTGCACGAAGGCCGGCCGCTACTTGTGTGGCGATTTCTAAAACCTCACCCTCCGGGAGTGCGCCACGCTCCGACATGATGGCTTCAAAGCTGCGTCCCTCCAGCAGCTCCATGACGAGGTAAAAGCGTCCGTAAGCGCGGCCCACCGCGTAGATTTTGACGACGTTAGGGTGACTGACTTGAGCGGTGAGACGGGCCTCGTTTTCAAAGGCCTGAATGCGGACTTCATCATGGCAATGCTCCTCGTTGAGGACCTTGATAGCGACTTTGCGATCGAGTGTCGTATCATGGCCAATAAAAATCACGCTCATGCCGCCGACTGCATAGCGCCGTTCTAGTTGGTAGCCGCCGAAGTTGCGCTTTACTCGTGTTTCAGCAGAGCAGATTGGGCAAATCGCGCTCTCGCAAGGGCTGAAGCTGGAGACGTCTAGAAGTTCCGAGCACCCTTCACAGGCTTCGTAGATGGGGTCATCAGGTGGGGTGTCGCTCACGTGGGATAGGTGGCTGCGTGGGTCTAGCGCCTCTCGAGCAGGCCGCCGAGTGCGCCGGCACCTTCGCCGCTTTGAGGGATGTTCCAAGGCTGTGAGCCTGCTTCATCTGAGCCACGAGGAGGGATGGGTCGTCTTTCGGTGAGCTTAGGGCTGACGCAGGAAAAGAGGGAAAGTGTGCTGAGGGCGAGGAGAATACGTAAATACATAGGAGCAGTTTAGAGGGGTGGCGCAGTGGAGCAAGGGGCATTTTATCAGAAAAATCTCCGACTCAACGAGGGGGTGTTTTTTTTGACAATTTTAAGGGTCTCTAGAGAGCGATATGGTCGATGAGGCGGACTCCTCCGTAAAAGCAGGCGGTGGCAAGGAAGCTTGGCTTGGTGACCGTAGGGACCAGTTGGAGGGTCTCGGCATCGACAAGCTCGAGGTAATCGATCGAGAAGCTCTCTGGGCAGTCGATGAGGAGGTGGTGGCGTGCCGCATTGAGGTAGATTTGGGGGTTTTGCTCTCCGCTAGTGCGGAGATCACGCGCAGCGAGGAGGGCACGGCGGATGCGCGCCGCATCAGCTCTCTCGTGGGCCTGAAGGCGAGAGTTTCTTGAGGAGAGAGCGAGTCCGTCTGCTGCCCGAACGGTGGGGTGGCCGATCACTGAGACGGGGAGATTGAGGTCCCGGACCATGCGGTGGATGAGAGCAAGTTGCTGGAAGTCTTTTTGGCCAAAGATCGCGAAATCTGGCTGGAGGATATTGAAGAGCTTGAGAACGATGGTGAGGACGCCATCAAAATGCCCCGTTCGGCTTGCTCCGCAGAGATGCCTCGTCAGGAGGCTTTCTTGCACGATGACGGAGTGGTCGCTTTGGTAGAGGCTTTCTCTTTCCGGGGTGAAAGCCAGATCCACCCCTTCAGCCTCGCAGAGGGCGAGATCCTCCTCGATGGGTTGAGGGTAGTTCTCTAAATCGGAGGCTTTATCGAACTGGATCGGGTTCACGAAAATCGAGATCGCGACCGTGCCTTGCGGCCCGACTTTGGCGCGGGCGGCTCGCAGGAGCTGGAGGTGACCTTCATGAAGGGCTCCCATCGTGGGCACGAGGGCGAGCGGGCGGGCGGTTTTCTGCAACAATTTCCTTACAGAGTTGACGTCAGCGCTTCGAGTGATCATCTAAGGGACTGTCCACAAGATCATCTAAAAGTGCTATGAAAAATCTCCCCCGTTTGACTCTTTTTCTTTTCCTGTCTGTTCTCACGTTCTCTAGCATGTCCGGTCTTGCCTTTGGGCAGGAGACGGGGGATTTTAAGATGGCGGGAATCGATATTCAGCGGGTTTTTCAAGAATTCCACAAGACTGCTCGGACTGAAAAAGAGATCAATGAGGCACGGATTCGGATCCAGAAGGCGGATCGGCAAATGCGCTCTGAGGTGAGGAAGGTCGATATGAGGCTCACCGAAGAGAGCAAAAAAGGGCAGGCCCAAAACCTCAGCGGAGAGGAGGGAAAAGCCGAAGAAGAGCGGATTTCCAAAATGGTCGCGGATCGTAATAAGATCAATCAAGAGCGGATCGACCGTCACAATGCTAATAATCAGCAGCTT
The DNA here is from genome assembly GCA_937944055.1 of uncultured Verrucomicrobiales bacterium. Taxonomy (GTDB): domain Bacteria; phylum Verrucomicrobiota; class Verrucomicrobiia; order Verrucomicrobiales; family Akkermansiaceae; genus SW10. The sequence goes on along the minus strand of CALDZJ010000045.1, from coordinate 12,012 downwards.
AACCGGGATATGATGAACACCATGGCGGGGCTCCTTGGCGAGATTCAGAGATTCGTAGAGGCTTACGCTGAAAAGGGCGGCTATGACATCGTATTCGACCTCTCCGGAACCTCCACGAATCAAATCCCCCCCGTGCTTGGTGGTAAGGCTTTGGTCGACATCACATCCGCGGTCATTGCTGAGCTAAATAAGGGTGAAGCCAATGTTGACCCAAAGCGCTAAGCTCTTACAATCCTTCACCGAATGCCCACTAAACTCTACTAACATCCTGAACTCTTCGTCATGAAATCTTTTCTTTTTCTCATTGTAGCTGGACTCCTCATTCTCTCGTCATCACTAGGCGCTCAGCAGCGCCTTAAGATTGCCACCGTCAAAATGGAAAAACTCTTTAACGAGTATCATAAAACGGCCGAAGTGCAGCGCGATGTGAACATTGAGAGAGCTCGTATTCAGAAAGATAATAACAACAAGCTTTCGGGGATTCGGGAGATTGATGCCCGCCTTCAGGAAATCCGCGATCAACTCTCTTCTGCAAATTTGGGAGAAAAGCAGCGCCGCAGCTTAAACGAGGAATCCCGCAGACTCGCACAAGATGGTAAGTCAAAAGAGCGAGAGAGAACTGAGTACCTTGAGCGCAAAAATCGCGCCCTCACTGAAAAGATGAGAAAAAAGATGCGCGGAATCTTGGTGGAAATCCAACGCTCAGTGAATGAGCGGGCCAAAGAGGGGAATTACGACTTCATTCTTGATGCTTCCGGTAAGAGTAACCAAGGAATCCCCTTCGTCATTCACGCTCGGGAGACCACCGACCTCACCGACTCACTTATTGAGGAAATCAATGAGGGATCAGGAAAAGGCGAGTAAGCCAACTTAGAATTCCTTCAGGTGTCTCTGAGTTGGCAACAATTGCACACTCTCATCGGAGCGAAAGCGAATGGTGAGAATGAGGCTGTGTATACTGGAATCGGGGCGCTCGATGAAGCCGGCCCGGGCGAGATTAGCTTTCTAGGGAACCCAAAGTATGGTTCCCACCTAGAGAAAACCGCCGCCGGAGCCGTGCTAGTCCCTGAGGGAATCGCTACAGGAGTCGCTGAAGGAGGATTGCCAGCGCCTGCCGCTTGCCAGCTCATTCCAGTCGCGAATCCTTCCAGAGCCTTCTCGAAAGTCATCGATCACTTTCAACAGCAGATTAATCCCTTCATACCCGGCATCTCACCGGCTGCTCACCTCGAAGAAGGGGTGGAACTAGACCCGTCTAAGGTCAAGATCGCGGCCGGAGTGGTCATCGAGAAAGGAGCGGTGATCGGTGATGGCAGTAGCATCGGGCCGGGGTGCATGATCGGAGCGGAAGTCACCATCGGGCGTGACTGTCTCCTGCATCCCGGAGTGATCATTCGTGAGCGCTGCACGCTCGGGGACCGTGTCATTCTCCAGCCCGGTTGCGTGATCGGCTCAGACGGATACGGCTTCGACCTAGAAGATGGACGGCACCAAAAAGTCCCTCAAGTCGGGATCGTGGAAATTCAGGATGATGTGGAAATCGGTGCGAATAGCTGCCTAGATCGGGCCCGCTTTGGCAAAACTATCATCGGAGAAGGCACGAAGGTTGATAACTTGGTGCAAATCGCCCATAATGTTAGAATTGGAAAACACTGCCTCGTTGTCGCTCAGAGCGGGGTGGCCGGGAGCTCAAGCTTAGGGAATTACGTCACAATTGCCGCGCAAGCTGGCGTCTCGGGACATTTAGAGATTGTCGACCAAGCGATCCTTTCCGCCCAAAGTGGCCTTTTGAAAAATATCACTCAGCCGGGAGTCCACATGGGCACGCCGGCTCGCCCGATGAAGGAGGAACTCGCTAAAATGGCGGCACTTTCTCGCCTCCCGAAGTTAAAAGCAGAAATCCGTGAGCTGAAAAAGAAGCTGGAGCAATCACTTCCGGAATGACAGCCTCCCCCCAGTCACCACTTACAGAAATAAACAGATCTCGATTATGAAAAAATCCCCATCTCAGCGTATTACCTCCACGATTTTGCCAGCCCTTCTTTCCTTAGGCATGGCGCTCTCTGCGACTGCCGAGCAGTTCAAAGTCGCAACCGTCAATATGACGACCCTCCTGAACGAGTATCACAAAACCAAAGCGGCTGAGCAGGAGGAAAAAGTAGAGATGGAGAACATCCGTAAACTCGATACGGAAAGAGTTTCCTCCATCCAAGCACTCGTCGAGGAACTGCGTAAACTACAGAAAGAATACACAGATCCCTCCCTCTCGGCAGAGAAGAAGAAATCGATCGCGAAGGTCGCCAATGATCGGCAATCCACCCTTGCGGCCCTCCAAGAAGAGCGGAAGGAGTTCTTAGCTCGGAGCCGCCGCGCTCTGAATCAAAAAATGGTCGGCCTGATGGATGAGATCCGGGTTCAAGTGATTGAATCGGTGAATGCCTACGCCGCCACCCAAGATGCCGACTTCGTCTTTGACGAGTCAGGCCTCACCACCAATCAAGTTCCCTTCTTAGTTTACGTTCGCAATAAGCAGGACATCACGGCCGGCGTCCTAGCGAAGCTGAATCAAGGGGCCTCTGATTCCGCTGAATAAAGCAGTAATCCACCTCCATATCACTATGAAAGCTCTCCAAGTCATCACCGCATTTTTAATCTCCACGGCTCTCCTCACCTCTCTCTCCGCTCAGGAGGAGACTGATAAGATCGCTACCGTTGACATGCAGAAACTCCTGAATGATTTCTATAAAACCGCGAATACCAGAACGGAGTTCGAAGGATACCAAGATCGCATTCAAGAGGAAGATAAGACGCGCCAGACCACGATCGATGCCCTCGTCAAGGAAGTCCGGAAGCTCCAGCAGCAAGGGGAGGACCCCTCCTTAAGCCGTGATAAGAAGGAAGAGCTCTTTAAAAAGGCCGGTTCCAAGAGCCAAGAAGTCCAAGCCCTCGCCAAGGAGCGCCAAGAGTGGCTCAAGCGCAAGCAAGCAGCACTGGCCGAGAAAGCTAAGCTCGAATTCACGAACTTGCGTTCAGAAATCATGGCCATCATCCAGAAGACTGGCGATGAGCGTGGCTATGACTTCATCTTTGACCGCTCCGGATCCAGCGGAGCCCAAGTCCCCATCTTAGCCTTTGCCAAAGATGCCACGGACCTTACCGGCCTCATCCTCGAGCTCATCAATAAAGATGCCTCCAGCTCGGAAGAAAACTCGGAAGGAGAAAAAAAGAGCGCTGAGTAAGAGCTTCCCATTCCTCTTCTAAGATTTTCATTGCGAGGGTGCGCCACCGAGTGCATATCCCTTATGCTATGTCAGTCGTTTTTGTGCGGTCCATTCTCCCTCTTCTGCCCGCGCCGCTTCTTCTGCCTATTTTACTTTTGGGCTTAGTCAGCCCCGCATGCGCTCTCCCGAATGCAATCCTGGGTGGGCTGGTTCAGAATGAGAGCCCACTGGATGGTGAGGACCTCACCGAGATATTGCTCGCCTCCGGGATCTGGGATGGCTCTGAGACTCTCCCCGGGCAATGGGTGGCTGAGGCCGGGGTGGCCCAGACTCAAGGCGGATACCTCAGAGCCCGGCCAAAAGTCTTCGGGCTCGATGCCCTCTTGATCCGCTCCGCACATCGTGAGGAAAATTTAGAAGAACTCCATATCACCTTTGTCGATGCAGGCTCCTATTTTGGCTACCTCGATCAGCGGCTCCCAGCTGGAATGAGTCGCGAGCAGGGGACCCAGGAAATTCAAAAGAGGATCGCGCAGAAAAATGCTGATTTCTCAAAACTCTACCAAGATGCCTCCGAAACTTTACTCCGTAAGCTTAGGGAGATCGATGAGCACCCTAAGGAGGCGAAGCGCGGGCGCACCAGAGATCTGCGCGCTTCGTTTAGGGACTACTTTCATCAGAAATCAGGCCTCACGGTTCGGCTTCTCCAAGCGCCCGGTCGCCTGATTCGTGTGAGTCTCTTAAAAGGGGAGCAGCGGGCTAAGACATGGCTGGACCAGAGCCAAGAATCGCTCAGCCAGAGAGAGCGCCTGAAGCGCCTAGAAGAGAACGTCACTAAAAATGAAAGAGGGGACCTTTTCCTCAAGGGCGTATCAGTCGTCCCGCAAGGCTTCCGTCCCTATTGCGGCCTAAACACCCTCGTCATGGTCGCCCGTTACATGGGCTTACACCTTGATGAAGATTGGCTAGCAGTTGCCGGGAAATTTCAAAATACTGGCTCCTCAGCCGGTTCAGATATGCTAGGTCTTTACAGCTCGGTCGCTAAGGAGGCCCGCTTTAAGCTAGATCGTAGCAGCCGTTATGATCATGAGACCGTGCGGCGCTCACTTCGCGCCGGAATGCCCGTCATTGTGTGGCGTCGCTGGGACCAAGCGCGTGACCGCTTGCATAGCCAAATCACACGCGATGTTTTGCGCGGAAACGATCGTCAATTTGACCGCCCAGATGAAGCCGCTCTCCCCTCTAAGAAAAAACGTTCACCACTCCACGCTTCCGTCATCATTGGTTATAATGATGAGAGGAAGGAGGTGATCTTTCTCGAAAGCTGGGAAGGGGACGCCACCCCGCGCCGCATGCCTGTGAATGAAATTTCTTACACCGCTGATTTGACCTTCGCCTTCCGTCCGTAAGTCGCAGAATTAGCTGACCTTTCCCCACTCACAACCTTTGCAATTTCTGGATAAACAATCCCCACCACTCCCTCAAAAAAAACCACCCATCAGGGTGGCTGATTCATCAAGAGTCACTGACTGAGGATGAATGAAAAATGGCGCGGGTGAGAGCGCGCAAGGATGAGCGCTCAGCGTTCTTAAAGCCTAGAAAAGCTCACCCTCATTGAAGAAGCGCTTAAGCTCTGCCTGAGCCGCCTCTGGGCTATCCGAAGCGTGACAAACATTCCGCATCATAGACTCCTCATTCTTTTCCCCAAAGTCACCACGGATCGTTCCCGCAGCGGCAGCCTTAGAGTCAGTGGGTCCAAGGAGGTCACGTACCCGCGTAATGACATCATCACCACTCAGCGCGAGCGCCACCACGGGAGACTCCTGCATGAATCCACGCACCGAGGGGAAGAAAGGCATTTCAGCAATGTGAGAATAATGCTCGGCCAGAACATCATCAGAAAGGGTCATCATCTTGATGCCTTGGATCTTAAATCCCTCCGCCTGATAACGAGCGAGGACGGTTCCGACGAGGTCTTTTTTAACAGCGTCAGGCTTGAAAAGGATGAGAGTCGTTTCTTGAGACATAGAGGCATTGATTAAGCGAGCGATTCCTGACTGTCAACTCCATGTCGGAAAGAGGCAGAAATGCCGTAAAAATGTCCTACAAGCCTAAAATGACTTCTAGCCGCCCGCTCCTGATCTTAATTTTCTGTAAAAGCATTTCAGCCATCGCGCGCGGAATGTCCTTTGGCTTAATCTGGTGGACGATGTGATCATCAAGGTATTTCCGCGCCGCCGCGGTCAAGGCCAGCCGGATGGGCTCCTCGAATTTTTCAGGAAGCCGGCTCGTGCGGATGCTCTCCACCGTGAGGTCAGAGATTCGTAGAGTCTTATCTTCTGATTCATAGCGGATCGAGCTGGTAAAAACTCCGATGACCTCCTCGCTAGTGACAAAGGGGATGGAAAGAATCGCCTTCACGGAGAGTTGGACCCGCTCGCTGTCCCCGAGGAATTTCACCGTCGGTTCCTCAATCACGACGGGAATGTAATCGAGGATCTTCTCATCCTTCGGGAAGTCTTTCCCGATCTTCTCCTGAATTTCAGCTTCCGAGAAGCTCAAGGTGAGCGTCTCGTCTCCAGCTTCGCGCGATGAGAGGTAAAAGTAAGTGATGATCACGATCACCGCACCTAATATCGCGCCAGCGATCAAAGCGGTGGCGACTTTCATGAGCAGTCATTTAACTGCGTTTTGCGGGGATTTGTCGAGCCCGAGAGCTGATCGATCTCCTTCGAGGGGCCGTGACGAGCTCCGGAATGGGCTCAACTTTGGGCAGAATCTTCGGCTTGAGTTTGAAGTATTCACCACAGTAGCAGCATCTCAACGAGTCTTTGCTGACCACGGAAAGCGCGATGCGCAGCCGGTAGCTGCCGAGAAGAGGTTTCGCCTTCTGATGGCGGGTGCATTTCAATGGGCGCATCGTGGGAACTTGGCAAAGCTGACAGCGGCAAGTCCCTGAAATAAGCAAAACAAAGAACCAAAGGAGAGCGGAAATGCCCAAAGTCACAGCGAAGGGGAACACAATCTCCTGGCTCCCGTGAATGAAGAGATACACCGTCATTCCCGCCGAGGCGAAGAGCGAGAGATAAGCTAAAATGAAAAGAATACTGGCTCGGCGAAAGGCCTGAAAACGATATTTATCTTTGATATGAGGATGTTAATTAAGGACAAAACTTCTTGTCAAGTGATTGATAGTCAGTTTTTTACAAAATCGATCCCGGGCTGTAGTCCGCCGCCTTGGGATGGGCCGCTTTCAGTGAATCGATCACCGCCTTGAACTGCTCCACCTGAATCTGAGCCTGGCCAACATTGTGACGACTAGCCTCCAAAATCCCTGAAAGCAAAGCCTGATCCAGCGGCAAGCGCTCATCATCAGCGAGTCGTTGAAGGAGGTTGTTTTCTGAAGCCGTGCCATTTCTCAGGTCCTTCACCGTCGCTAAAGCATGCTCCTTAATCGCCGCATGAGCCGTCTCACGGCCGACTCCCGCCTTCACCGCCTCCATCATAATAGTCGTGGTAAGAAGGAAGGGGAGATAATGCGCATTCTCCTTCTCAATCACGGCAGGATAAGCATCCATTTGATCCAGAATGGTTAGGAAAGTCTCAAAGAGCCCATCGATCGCGTAAAAGGCATCCGGCAGCATCACGCGGCGCACCACCGAGCAAGAAACATCACCCTCATTCCACTGATCACCTGCCAAATTAGAAGCCATGCTAAGGTGGCCTTTCAAAATCGCATGAAAGCCATTCACCCGCTCGCAGGACCGAGAATTCATCTTATGAGGCATCGCAGATGAACCTGTCTGGCCTTTTGCAAATCCCTCAGAAGCAGTTTCATGCCCCGCCATCAGGCGCAGAGTCTTAGCGAGCGATGACGGACCAGAAGCGAGATCTACCAGAGCACTGACCACTCGGAAATCTAGCGAACGAGGGTAAACTTGGCCAACATTTGTCCAGGCCCTCGGCAGGCCGAGGTGCTCACGCACTTGCTCATCTAAGGCCGCCACCTTCTCAGTATCACCATCGAAGAGTGAGACCTGATCCATCTGAGTCCCCACCGCACCCTTCAGGCCACGCACCGCATAAGAGTGGAGGAGAGCCTCAACCTGGTGAAAAGAGCTCAGCACTTCCTCTCCAAACATTGCGAGGCGTTTTCCAAAAGTCGTCGGCTGGGCTGCCACATTATGAGTGCGCGCCGTAATCATCAGTTCCTGCCATTGGGAGGCCCGCTCGGACATCCGGGCCATCACCGCGATGCTCTTATCACGGATCACCTCCAGCGAGCGGTAAACTTGGAGCTGCTCCACATTCTCGGTAAGATCGCGGGAAGTCATCCCCTTATGGATGTGCTCGTGCCCTGCCAGTTCATTAAACTCCTCGATCCGGGCCTTCACATCATGCCGCGTGATGCGCTCGCGCTCATCGATCGCCGCCAGATTGACCTCGCCCTTCACCGCCTCATAGGCTGCGATCGCCTCCTCAGGGATTTCTAAGCCAAGAGACTTCTGCGCCTTTAGCACCGAGATCCAGAAATCCCGCTCTAAGAGAATGCGCCCCTCGGGGGACCAGATTTCTCTAATTTGGGCGGCTGCATATCGTTCGGCGAGGACATTCGGAATCATGGCGGGAGGAAAAGCAGAAATCTGGAAATTTAAAACCTTAAAGCGAAAAGAGCGAAAAGAGCAAAAAAAGCTCCTCATCAAAAATGAGTCGTAAATTTCATCAAAATAAACCTTGTTCTGCCCCAGATTTCATCCTAGCTTGCGCCCGCCTCGCAGGAGGTGGTTTACAAATCGCGGGTTGGAGCAGCCAGGTAGCTCGTCAGGCTCATAACCTGAAGGTCGTAGGTTCAAATCCTACACCCGCAACCAATGAAAGCCCTAGAGCCATAAAGGTTCTAGGGCTTTCGCCTTTTCAGGGGCCAAGGCCCGAGATTCGCTTAAATACAGCCTAAATACGGCTTTTAACACGATCTATTGCCCCCTTCATTGCCCCGTGTTTTTTTCATTTCCGGTGCTGAACCTTGAGTTTGTGGACTCGGAACCATTCTTCATAGATGCCATTCCGTAAAAAAGATGCGGGGACGGGGCAACGGATGGGGCAATAGACTTTTCCCCCAATGAGGGATTTCCCCATCCCTTTGCTTTTTCTGTTTACGTTCAATGTCTCCAGTGTCGAGGGTGTGAGTCGAGACCGTTGGGATGATGAGGCAAAGACTGCGATTCTAGAGCTGGAAAGAGTGACTGGTAAGCGGTTCGAGTCCAAGGCCAAGCGGTCAATGTGGGTTGAGGTCACAAGGGCGGAAGTGGATGAGGTAGTGAGGGGCATCGCGAGCGGTTTCTACGAGTTTTCCAAAGTCGAGGAGAGACGATTTGCGAAAATTGAAGCCGACAAGGAAAAGAAAATCGAAGCGGTGAAAAATCTCTTAGAAGAACGAATTGAGAACGTGACGGATGACGCAAAAGTCTCCTTGCTCCATATTCAAAACGGTTTGCCTGATGATAATGTAATTTTTTTACAATCACACACACACAATCTCTGTAAATTTGCAGGATCATGGCACGAAAAGGACATAAGAGAGCGTTATTGACTTTTTGTGAATTTTCGCGCAAGAGACTATGGCAAGAAAGATTGATCCTCATGGGAAAAGTGTTCTCCCTGTTGGTGTGAAATTCGAAATTAAACAGACCACGATGAAACCAGACTTTATACACCGTGACAAATCCGCCCGCCCCGATCTAGAATCGCCAACCATTGACAAGCTGGCAAGAAATCGCCTAGAGTCAACTAGGCGGCACAAAGTTGCCAGATTGCTGTTGATTGTCCTAGTTGTCCTTGTCCTCGTTCGCTGGTGTTTCTTCTAAGACTCCAGTTCTTAGCCTCCCAAGCCTCACTCTGTTACGAGTGAGGCTTTCTTGTGCCTACGTGCCACGGTGTCACTAGGTGGAATGGAAGGGGGGCATGGAACCTTCCAGCATAAACAAGAGGAGGGTCGTGGAGGGTAGCTCAGAGAAAACGCCTGAGACTCTGTAGGTGATACGAGAAAAACATCCACACACATTTCCAGAGCTTCCCCCGTAATGAGCAAAGAGCTTATTTGCCCATGTTATTGGCTACTGTTGACGGCCTTCAGTCCCTCCGCACTAAGGAGACCTTGGGAATGCCACTGTCGAGGCACTCTCCTTTTAGCGTCCATTTTCTGCTAGCAAATCTGACAGCTTCAAATCCAAAGCATCGCAGATTTTCAGGAGTGAAAATAGAGTTGGACTCGTTTCACCGCTTTCGATGTGACGAAGGCCAGTTGGTGAGAGGCTAGTGAGTTCAGAAAGTTTTCTCTGCGAGATTTCCTTGGATTCTCGTTGAGCTGTTAAAACTTCACAGACACGGATAACGATTTCTTTTTCAGGGTCAGGTTTCACCCTTCATTTTTTATCGCCTTGTTCGTCCATTTATGGCGCACTATAAATGGCGCGTAGGCCCCATTAGGCTCATGAGAGCCGTGTCTAAAATAATGTTCTATCCGATGAAACACCTTTTCCTCCTTTCACACCTTCTCCTCCTTTCTCTTTTGCTAAACTCTTGTGCTACGGTCGAAAAAGCTAACCCTATGATTTTCTCTAAAGGAGTTTGGTTGGGTACCGTCACAAATACGTCAAATGGGGGGGACGGGGCGGGCAGGTTTGATTGTCGAAAAATACGATGAAAATTCGGGCTACTTTGAGGGGAGGTTCACCATCGGTGATCCCTTGCACGGTTCTGGTTCGTGTGTAGGAGTTCTTAATTCTAGCGTAGTTAGAATTGCTCTGAAGCCTAGATCGGGAGTGACGAATCGGATTCAATTTTCAGGTGCGGTTCGTGGCAATAAAATCGTGGGAGAATATCAGATACCCACATCGACTATTGGGCGGCAAAGTGGCCGATTTGATCTAACATACCTCTCTAGCTCTACCGAAACTTTTGCCGCAGCAAACAAAATTCACGGAAACAGAATATTAAATGAAGCAAAGTATTTTCAGGAAATGCGTGAACGGGCAAAAAATCGTGCTAGAGCCATCTCCAATGCGAGGCGTCAAAGAAGTTCTTATTCACCATCCACTCGTGACAACGCCGATTGGGAGAGAAATAAACAGTTGAAAAGACAGGCAGACCAACTTGAGGAACAGACGAGGCTCATGAGACGGGAGGCATCGAAACGCCTACTAGAAAGAGGCTACTAATTTTGGCTAAAAACAGCAAGAAACCACTCCATTTTACCGAATAGCTCACTAGTATTTCATGTAACCGACTAGAATGGTGGTAGCCGTTAGGAATGGTGATGGAAAAACACAAAATGATAAAGTCCTTCCAAACGAAAATCATAAATTGCTCCTTTCTATGGCTGCTTTCGCTCTCCCTCATCACAGGCTCTCTATTGCCTAGTTGCAAGGGCGCACCTGAACCCTTTGCGAGTGAAGGAATCACCACCTACGCGGAGGCTACAAAATGGGTGCAAAAAAACTACCGCAAGGAAACGGTAACACCGGATAGCTCGCTTATTCACAAGATGGTTTATTTCCCTGAAGGGGAATTCATGCTCATTCATTTTCAGAGCAGCAAGCGCAAAGGCTACCTCTATCACCGCGTTCCGAAATCCCTCTGGACAGACTTTAAAAATGCTCCGAGTGCTAACCGATTTTACGAGTCAGAAATTAAGGGAAATAAGTCCACTCATCTCAAACTGAAAAAATGAAAAAAATAATTCTCGCATCATCCCTCCTCATTACGGGAGGTATCATCCTATCAGCCCATATAACGTCGTCTGCAAATCGTTACACCATCAGTGCCGCAGCAGCTGGTGGGGTTGCGTGTGAAGCGGAGTCATTTTTGCAAGATACCAAAGATTCGTGGGATTGGGTCTACTTAGTAGACAAAAAAACAGGACAAGTGTGGAAATCCTTTGAAGGAGGGCAATTCAAGGAAATCAAAAAAGAAGAAAAATAATGAGAGCGACAATACTTTCTATTTTCATATTGGGAATCTTCCCCTCCTGTCGAGATAAACCCTCGGCCTATGAGCAAGCGGAGATCGACCGTCAGGAAAGAAAGGACAAACAGGATGCTGAGATCGAACGGTTACTGAGAAAATACGGAGGAGGAAAAAAAATTGACGAGATTAAGTGGCATTCAAAATGGTTAATCGAGAAGCAAAATTATTTTTTGGATAAAGGAGAACAGATTTTTTACGTGGTCGAGCATCCTTCTTCGCTGAATGTCATGCGGACTCAAGATAACCGCATCGCCGTGACTTCGGGGGACTTTGAATGGGACGATTTCCAAGTTCGAGTGACCGGCGGGAGACAGGGGCAGTTCTTATTTATGTTTGGTGAGGATGATGCATCGTATTCTGATCAATGGCTGCTCGCATTTAAGGTGAAGAATGTTGCACAAGCCGCTTTCCAAGTCGGAAGTAGTGTCGAAGGCGTCGATTACATCGTCGAAAAGGAAGATTTAGGAAGCGAGGTCTTTAGTGAGGTCTATCTTACAAGTAAAACGGCAGCAGTTTTTATTGGTGAACTCATAGAGTTTAAAAAACTAGGGGATTGATGACGGCGTGATTTTTCCCTGTGAAAAATCATCAACCTGAATTTCGTTATCTTCAGTTTTGACCTGAAGTTCACTTCAGGGAGTCTTCACGTCTCTAGTTCCCTCCCCTATAGGGGGGAGGAAACGAAGAAACGAGAATCGAAGCTCAGCGATGTTTCATTTCTCGGCAAAATACAGGAATTGAGGCGGACCCGAAAATCCGGCCACTG
>CALDZJ010000044.1 GCA_937944055.1 uncultured Verrucomicrobiales bacterium | reverse complement strand
TGAAGGTTTTGTCCTTCCGAGATGCAGTCGGTGGCGATGATGAGGTCGATCTCGAAAGGTTCATCGGGGAGGATGAGGGCCTTGTCCTTGGCAATGGGGGAGAAGAGCGTGAGAACGCTTTGGAAATCGTAGCCCTTACCGAGAGTGGTCTTTGGCGCAGCGGTGCCGGTGACCTTTCCGGTGTGGAGGCCGAAGTTGGCGAGGTGGCCCTTGGCGATACAATCGTAGAGGTAGTCTGCGGTGTCGGCGAAGGCGGTGAAGAGGAGGATCTTCCGATTGCCGGGGTTGATCGGGTTCTCGACCTTTTGCTGGATATGAGTGACGAGGTGCTGGAGTTTGTCGTCATGCTCGGGGGTGACCTTTTCCATCTCTACGAGGAGAGCTTGGATCCCGACGAGGTCGGCCTCTAGGTCGCGTGCCCAGCTGGTGAGATCCATGTCGGAGAGCGCGATATTGGCCTTTCCGCCCAGCGAAGCTTCCTCGATGGCGGGAAGCTCGTCGTCCTCGGGGTCGAAGTCGTCTTCGAAGTCGTCTTCGAAGTCGTCTTCGAGGTGGGCTGCGAAGGTGCTGGCGCTGGTGTTCCCGGACTGGAAGTCTGCGATCTTTCGCAAGATGGTCTCGTTGTTGCGGGCCAGCTTGCCGAGGGTGAGGCGGAAGGAATGGACGGAACTCTCAAGACGCTTGAGGAGATTGACCGTCATGAGGGCCTTGATGCCGCTTTGCTGGCCGGAAAGGGAGATGTTGCGATTTCCTCCTTCTAGATCGTCGCTGTAGGATTCCTCGTATTTTGAGAGGCGGCTGGGGAGGATGTATTTCGCAGGGGTGTAGCATGCGAGTTCGAGGAGGCGGAGTTGCTCGTAGATGCCATCGAAGGGCGGGACGTCTTCTCGCCCGGTGAGAGGGGGGCGGAATGAGATTGGAGGGCGACGAGTGGGAAAGGTGCCGATGGCGGTGGTGTCGTAGTGTGCCTCGATATGCTTCCGCGAACGGGCGATGGTGACGCTATCGAGAAGCTCGAAGAACTCGAAGTCGAGAGCCTTGAGGATGGCTTCAGGAGTGCGCTCGTCTGCTGGGAGTTTGCTCCAACGGGTGAAAGCGGCTTGGGCTTGGCGGAAGATCTCTTCTACTGAATTTTCGGTGCGGAGTTGCTTTTGGAGGGTTTCGGATTCGCCCTCGTAGGCGAGAGCAAGCTGGTTCTTAAGGTCTGAGAAGCGGTTGTTAACCGGGGTAGCGGAGAGCATGAGGACTTTCGTCTTCACGCCGGCGCGAACGACCTGATTCATGAGGCGCTCGTAGCGGGATTGGCGTTCTTCCTCACCAGGTTTGTTATTTCTGAAATTGTGAGATTCATCGATGACGATGAGATCGAAGTTACCCCAGTTGACCTGATTGAGTGGGAGGCCGTAGGATTCGCCACGAGTGCGCTGGAGGTCGGTGTGGTTGAGGACGGTGTAGTTGAGTCGGTCGTCAGCAAGAATGTTGGTTTTGACTGGGTTGTTGTAAGTCAGCCAGTTGTTAGAGAGTTTCTTGGGGCAGAGAACGAGGACGGATTTATTGCGTAACTCGTAGTATTTGATGACTGCTAGCGCGGTGAAGGTCTTACCAAGGCCCACGCTGTCAGCGAGGATGCAGCCATTGTAGGTTTCGAGCTTATTGATCAGTCCAACGGCGGCATCGCGCTGGAAGTTGAACAGCTTTTTCCAGACAACGGTTTCCTCATATCCAGTGCGGTCATTGGGCAGGACGTCTTCATTGATATCCTCCAGAAACTCGCTGAAGATATTGTAGAGCATCACAAAGTAAATGCGCTCTGGGGAGTTCTCTGAGTAGACGTTAGAGATGTGCTCAATGACTTCCTGTGTGACATCGACGAGTTTTTCATCATCCTGCCAGATTTGATCGAAGGTTGTGAGAAACTGACGGGTTACGCCTTCGCCAGAAAATTTGTTAACGAAGTTCGAGAGGGCTTCACCTTTTTGATAGCCAAGATCGACGGCGGTGAAACCTTGAAGAGGGAAGTAAACGGAAGGTTCGGAGTTGCTGCCTTCGATCCCTACGAGTTGCTGCATCGGTGATTTCGTAGCGTTTGAGCGAAAGACAGCTTTTCGGCGTATCCAGTCTGCACACTCGCGGGCTATGGCCCGTTGGGTCAGTTTGTTTCGAAGTTGAATCTCAAATTCAGTTCCATAGAGGCTACGTTCACGTTCCAATCGAGGAATGAAGAACTCTCTGCGTTCTTTCCTGATCTTATCAGTCGCTTCGCCGTGAGAGAAGGTTGGAGAGGTGAATATGAATTCAAGGTGCTCGATGTTTTCCAATTCGTCTTTGAGAGCTTCGTAAGCGAACATGGAGAAACAAGACGCAGCAATTTTGACCTTTTCGCCCGATTTGAAGGTCTCTCTCAGGCTATCGCCAAGAAGTGAGTTTAGATTATCAATTATCTCCATCGCAAACAGTGGCCTAATGAAGCTTCTTAGATGGGGGAATGAAACATGAAACCGAGTGAATCGGCAAATAGCGATAACCCTACGGTGCTTACTCAGGTCGTGCTGTTTTCACCTAAACAACTACTGTGGATGGACATATGAGAAATGAGTATGGTGTGTTTGAGAAGCGCGATTTTCGTTTGTCAGATGAGGGGTAAGGGCTCCATGTTTCCTAAACTATGAATGATCGGAAGTTGTCGGGGGATATTGGTTGTCGGCTCGATGAGGTGCAGAGGATTCTTCGAGAGTTTGGGTTGGAGGGAGTGGACTACGAAAAGGGAGAGCGATATCGGAGCTTACTCGCTTGTGTCAGGCAATTGGTGTTTCTTCGCATTGCTGGGGTGGGAATCGCGACCGTGCGAAAACTCTGGGAAGTGGAGCGCAAGTTGATCGAGATGATTCATGGAGATTCTCACGGATCTCCTAGTTGGCTCGTGGATGGATGGGGCGAGAAGGGGAAGGTGAGACAACGCTTGTTTCTGACCCGCTATGCCATCGGGGCAGATGTGGATGGGCTGGCGATCCAAGAAGGCCTCAATTTTTCGGAGCAGAGCCGGGAGCTTTTTGAGAAGGATGAGATGGGTGAGGATGTCCTACGTCTCTTGGAGGATTACACGAAGCGCCATCGAAAGCTCTCGCAGCTGATGGGGCGGGTGCAGCCTCTTCTTCAAGAGACGGCGCGTTGGGCCAAGCAGTTTACCCGCTAAGATTATTGCTTATTTGAGTGCCCAAGGAATGACTGGGATTGCTCGATTTTTTTCGAGCAGGTGATCGGGATGGAGAGTCACGGTTATGGCGTCGATGCCTCGTTCTTTAATCGAGGGTTTCGTAGTCAACGTTGCAGGCCTCACAGATGGATATGGTGTGTTGAGTGCCGCCGGAGTGGGATTTGAAAAAAATCCTACGCTCGGGACCCTGCTTCCAATGATCTTTCCTTTTTATAATGGACCCGTTGAGCTGGGTTCCTATTTTTGGGGGTGATGAACGGGGGGCCAAGTCGCAGATTTCAAGCAGTCGAGCCGGGTGAAAATAAGGGGGGATTTCGGAAGGTGAAGCGCGGGGAGGGGAAGGCGAGGGTTCGTGGTTTTGTGACGGATCACTCAAGGGAGGGGAGGATGAAAATTTTAGGCCGCTGTTTGTTAGGTATCGTGGCTTTTGTCCCGCTTTTTTTATTAGGGAGCTTTTTCTCTAAGGGGGAAATTTCCAATTTTTTTGGCGGGGCGGCGCTGCTCGCTTTCATCTCTGCGCATCTTTTTATGATGGTGGGAGAAATGGTAAGCCATAGCGAGATTCCGACCCGCGGTTTGGCAATGAAGTGCCTGTGGGGTGGTTTTTTTATTCTGCTCCTCGTTGCCAATTTGGCGGGCTGACCGGTGGAGCGTGCTTTTTTTAAAGAGGCTGGAGGCTAGAAACGGGCTGGGTCAAGTTGGCCGATGTTGATGGAGGTGTTTCCATCGATGAGTTCGGCGACGAGTTTTCCGGTGACGGGAGCGAGGGAGAGGCCCATCATGGAGTGCCCGGTGGCGATGATGAGATTCTTATGCTTAGGCGCATAGCCGAGGTAGGGGAGACCATCAGGAGAGCAGGGACGGAGGCCGACCCATGGCTCGAGGCCTTGGAAGTCAGAGGGCTTATATTGCGGGTAGAAGTTGCAGAAAGCTTCGATGACTCCTTGGAGGCGGGCCTTGCTGACTGAGGTGTTTTTACCGCAGATTTCCATCGTGCCGGCGACGCGGAGGGAGTCGCCCATTGGTGTTACGGCAACCCGGCCTTCTTTGAGCAGGGAGCAGAGTTGTGGGTTGGCGATAGGTTCTGGGAGGGTGAGGGAGTATCCTTTGCCGCCTTGCATGGGGAGGCTGAGGCCAATTTGCTGAGCGAGGTCTGTGGTGTCGATTCCTCCGGCTAAGATAATGGTGTCTGCGCTATGGGTGGCGCCGGACTTTGTGGTGACACTTTGGATGCGGCCTTGTGCTTCGGTGAGCTTGGCGACCTCGCCGTTGATGAACTGGCCGCCGTGTTGCTCGATCGATTGGCGGAGGGCGGTGATGAATTTTTGGGGTGAGAGGTGGCAATCTTGGGGCCACCAGACGGCTCCCTTGGCATCGATATCAGCGGCAGGTTCTAGTTCGCGGACGCGGGCTGCATCACAAACTTCTGCTTGGAGTCCAAGTTGGAGGGCGTGTTCTGCGACTTCTGCTTCTTCCTCGAGCCCTGCTTCTGATTTGCAGAGCATGAGGAGGCCTTTTTGGATGAGGGGGAAGTCTTCTTGCTCGGCGAGCTCGACGTGGAGACGGCGGCTTTCTAGGGAGAGATCACGGAGGAGTTCCTGTGTGTTGGCGACGTGTTTTTTTGTGGAGTGCTTGGCGAAGAGCCAGATCCAGCGGGCGAGAGTGGGGGAGAAACGGGGGCGAAGGAAGAAGGGGCTCTTTGGATTAAACATCCACTTGAGCCCTTGGGTGATGACTCCGGGTGCGGCTAGGGGGATGAAGTGGGAGGGGACGATCATGCCGGCATTCCCTTCAGAGCAGCTTTTGGCATGGGTGTCATCTCGCTCGATGACGCGCACTTGATGGCCGGCTTTGGCGAGGTAGTGGGCGGTGGAGAGGCCGACGACTCCGCCGCCGATGATGAGGATTTCTTGAGAGGTGGCCATGGAGCTGATGTTTTTTTGAAGAGGTCTGAGCTGGCTGGGTGTGTTTCTTTTTTAGCTGAAGGCCTGTTCAGGGGTGATGGAGGGGATGCTGTGCGCTTCTCCAACGGGTGGGGAGGTGAGCTGGCCTTGGTAGGTGGAGAGCCCCTTGCGGAGGCTTGCGTTATTTTGTAGAGCTTGTTCTACGCCATCATTCGCGATTTGAAGAATGTAGGACTGGGTGACGTTATTGAGGGCTTGAGTGGAGGTCCGAGAGTAGGCTCCGGGCATGTTGGCGACACAGTAGTGGAGAATGTCTTCTTCAAAGAAGGTGGGGTCATCATGGGTGGTGGGGCGGGTGGTCTCGGCGCAGCCACCTTGATCTACGGCGATGTCTACGAGGACTGATCCGGGCTGGAGAAGGCGCAGCATTTCACGGGTGATGAGCTTCGGGGCGGCAGCTCCGGGGACGAGGACGGCTCCGATGACGAGGTCGATCCGGGGAAGAATTTCAGAGAGATTCGCCTCGGAGGAGTAGAGGGTATTCGTGCCAGACATGGTGATGTCGATGAAGCGCATCCGCTCGAAGTCGATGTCAAGAATCGTGACGTCCGCGCCGATGCCAGCGGCAACGCGTGCTGCGTTGAGTCCGGCAGAGCCTCCGCCAATTACCGCGACGCGTCCCGGGGCTACTCCGGGGATCCCGCCGAGGAGAATGCCGCGCCCGCCGCGATGTTTTGCGAGGTGGTAGGCTCCGACCATCGTGGACATGCGCCCGGCGATTTCAGACATGGGCTCCAGCAAGGGAAGGCGGCGATTTTGCTCCACTGTCTCGTATGCGATGGAGGTGCACTGGGAGTTGAGGAGGCCGTCAGTCAGAGGCCGCGAGGCCGCGAGGTGGAGGTAGGTAAAGATGCTGTGATCTTTGGTGAGGAGGTCGATCTCAGAGGCTTGAGGTTCTTTGACTTTGATGATGAGTTCGGCCTCGCCGAAGGTGGCGGCGGCATCTGGAGTTAAGGTGGCGCCACAGGCGAGGAATTCTTCATCAGTGTAGGAGGATCCTAGTCCGGCTCCTTTTTGGACAAAGACCTCATGCCCCCGGCTGGTGAGCATTTTTACGGTGGAAGGAATCACCGAGACGCGGTGCTCCTGAGGTTTGATTTCCGTGGGGATGCCGATTTTCATGAGTTGGTGAGTTTTTTTCTGATCTTTCTAGGCTTTTTCGGAGCGGTTGATGCCGAGGGGGTTTGCTGCTTTGAGCTCATCTGGGAGGAGGGAGTCAGGGAAACCCTGGTAGCTGACGGGGCGGGTGTAACGGAGGATTGCGCCGGTGCCGACGGAGGTGCTGGCTCCGTCTGAGGTGGCGGGATAAGGGCCTCCGTGAACCATCGAGGAGTTCACTTCTACGCCGGTGGGGAAGCTGTTGATGATGAGGCGTCCTGCCTTTTGTTCAAGGATGCGGAGGAGGGCTCCTGCTTTTGGGAGTTCCTCGTCGGTGGCGTGAACTGTGGCGGTGAGCTGGCCTTCTAGGCTCTGAGCGGCTGCGATCATGTCTTGGCCAGATTGACACTCGATGATGAGGGAAGATGGGCCGAATATTTCCTCGCTGAGTGCGGGGTTCGCGATGAAGTCAGATGCGCTCGCTTTGAGGACGGCAGGTCCAGCTTGGCTTTCGGTGGAGGGGACTTCACCGATCGCGCTGACGTTTGCTTGGCCTTTTAAGGAGGAGAGTCCGTTGGTGTAGTTTTTGAGGATTCCGGCGTGGAGCATGGTGGCGGGAGCGGCTTCGCTAAAGCCGTTTTTCAGGCCGTTCTCGAAGTCTGTGGAGGCTCCGGTGAAGACGAGGCCAGGGCAGGTGCAGAATTGTCCAGCACCCATCGTGACTGATCCGACGAGGCCGTTCGCGATGGCTTCACCGCGCTCGGCAAGGGCCCCGGGGAGGATGAAGATGGGGTTGACTGAGGACATTTCAGCGAAGACTGGAATGGGTTCTGGGCGGGCTGCGGCGGCATCCATGAGGGCGCGCCCGCCAGCGCGGGAGCCTGTGAAGCCGACGGCCTTAATCTCAGGATGAGTCACGAGAGCGGTGCCGAGTTCAATGCCGGCGTCAAAGACCATGGAGAATGTTCCTTCTGGCATCTTGCACTCGGCAACTGCGGAGGCGATGGCAGTGGCGACGATTTCGGCGGTGCCAGCGTGGGCGGAGTGAGCGCGGACGATGACTGGGCAAGCTGCGGCGAGGGCGCTGGCGGTGTCACCACCGGCGACTGAGAAAGCGAGGGGGAAATTCGAGGCACAAAAAACGGCGACGGGGCCGAGGGGGCGGCGCATGGAGCGGAGATCCGGCTTGGGAAGGGGCTCGCGATCTGGCTGAGCGGTCTCGATGCGGGCATCGACCCATGATCCTTCTTCGATCAAGTCTGCGAACATGCGGAGCTGGCCTACGGTGCGGCCGCGCTCGCCGTTACAGCGGGCTTCTGGGAGGCCGGTTTCAGCCATCATGCGGGGAGTAATCTCGCTGCCTAGGGCATCGATCTTTTCAGCAATTGTGCGGAGGAAGTTGGCCCGTTCGGCAGGGCTGGTGTTTGAGAAGGTGGGGAAGGCGGCGGCGGCGAGGGCAACGGTTTTCTGGAGTTCATCTGAGCTGGCGGAGTGGAAGGTGGGCTCGAGTGTCTCGCCATTGGCGGCGTGAGAGACGGTGAAAGGTGTGGCGTTATCTGAGGCGCGGCTGGAGCCGATGAAGGATTTTCCGGTGAGTGTCATAGTATTAGATTGGTGAGTGATGAGTTGGTGAAATTTGGATTGAGAGTGAGGAGGCGCAAGTGGTGAGTGGTGAGTTCTAAATTGCTGAGCTCTCCTCGGCTTTTCTTTTACGATGGGATTCCGTTTTTAAAAGGATCATTTGGGTCGATGATGACGGTGGTCTCTCCGGTGATGAAGGCGCGGCCAGTGACGATGGGGGTAATTTTGTCAGAGTCGGGGAGGCTTTCGAAGGAGCCTTGGAAGATCGAGCCGATGATGCTGGCTTGTCGCCAAATTTGACCTTCGGTGAGTTGTCCGCTGGCGGCGAGGCAGGCGAGTTTGGCGCTGGTGCCGGTGCCGCAGGGGGAGCGATCATAGGCAGAGCCGGGGCAAAGGACGAAGTTTTGGGAGTCTGCTTGTAGGCCGGCTGCTGGGCTGGCAAAGCACTCGATGTGATCAATCTCCTCGCCATTGGCTCCGGTGATGTTTTGGGCATGCAGTGCTTGGCGGACGGAGTTCGTAAAGTGAGTGAGGGCAGGGATGTTGGCAGAGTGGAGGGCTGGCCCTTGGTCTGAGATGAGGAAGAACCAGTTTCCGCCCCAAGCGATGTCGCCGGTGATGGGGCCGAATTCAGGGACTTCTACGGTAAGTTTGGCGGCGTGACGGTAGGAGGGGATGTTTTTGACGGTGACGGTGTGATCCTCAGCGAGGGTGGCGGTGACGGTGCCGATGGGGGTCTCGATCCGGTGTTCACCGGGGGTGATGCGGCCGAGGTGGGCGAGGGTCTCAATGATGCCGATGGTTCCGTGAATGCAGGAGTGGAGGCAGGAGTCGTTGTTAAAGAAGACGACGCCGGTGACGCAGCTGTCATCGAGCGGCTTGCAGAGGCAGGCTCCGACGATGGCGTCGAAGCCGCGCGGCTCATTGATGAGGGTGGTGCGAATCCAGTCTGCTTCATTGGCGATGAAGTCTCGGGTGGCGGCGGCTCCGGTGGGGAGGTCGAGGCCGGAGATGATGGTGCGAGTCGGCTCGCCGCCGGTGTGGGAGTCGATTATTTTCATGCTTCAGAGACTTGGACTGAGAACTTGAGAATTTAAGGATAAGGATGGGGATAGGAATGAGGAAAAAAGAGAGGGAGCAGGGAGGCGTGTGCCTCTGCTCCCTCTGTGAATTTTTCTTACTTACCTTCCCAGTTGTTCCACCAGCTGCGGAAGAGGGCGTGCTGGGAGTGGAGGTGTTGTTTCTGGGAGGGGGAAAGTTGGTCGTAGGAGTTGAGCTGATGGGTGTAGGCGCTGTGACCTTCTAGGACCATGAGTTCCTTGTAGTAGAGGACGAGGTCAGGGCCTTCGTCGAAGGTGGAGAGGACGGTGAGGGCCTCGGAGAGTTCGAGGGCGTAGCGTCGATCTTGGGTGTTTCCTTTGGCGGCTGATTCGCAAAGCTCGATGAAGCGGAGAATTTCTTTCGGGAGGGCGTTACCGACGCCGGTGATGGCTCCGGTGGCGCCGCAGTTTACGAAGCCGTGGAAGACTTGGGTGTCTACGCCAGCCATGAGGATGAGTGACTCATCGACGCTGGTGATGTTTTCTGCCGCGTAGCTGAGGGAGTCTGCTCCGCCGAATTCCTTGAAGCCGACGAGGGAGGGGAATTTTTCACGAAGGGAGAAGAAGAGGTCCGCCTTCGTCTCGAAGCCGTAGTAGGGGGAGTTATAAATGACGGCGGGGAGGTCTCCACCGGCTTTGAGGATCTCACTAAAGTGGTGGACTTGGGCGGCAGGTGAGGAGCCACGGGAAAGGACGCGTGGGATGACCATGAGGCCGTCTGCGCCGACTTCGCGTGCGTGAGCGGCGTGAGCGGCGGCGATGGTGGTGTTTTGGGCGCCGGTGCCGACGACGGTGGGGATGCCGGCTTTGACAAGGCGGGCGATGCCCTCCATGCGTTGCTCGTCGGTGAGGAGAGGCCAGTCACCCATTGATCCGCAATAAACGACTCCGCGCATTCCGCTATCCATGAGGCCTTGAGCGGTCTCGACGAGGGCGTCATAGTTGATGGTTCCGTTGGCATCACAAGGGGTCATTAGGGCTGGAATGCAGCCTTCGAAGATAGGACGTTTAGTCATGGGTGGGAGCGTGGGGGAAAGATGCTTGATTGTCTTGTCTGGAACTGAAGAAATTGGTGGGAATTTTGACAAATCGGGGGCTCTTGCTAGTCTGAGGCATGTTAGGGAGAGAAGGAGCTGAGCCTGAGGGCGGGATGGGTGAGCGGCAGGGGCAGTTTCTGGCTGCTTTGGCGGCTCCGTTTGGCGGGGAGGAGGTCTTTGATGATATTGGGGATACGGTTTATTTTGTGAAGGATTGTGCTGGGCGCTATGTGTTCGCGAATGAGACCTTGGTGAAGCGTTGTGGCTTGGCGGAGAAGGGGGATCTGTTGGGGCGGACGGCGGCGGAGGTTTTTCCAAGCCCGCTGGGGGAGGACTTCGAGGGGCAGGATCAGGCTATTTTAGCGGGTGGTCCGCCGATTCGCAGCCAGTTGGAGCTGCATATTTATCCGGATGGGCGGCAGGGATGGTGTTTGACTTGGAAGCGGCCGCTGCGGGGGGGCGATGGGCAGGTTGTTGGGATTTCAGGGATCTCGCGCGATGTGGGTGGGGTGGCTTCAAGTCCGCGGGATTTGGAGTCGGTGGCGGTGGTGATGGCCTATGTGAGGGATCACTTGGATGAGCCTTTGAAGCTGAGTGATCTAGCGAGGGCGACGGGTTTATCGACCTATCAGATTAGCCAGCGGATGGAGGGGCTTTTGGGCCTGTCTCCGAAGCAGTATGTGAATCGCTGCCGGATTAATGCGGCTTGCTATCTTTTAGAGTCCTCCGAGGAGGGGCTGAGTGAGATTGCGCTGGCGTGCGGCTTCAGTGATCAGAGTGCTTTTACGAAACAGTTTGGCCGGATGGTGGGGATGACGCCGCGGGTTTATCGGAAGGAAAAACGGAGCTGAGTTTTCTCGCTTATCTCGCTTATCTCGCTTTTTTTAGTTGGGTGAGTTTGCTTTTATTTCCTCGAGGAATTCCCAACGGTTGAGGAGGCGATCGGCGCTTTTTTTTGCAAGGTCGAGCTCGGCCATGACGAGGGGGATTTGTTCGTGGTCGGTTTGGACTTCGGGGGTGGAGAGTCTTTCTTGGAGGGCGGTGACGGCTTCATCTGCTGTCATGACTTTGTCCTCGAGGGTTTCGAGTTCGGCTGCTTCAGCGAGGGTGAGCTTGCGTGGTTTTTCTTTTTTCTCGGCTTGGCGTTTTTTTGCTTGGCGGCTGGCGGCGGTGGCTTGGGCGCGGGCGGCGTTTTCGCGGGCTTGGCGTTTTTCGAGGTAATAGGAGAAGTTACCGGGGGTGACTTTGACGCCGTCGTCCTCGAAGGCGATGATTTGGTCGCAGATGCGGTCGAGGAAGTAGCGGTCGTGGGAGACGCAGATGATGGTGCCGGGGAAGGCGGCGAGGGCTTCCTCGAGCATGCGGAGGGATTGGAGGTCGAGGTCGTTGGTGGGCTCATCGAGGACGATGAGGTTGCCGCCGGTTTTTAGGACTTTGGCGAGCATGAGGCGGGCGCGTTCGCCACCTGAGAGGAGGTCGACCCGTTCGTTGATGCGATCGTCTGAGAAGAGGAAGCGCTTGAGGTAGGCGCGGGCGCCGATGGTCTCATTTCCGAAGTTGATCTTCTCGTTTCCATCGGAGATTTCATCGAGGAGGGAGCCGGTGCCATCGAGCTGCATGCGGGATTGGTCGATGTAGTTGACCTTGACTTGCTTGCCGAGGAGGGCGGTGCCGCTGGTGGGTTGGAGTTGGGCGAGGCAGATTTTAAGGAGGGTGGTTTTACCAACGCCATTTTTGCCGACGATGCCGGTGCATTGGCCTTCTTCGAGGGAGAGGTCGAGGTGGCGAAAGAGGGTGCGATCGCCAAGGGTGATGGAGATGTCTTCCAGCTCGACGATGGTGTTGCCGAGGCGAGGAGGCGGGGGAATGAGGAGGTCCATTTCGCCTTCTTTGACGGGGGCGTCTTGGTCTTTGACTTTGTAGAAGGCATCGAGACGGGAGCGGGATTTGGTGGTGCGGGCTTTGACGCCTGCTTTGACCCATTGGAGCTCGTCTTTGAGGAATTTTTGGCGCTTTTTCTCTGCGTTCTCGGCGATGCCTTGGCGGACGGCTTTAGACTCGAGGAAGGCGGTGTAGTTCCCGGGGTGGGAGTAGGCCTTGCCGTCGGAGATTTCGATGATGCGAGTGGCGATGACGTTGAGGAAGTAGCGGTCGTGAGTGACGAAGATGACGGCGCCTTGGTAGGTTTTGAGGAAGTCTTCTAGCCAGCGGATGGACTCGGAGTCGAGGTGGTTGGTGGGCTCGTCGAGGAGGAGGAGATCAGGCTGAGAGGCGAGGGCGCGGCAGAGGGCGACGCGGCGTTTTTCACCTCCCGAGAGGGGGCCGGTTTCAGTTTCGAGAGGAGGGGTGCCGAGGGCGTTTGAGAGGGAGTTGATGCGGGCATCGAGGTCCCAGCCATCGGCGTGCTCGATGAGGGTGAGGAGTTCATCGAGCTCAGTTTCGGTGCCGTCGCCATTTTCGTAACGGGAGATGGCCTCGACGACGTCGGCTGCACCAGCGGCGATGTTGTCATAGATGGAGAGGGCGGGATCGAGCTCGAATTCTTGAGGGAGGTAGCCGATGCGGAGGGTTTTGCGCTTTGAGATGTCACCGGAGTCGGCTTGGTTCTCGTCTGCGATGATTTTGAGGAGGGAGGTTTTCCCGCAGCCATTGCGACCGACGAGGCCGACTTTTTCGCCGGCGGCAACGGCGAAGGTGACGCCATCGAGGAGGGTTTGGTGGCCGTAGGCGAGGCGGAGTTCGTTGGCTGAGAGAAGGGTCACTGATGGTGTTGGTTTTTAGAATGATGAAGAGAAAATTACTGCGGAGGCGCAGAGGCTTGGGGCTTAGGTTCTGGAGGGGGTGAACTACTAAGGCGCTAAGATGGAAAGCTTTTGAAGCTTTTGAAGCTTTGGTTGAGGGGGTGTCGGGGGGAGAAACTCTGGAGAGGTGTCACTCCGTGCGCTATTCGGAGATGGTGAAGATTTGGCCGCCGTGGGAAAGGATGAGGAGTTCTCCTTTCTCATCTTCGACGAAGGCGGTGGGCCTAAATTTATTCTGAGATGAGGGGCGGGTGAAGATTTTTTGGTTGGTGGTTTTTCCGTCTTTGTGATGGAGGGCCCAGAGGTTACCGAAGCCCCAATCGCCGTAGATGTATTGACCTTGGAGGGCGGGGACGGCCTTTCCGCGGTAGTGAAGGCCTCCGGTGATAGAGGTGCCGCTGCGGCGGTCATATTCATGAATGGGGTCGATGAATGGGGTCTTTTTAGGGGGAGGGTCACGGTGAGCTTTGGCCGGGTGAGTGGCTTCATCGTGAGACCAGCCATAGTTCCCGCCTTTGGTGATGATGTTGATTTCCTCGTAGGCGCTTTGGCCCACATCGGCTGCCCAGAGTTCTTGCGTTTTTGGGTGGAAGCTGATGCCCCAGGGGTTCCGCAGGCCGAGGGCGAAGATCTCGGGATGGTAGCCTGGTTTGTTGAGGAAGGGGTTATCAGCAGGAAGTCCGTAGGGGCGGTTTCCGCTGCGGGTGTTGACGTCAATTCGCAGAATTTTCCCGTTATGGACGAAGGTGTTTTGTGAGAAGCGCTGAGGGTCATTTGCGCTGCCGCCGTCTCCAATGGCGATGTAAAGGTAGCCGTCTGGCCCGAAGGTGATGTTCCCTGAATTATGATTCCAAAAGGGTTGTGGGACGCGAAGGAGGATGCGCTCGGTGCTGGGGTCTGCTTTGGAGGGGTCATCAGCGGAGCATTGCATTTCACTGAGGATGCTCTGCTTAGGATCTTGAAGGGTGTAGTAGATGTAGAATTTACGATTCTCGGCGTAGTCGGGGTGGAAGGCGAGGCCGAGGAGACCTTCCTCGAACTGTTTTTCGATGAGCGGGCGGTCGGTCAAGTCAAGGAAGGTGGAGGAATCGGCCGATGAACGATTCCGGGGGAGGATTGTGATTTTGCCAAATTGTTGGACGAGGAAAAGGCGCGCAGAGTCATCCGGCGGGATGGCGAGGGCAACGGGGAGCTTGATGTCTTGCTTGGTGAAGGTGGGAGTCAGTTTGATCTGTGGAAGCGGAGCTGAGAAGGAGCTGCACAAGCTTAGGGTAAGAATCGCGAGAACGATGAGGAAAGCATTCGGGAATTTCATCTTGGTTATTTTGGAGAGGGTGAATGTGAGTGGAGATGTTTCAATCTTGGATTTCTTAAAAAGAATGCAGAGGGATGCTTTTTTTTGAGCGAAGCTTGCGCGCGGTGAGTGATTTCGATTGCGAGCGGCGCGAGGCTTCGCTATTTCGCCTCCACCATGGCCCACATTAACGCAAACTTCCAAAAGCTCAAAGCAGGTTATCTTTTTCCCGAAATCGCTCGTCGTGTAAACGCCTACACCGATGCGGAACCGGAAAAGGCGAAGCGACTGATTCGTTGTGGCATTGGTGATGTCACGGAGCCCGTGCCCGTAGCGGCTCGGGAAGCCATGAAAAAAGCGGTGGATGAACTGGGTGAGCGGGGGACCTTCCGCGGTTATGGGCCGGAACAGGGCTACCCTTTCCTACGGGAATCAATTGCACAAAATGCCTATGAGGGTCTGGGGATCAAGGCAGATGATATTTTCGTTTCAGATGGATCAAAATGTGACTCAGGGAACATTCTCGATATCTTTGGCCCGGGGAATAAGATCGCGGTGACGGATCCAGTCTACCCGGTTTATGTGGATACCAATGTGATGGCTGGAAATACTGGTGAGGCCAATGAAGCTGGTGAGTATGAGGGGTTAATCTATCTTAAGTGCACCGCTGAAAATGGCTTTGTCCCGGCGGTTCCCGAGGAAAAAGTGGACCTGATCTATCTCTGCTACCCGAATAATCCGACTGGAACGACTGCGACCCGCGCGCAGCTGGAAGAGTGGGTCGCTTACGCTCTTAAAAATGATGCCGTGATCCTCTATGATGCCGCTTATGAGGCCTTTGTCCAAGATCCCTCAATTCCGCGCTCGATCTATGAAATCGAGGGAGCCCATCAATGTGCGATTGAGTTCCGTTCTTTCTCGAAGAATGGTGGCTTTACGGGAGTGCGTTGTGCCTACACCGTGATTCCCGAGGCGGTGACTGGCAGCACTGCTTCCGGCGAACGGGTGGCTTTGAAGTCGCTCTGGGGGCGTCGTCATTCCACGAAATTTAATGGAGCGAGCTATCCCGTGCAGCGTGGGGCAGAGGCCATTTATTCTGAGGCAGGCAAGGCGGAGGTGGCGGCACTCGTGAAGCACTACATGACAAATGCAAAGCTCCTGCGCGAAGCTTGCGAGGGGCTCGGCTTAAAAGTCTGGGGGGGTGAAAATGCCCCCTACGTTTGGGTCGGCTGTCCTGAGGGGGTGACGAGCTGGGGCATGTTCGATCAAATGCTGGAAGGGGCGCAGGTCGTGGTCACTCCCGGAGCGGGCTTTGGTGCAGCGGGTGAGGGGTTTTTCCGCATCTCGGCCTTTAATTCTCGGGAAAATGTCGAGGAGGTCTGCCGCCGACTTTCCACCTTGGTTTCTTAAAAAAAGAGACGTTTTTTTAAAAAAATTCAGTTCACGGATCTGAAATTTCGTGTAGCCTTTCCGCGCCGTCGCTTGGGTTTTCATCCCCTTGCGCATTTTTCGGAAATGAACACTTTAGCGCCCCGCTTCCCCCTCTCCTCGAGCCTCTTGACCGGGCTCG
Source organism: uncultured Verrucomicrobiales bacterium (assembly GCA_937944055.1). Classification (GTDB taxonomy): domain Bacteria; phylum Verrucomicrobiota; class Verrucomicrobiia; order Verrucomicrobiales; family Akkermansiaceae; genus SW10. The sequence goes on along the minus strand of CALDZJ010000044.1, from coordinate 8,493 downwards.
CGTGTCTGCTGGGCTCCCTGTTATGTTCTTGTCATTCAGAGAAGCGCGCGGCTCGCTCGCTTATTTCTGAGCGTGGAGTCTCGCCCTCAGCAGAGGCGCTTTTCAATGCTCTCGACACAGGTGATTCGTCACTCGTGGGGGCTTTAATCAGCGCGGAAGTCCCGCCCACGGTGCGTGACACGCTGGAACGCACCCCGCTCATGCTCTCGGCGGGCGGAGCCGCTCCTGCTCTGGTTCCCGAGCTGATTGAGAAAGGGGCAGAAGTGGAGGCTCAGGATTCGACTGGTCGGACCGCGTTGAATTATGCCGTGGAGGCGGGTCAACTAGATGCGGTCTTAGCCTTGATTGAAGAAGGGGCGGAGGTTTCGGTGCCAGTCGATACGGGCGGGACTCTGGTCGCGCAGGCCCTGCGTCAAGGACGCCAAGCAGCGGTCCTACTTCTGCTAGAAGCGGGGGCGGATCCAGAATCCCTAGGGATGAATGAGGAGCCTCTTGCCCGCATTGCGGTGGAGGAAAACCAACCTGGCGTTTTAGCGAAGCTGGTGGATTTAGGATTAGAGCTGGATTCTGTTCGTGCCGAAGATGGCTCAGGGCTCTTGCACCTTGCATTAGAAGATGGGCAGGATGAGATGATCCTTTTCCTCCTCGGAAAAGGGATGGACGCTAATGAAAAAAACGCCCGAGGCGAACCCCTCCTTCATGCGGTGGTCGGGAAATCAAAGAAGCATTTGCTAAAACCCCTTAAGGAACACGGAGCCTCTTTTGAGAGTCTTGATCCTCAGGGATGGAGTGCCCTGCATCTCGCGATCTTGGCGCACGATTATGACTTGGTAAACACCCTCCTTAATCTTGGCGCGGATGTGGACCAGTTTTCAGGGCAGGGGAGTGAATCGATCCCTCCACTCTCCCTCGCGATCGAGAACCATCTCTTCCCCGTGGCCCGCCTCCTGCTTCGCTACGGGGCGAAGCCTCGTGATGAGCTTTATCAAGCGGTAAAGCGAGGCGGGAGTGATGGCTTCCATTTGGTCAAGCTTCTCCTTGAGAGCGGGGTCTCTGCTTCTCCGGTGCGCGCTCCCTCGCTGGATTCACCCATTGGGCTGGCGGTGCGAAGCGGTGAGTATGACATTGCTAAGGCCCTCTTCGAGGCTGGGGCTTCTCATCAACTGCGCGATGTCTGCGGCCAAAAACCACTGCATATCGCGGTGGCCCGAGGTGACACTAAAATGGTCGAGCTTCTGCTCGATATTGGAGCAGATCCGAATGAGCCTTTTCAGCCGAAGGTCACCGAATCCTTCCTACAATTGGTCAATACCGATGGAATCGGCCGCTGGGCATTGTCAAAATCTTCCTCTCTCTATCCGCTCATGCTCGCCTCAGATAGCGGGAACGTTGAGCTTGCTCAGCTCTTGATCGATCGGGGTGCGAATCCTAAAAAATCGACAAAGGTGCATCGCAGTCGCATGTGGCCGCTGAACTTTGCCACTCGCCGCAGTCATGTCGATATGATGCGGGTGATCTTAGGCCAGAAGCCGGGGCGAAGCCGGATCTGGGTGCGAGTCGATCTTTCTGAACAAAGGGCATACATCTTTGAAAATGACACCCAAGTCTACCGTGCCCGAGTTTCGACCGGGAAGTCTGGCTACCGCACCCGCAAAGGGAAATTCGTCATTACCAATAAATACCGCCATTGGAACTCCACCATCTATGGGTCCTCCATGCCGTATTTCCAGCGCCTGAGCGCGAGTGACTTCGGCTTCCACGTCGGAGCCCTCCCGGGGTATCCGGCCTCTCATGGCTGCATTCGCATGTCCCATTCCGCAGCTCGTAAGCTCTTTGGGATGACGAAAATCGGCGATTACGTTGAGATCGTCCCGTAGTTTTTTTAAAAAAATCCCACGCGCTGAGTCACGAGGCGGAGAAGTAAGCCGCGCACTTCTTTTTCAAGAGAGTGACCAAGGCCTCCTCCATAAATCCGTAGTGATCTGGAATGCCGAGAACCACCACTTTTTTCCCTCGCAGGACGTGAGCATATTTTTGCTGTAGCTTGGTGCGGTGGGTTTTCTCCATCACGAGGATGAGATCGGCCCAGAGCACTTGCTCATCGGAAAGCCGAATCTCGGCGTCCCGATTGAGACCTGCAGAATCCACCTCTACCTCAGGGGACTCCGCAAACACGCATTCGGCGGTGGGGCTGCGGAGCTTATTTTTAGAACAAAGAAAGAGGAGGCGCATGAGAAAGTGACTCGGAAGGGAAAGTGACTCGGAGGGAACAAGCCGGAAAGCTGAGTTTAGCCCCCTCGCCGCTGGACTGTCTACCGCAAAGAAAGCTCCTTGCGCCCCCTTGCTCTCTCTTGCTCCCCCTGGCTCCCATCCTCCCTCGTGAGATCATTCTGCACCTGAGCTGAGCGAGTAAATTTTAAGATGGTGGATTGCTGGGGAAATCTCTAGTTCTGGGGCGGGGGAGGTCTTTTTTAAAAGACTCTTCTCGATTTAATTTTATTGTGAACTTTTCGATCGTTGCTCGCTCTCTGGGCATCATGGTCCTCCTCTTGGGGGTCACGATGCTCGCTGCGATTTTCATGGCGGCTCTGGTGCCGGCGGGGAGCGCTCACCAGACGGGCTTGGATTTACAAGGCTGGGCCATCTCGGTTGGCATCGCCTTTTTTCTCGGGATCGCGCTGCTTGTCTTCGCCGCCCACTCTCGGAAGAAAAATAAAAAAAGCGATGCGATGAGGCGGCGCGAGGCGATGGCCGTCGTCGGCATCGGTTGGTTACTCACGAGCCTAGTGGCTGCTTTACCCTATCTTTTTTGTGAGCCCAAGGTGGCGCTGCACATGGCGATCTTTGAGGCGACTTCTGGGCTGACCACCACGGGGGCCACGATCTTCTCAGACATCGAATCTTTCCCCAAATCCATCCTAATGTGGCGCTCCACCACCCAATGGCTGGGAGGCATGGGGATCCTTGCGATCTTCGTGGTGGTGCTCTCCGGGAGTGGCACGAGCGGGCGCATGTTGGTCGGCACGGAATCCTCACTCTCAGGGGCTGATTTAGCCAGTCTTCGCCAGACCATGAGGAAGATGTGGGTCCTCTATCTTGCTTTTACCGTAACGAGTTGTGCTGCTTTATGGCTGGCGGGATTGACTCCTTTTCAAGCCGTGAACCATGCCCTCACCGTGGTCTCCACCGCAGGCTTCGGGACGGAAAACGATAGCGTGAGCAGCTTTGGGGTGGGCGTGAATTCCGTTCTCCTCATCTTCATGCTCATTTGTGGGGTGAGCTTTCCACTTTACCTTTCTATGTTCCGGCTTTCTTGGCGGGAGAAGGTCCGCCGCTTTGAAGAGGTCTGGTGGTTTTTTGGCATTCTTGGCGCAGCCCTCCTGACCCTCATTCTATTTCACAGCATTTCTAGGTCTGGCGTCCCGATCTTTGAGGTGATCTTTGATGCCGTCTCCGTGGTCACCACCACCGGATACGTCTCTGGGGACTACGATCACTGGGGGCATTTTGGGAAATCCGTGCTCGTGGTCCTGATGATCATGGGAGGCTGTTCAGGATCCACCTCAGGGGGGCTAAAAGTGGGCCGCCTCATCCTCACCGCCCGCTTCGTGATCGCAGAACTGCGGGCCTCATTCCGCCCCAAGGAGCTGCGGCAAGTGCGCCTCGGAGGGAGGACTCTCGATGAAAGCGGGCAAGGCCAGCTCTTTCTCGTCATCGCAATGTTTGGCTTCTTTCTAATCGGAGGCACCTTGGTGATGAGCTCGCTAGAGCCGGAGACAAGCTTCATCGGCTCCCTTTCCGCCGTCCTGAGTTGCCTTTCCAACGTCGGGCCCGCCTTTGCAGAGTTTGGGCCGCGTGAGAACTTCGCACACGTCGGGCCCACCGGAGCGATGATTCTCTCCCTTCTGATGGTCTTAGGGCGCTTAGAATACGTCGCGATCTTAGTCCTCTTCAGCCGCCGTCTCTGGCGCAAATACTGAGCGGAGATGCTAGAGAATGTTTTGCACAAAGCGCTCCCGCTCGAAGCGCTCAAACTTCTCAGGCTCCTCACCCGTTCCGATAAAGCGAGGAGCGATGTCTAGCTCCTTCTGAATCGCCGCAGCCACTCCTCCTTTTCCGGAGCCGTCCAGCTTCGTGAGAATTAAGCCATCGAGCGGGACCGCTTTTTGAAACTCGCGGGCCTGATTGAGGGCGTTTCCGCCCGTGGAGGCATCAACCACGATGAAGGTCTGGTGTGGCGCTGACTCATCTTGCTTCCCAATGGTGCGTTTGATCTTGGTCAACTCATCCATCAAATTATTGCGAGTGTGTAGGCGGCCAGCGGTATCGCAGAGGAGGAAGTCATACCTAGCAGAGATGGCCTTTTGATGAGCTTGGTAGCAGACGGAAGAGGGGTCAGCCTCGTGCGCACCCGTGACCACCGGGAGATCGAGCCGCTCGCCCCAGCGGACAAGTTGTTCCACGGCCGCCGCGCGGAAAGTATCGGCCGCCGCCATGAGGACTGAGTGACCTTGGCTCTTTAGGAGATGGCCGAGCTTGGCAGTGGAGGTGGTCTTACCAGTCCCATTCACCCCTACCACTAAGATCACGGTCGGCTGGCCATCATCACGGCTTTGCAGCGCAGGGGAGTCCGTGGGGAAGAGTTCTGAGAGTTTATTGCGAGTTGTCTCCACCACATCATCTGCCGAAATCTTGCGCCCCAGGCCCTTCAGTTCATCCACAATCTCGAGTGAAAGCCGCACCCCCAGATCCCCCGCAATGAGGTCAGCCTCAAGGTCATCCCAATCGATCTCAGCCTTATTCGTGACCTTATTAAAGAGCTTCTTAAAGAATCCTGCCATCGCGCGCGAATGCTGGGTGAAGATCCATGAAAAAGCCAAGGATTAAAATGCCCTCGTTCCCATGAAATTTCCCCTCGCTAGCTTGGGGCGGGTATGGATTCAGGCCTGAGCCGCTTCAAAAAGTTCGCATCCGCATGATTGGAGGAACTGAAATATGCCATTGTAGAATTCAGGTTTTCTTGTCTCGTCTTCGAGGGTGGAATCGCCCTCTGGAACGAAAATAACCATACCTTTTCGCGCTCTTGTGAGGAGGACACGGTAAGGATTTTTTCGGTAGGTTTTTTGCGATTCTTGTTTCTGATTTTGCCAAGTTGCTCCGTTAATATTGAAAACGTCCCACTTGTTTTCAGTTAGACGGAAATCGGCATCCCAACAAAGTAGGGTGTAATCGAGTTCGAGGCCCTGAACTTGAAATTGGTTTTGAGCAACTTCAAGGGTATTCGATGAACGAATATCACCCGTAGGGGCCAGCATCCATTGGGCAATTTTTGAGTCTGCTTGTGGTAGAACATGAATGCCTTCTGCAATCAGGCGTCTAGCTTGGCTACTTGCGATCATTCCTGCGCACTCCTCGCCGACTCGGTGATTCCGGATCCATTTTTTAGCGGTTTTGAGATCTCTAGTAAGGAGTATTTTGATAGCTGATTTTTTTAGGCGATCCGCAATAGTTTTAGCCTCTTTCGAGTCGGCGTTTACTACCGCCGCAGCCCATTTCTCGAAATCTCGATTCTTGTAAAATCGGAGCGAATGATCGAGGTGGCCGAGCCGGAGAGGTTTTCTTTGTGGGTGAGTGGTCCAATAGTCTTTATCTGCATTGTTTTCAAAAATGTCGGGAAGCTTCAGGGTGTCATCACTAATTTGATAGAACCAATCTTCCGCCTGAGTCACGGCTTTGAACCAAGAGGTGACTCCACTTTCTCCTGTATTGATTGCTTGGTTGTGTCCGAGGAGACAGATCACCAAGAGGCCTTTATCTGGATGATCTTTTTTGAGGGTTTCGAGTACGAGTTGAGCTTCGTCTTTTTTAAGGCGCTCATCGGCGACAGATCGGCCTTCGAGATAAGTACGTTGAGCTTCATCGAAGATCACTAAGGTCTCGTTGCTGACCGTTGATGAGCTAGATCGAGATTTCAGGAAGCGGTGAGCTTTCTCAATTGGAAATGTCGCAAGGTCAATGACGGTCTTAAGTTGCTGTTTCTTGTAGCCTGAAGGGATTTTGAGCTGCTTTGCGCTGTTCTTAGCTCGATAGGAATTTTTTAGCGCAAGTTGGAGAACGTCGACCAGCGGCGCATTGCCGGTGACGAAGATGCTTTCGGTGGTCCCAAAGAGGAGTTGTAGCCCGACAAGTGTCTTGCCAGCTCCGGGGGCTCCAGAAATGAAGATGACCCGTTTTTCCTTTTTTTACGGACTTCAGTAACGATTTTTTGAAGTTCTTCGACACATTCAGCAATGATTTTTGCTGGGAGTGCATGCTGGCTGATGGCGCTCACATCATGCTGGCCATAAAGTGAGATGGCAGCATCTAAGATACTAGACGAGGGCTTGAATCGTGAGTTAATCCATTTTTGACGATTCAAAATCTGCCTGCCTCTGCGAAGCGCTAGCAAGCTAGCTAAAGTGTCTGCGAGATTCTTAGCATCGCTTAAAAGGGAGCGTTTGAGGACTGCCTCCCAAGGGCTCTGATGAAACGAACTCTCAAAGGATTCTGTTGCTGTGCATTGGGTGCTTACAACGATGGGTGCGATGATCAGATTGCCTTCTTTGATAGCATTCTGGGTAACTTCGTGAAACTCACGCAGGTTGATTGCGTAAGACATCGCTTGGTCTCGATCAGCCAAGGTCGGTGCCTGCCTTTTAAATTCCAAAATGACGATGATCCCGGGAGCCAAAAGAACACAGTCCATGCGAAGGCCGCGTCTCCGGAAGTCGTATTCTAAAATGACGTCTTCAAATTCCTGTAAGCGGGGATCAGTCAGTGCGCTTTGAAGAACCTCAAGCCGCTCATTTTGCTTTTTGGTTAGGGATTGTTTTAGGAGGTCGACACTAGCATTCCATTCCTTCTCCTGCGCTGGCGGAGTGTCCCAGCCCTCCGATGCCGCAGTTCTAGCAAGCTGCCCTACGACGAGATCAGTAGAGGACTGAATGAACTGGTCACAGGAAGAATCATACCAAGCGGACATTGAGATAGTCTTTACATCTCCGTGAGAGTTTCAATGAAATCCGCGATCGGGGTGTTTTGGATTCTGTCTTCGTTGATTAGCTGATTTCTAGCGCTCTCGGCATATAAGGCTTTAACTCTTCAATGAAGAGAAACTCGTAAGAAATTCCGGAAATGGGCTCTATCCAATTATGGCTAGCTGTTTTGATAATCGAAGAGTGCTCGATGCCATTCTTTGGGAGAAATTCGACTCGATCGTGAAAAACCTCGGCATACTCAACCTGAATATAACAGCAGTCTTTGAGGCTTAGCTTACTGGCTTCGGCTGCACTCGGGTCGATATTCGATTGACGGAGAAAAATGATCACGAACCAATCTTGCCCGGATAGAAGAATCTTTGGGAATGAGAATCGGAAGAAAAGCCCAGGGCATGGGGGCGAGCTTGGCGGCTTGGGATGCGGGGGATAATGGTGAATGTGGTTGAGGGAGGGGGATTTGGCTTTTAGGATCGGCCCGCAATGATTGATGAGAATGTGAGGGGCCAAGCGGGAGAGGGCCTTTCGCGGGAGGAGATTGAGGTGATCTTACGGGGGATGCGGGCGGTGTTTGGGGAGGCGGGGCGGACGAGTTTGGCGCGGGTTTTGGCGGGGTCGAAGGCGAAGACGGTGAAAGCGGAGTGGAAGGAGAATCCTTCATACGGGGCTTTTTTGGAGAAGTCGCAGGCGGAGATTTTGGAGATGATCGATTGCTGTCTCGATGAGGGGTATATCCAAGTGGAGAAGCGGGATGGCTATCCTTTGTTGCTATTTGCGGAGCGGGGGTTGGCGATTGATATCGAGCTGGCGGCGGGGGAGTTTTTGGAGGAGATGCGGGAGCGGGGTTTCTTTTGGACGAAGGAGGAGTTGTTGAGTGTGATCCCGCATCGGACGATGCAGCGGGTGCTGGAGTTGATGAAGGAGGAAGGGGTGGAGAATTGGCGCTCGGTGCTGGATGTTTGGTATGAGAGAGGGACGAAGAGGATGAAGGGGTGGATCTCTGCAATGGATGAGTAAGGAAGTTTGTTGGTTTTCAGTTTGTCAGTTTTCAGGCTTGGTTGGGGAGAGGGGGCTCACGCAGAGGCGCGGAGAGGCAGAGCTTGTTTGTGGGCTTGGTTGATGGACAGAGCGGGACGCTCTTGCTCCATATTGGTTGAGGTGACAGAGCGGGACGCTCTTGCTCCATATTGGTTGAGGTGACAGAGCGGGATGCTCTTGCTCCATATTGGTTGAGGTGACAGAGCGGGATGCTCTTGCTCCATATTGGTTGAGGTGACAGAGCAGGATGCTCTTGCTCCTTATTATTTTTGCCAGAGGATGAAGTTGCCTTCACGGAGCTTGGTGGGATTTTTCTGGATGTATTTGCGGGTCCAATCGAGATGCTTCTCTGAGCGGATAAGACGATCCCAGTAGCGCTCTTGCCAGAGGGGGCCTCGACGATTCAGAGCTTGGTTGATTT
>CALDZJ010000043.1 GCA_937944055.1 uncultured Verrucomicrobiales bacterium | reverse complement strand
GGGAGGATGACGGAGGCGGAGCGGCGGGTGGTGAGGCCGAGGCCGGTTTTGGGGTCGATGAGGTGGGAGTATTTTTGGCCGTCGGCGGTGATGTTTTGGAAGAGGTCGCCTGAGGTGGAGACGGCGCAATTTTTTAGGGTGAGGGTGCTGGTGGGGGTGAGGCGGAAGGAGCGGAGACCGATGTTCCAGCCGTTTTTTCCGGGGGGAGGATTGCCAATGCGGAGGTCGCCAGCGGCGGCGACGAGGCTTTGGGGGAAGCCTTCTTTGACGAGGTGGTCGAAGATGAGGTCGGCGGCGAATCCTTTGGCAATGCCGCCGAGGTCTAGCTGGAGATCTGAGCGGAGGAGGGTGATGGTTTTTTGGGCTTCGTTGAAGCGGAGGTGCTGGATGCCGCAGCGTTCTCTTGCGGCGCTGAGCTCAGCTTGACTGGGGGTGATGCCGAGTCGCTTTGTTTCTCGCCAGAGCTGGGTGAGGGGGCCGTAGGTGGGGTCAAAGAGGCCTTCGGTTTGCTGAGCGATTTTTTGGCTCAAGAGGAGGAGCTCGAAGAGGAGGGGGCTGACTTTGGTGGGGGAGTGGAGTGGGGCTTTGGTGAGTTGGTTTAGCTCGGAGTCTGGGTGGTAGTCGGTGGCGCGCTCGGCGAGATCTTCGGCGAGGTCTAAGGCTTCTTCCATCGTTTCATATCCTGCTTGCGGATTACGAGCGTGGGAGGTGATCCGGAAGAGGGTGCCCATGAGGGGGCGCTGGGTCTCGATACGGATGAGCGGGGTGCTTTGGGAGGAAGAGCTTGAGTTTTCCGTCTTTTTGAGGTCCCTGTTTTTGTCTTCTTTTTCGCTCTCCTGGCAGGAGGTGAGGAGGAGGGTGAGGAAGAATGTTGCGAGGGCAGGGAGGCGGGGGCAGGGGGTGCGGCTGCGGGAGGTCACGTGCTTAGGGTGCACTGAGAGGGAGGGTGAGGCGAGTCTCCGCCCGCGTTTTTCCTTAGGTGTGTTTTGTGCGCTGGCGTCTGAGGAGGGTGGGGATGATGAGGGCGGCTAGGAGGGCGCTGGTGCTAGGCTCTGGGATGGGGGTGAAGTCGATGATGAGTTCTGGGATGGCTTGAGAGTTGCTACTTTGCCCTGAGGAGAAGCGCTTAGCATCGGCTCCATTTTCTGCAATGAGGATCCAGCCGAAGTTGTTAAAGTCACCATCGATGAAGCCTTGGACATCACTGGCGAGTTGCTCAGATTCGTATGAGTAGAGGCGGTTTTCGGTGATGTCGAGGATCGCGCTGGGATCTAGGATGAAGTCGCCCCCGGGGGTATCCCATGTGTCTCCGGGGGAGAATTGGTGGATCCAGGTTGCGTCTCCTGAGGTGGCGGTGGCGCCATTGCCGCCTTGGCCGATGGATGGGGTGGAGCTGCCTTCGCCCCAGTCGCCGAGGAGGCGGTGAAGAGAGGTGGATACGGTGACGTTTGTGCGGCGCGGGGTGTTGGCGGTGAGGTTGAGGGTGACGCTATTGACGATGGCGCCGGAGGGAATGGAGCTGATGTCAAAGGTGATGAGCGAGCGCAGTTCACGATTTCCTCCGCGGCTTCCGTTTTCGCCGGCGAAGAGATTCTCGCCAAGTCCGTTGGAGAGGCCGTCGGCGTCTTCAAAGATCACGTTATCCCTGTTGGGGCTGAAGGAGAGGGTGATGGCGTGTGAGGAGCTGGCGGAGCAAAGGGCTACCGTGGGGAGAAGGAAAAGTCTTTTGATACTCATTTAAGGAGGAGTTTTAGCAGTGATTTCTGGCTTTGCACGGAATATTTCGAGAGGGAAAGATCAGAGGTTTTTTTGGAATTCTAGGAGGGAGGTGAATTGGTATTGGGCGGCGGAGAAGTCGATGCAGGAGGTGATGCGGTTAGGGATTGCGGCGACGGGGCAGCCGGCTGCGTGTGCGGACTTGAGGCCGTTGAGAGAGTCCTCGATGACGAGGCACTCGGCAGCGGGCAGGGAGAGGCGGCGGAGAGCTTCGAGGTAGAGATCTGGGGCAGGTTTTATGCGGGGAGCATCACCACGGCAGATGATTTCCTCGAAGTACGAGCTGAGCTGGAGTTGATCGATCCAGCGATCGACCCAGTCGTGAGAGGAGCTGGAGACGACGGCGCAGCGGATCTTTTTTTCCTGGCAGTGGGTGAGGGTCTCGCGAACGCCGGGCATGGCATCGAGTTTGGCGATTTCTTGGCGGATCCAGAGGTTACGCTCGATGCCGATTTTTTCCCAGTCGAAGGATTTTCCGCTGAGTTCTTCTAAGTGAGTTTCGGGAGACCAGGTGTTAAAGTCGGAGCCGATGCATTGGACGTATTGTTCAAGGGGGAGGTCGTGGCCGTTTTCGAGGAAGACGTTTTGTATCGATTGGTAGATGGACCATTCGGTGTCGAGGAGGATTCCATCGAAGTCGAAGAGGAGGGCGCTAGGTTTCATGTGTAGAGGGTGAATGCCTAATGGGTAGTGCTTCATGGGAGAAGAGCAATGGGATTTGGTGGGGAGTTTGGTTCTTTTTGGCTTATATTTCGGCTCGCTGAGGGAGGTGGCTTTTAGGGAGAGAGATGGAAGGGTTGGACTTGTGAGGGTTTTTGGAGCTAGATTTCTGGAGGATGATGAAGTTGGTGATTGGAGATATTCATGGCTGTTTGAAGTCTTTGGAGACGATGTTAGAGCGGGTGTCGCCGTCGAAGGATGATTTGGTGGTGACTTTGGGAGATTATGTGGACCGAGGACCGGATTCGAAGGGGGTGATTGAGCGATTGCTGGTGTTGAAGGAGACGCATCAATTTGTGCATTTAATGGGGAATCATGAAATTCAGATGATCCGGGCCTTAGAGACAGGAGCGGACCGGGAGAGGTTCTTAAGTGGATTATGCGGGGGCCAGGATACTTTGGATTCTTATGGGGGTGGCTTTGAAGATGTGCCGGAGGAGCATTGGGAATTTATGCGGAGTGCGGAGCTGTATCATGAGCTGGATCATCACATTTTAGTGCATGCGGGAGTGGAGGCTCATTTGCCTGTGAGCGAGCAGGATCAGGAGACGTATTATTACCAGAGATTTCATTCTCAGGAGCGGCATTCTTCCGGCAAGGTGGTGGTTTGCGGGCATACGATTCAGGGTGATTTGCCGACGGATTTGGGATACGCGATTTGCTTGGACACTTGTGCGTATGGGGGTGGGTGGCTGAGCGCGCTGGATGTCCAGACTGGGAAGATTTGGCAAACGAATGAGAAGGGGGAGGCGCGGGAGATGCAGCTGGGGGATCTGACCTGACTCGCCCTCAGGGGGGGAGATAAAGCGAGGTAGAGCGCTGCCTAGACTTTGGCGCTGAGCCACTTTCCACGGTTTGCGATGATGGAGAAGATGGTGGCTTGGACAAAGAGGTCGATGCTCATAAAGATCCAAATTTTGGTCAGGGTGAGTCCCCAGAAATGGTGGGCGATGGTGAGGGCGATGACTCGGATGAGAAGAAGGCTGGCGTAAGACCAGACCATGACGATTTTGGTGGCTCCGGCCCCGCGGAGGCAGGTTTTGATGATGAGGTTGGTGGCGAGGGCGGGTTGGAAAATGCCGCACATGAAGACGAGGGGGATGGTGAGGTTGATAAGGCGAGAGGCGGCGGCGTCGGTTTCTGGGAGAATGAGGCGGATGATGACTTCTGGGGCGATGAGGAAAAAGAGGCCAATACTACTCATGAAGATGACGGCGTAGAGCCAGGTGGTGCGGAGGGCTTTCATGGCCATGCGTGGGTTACGGGCGCCGAGATATTGGCCCACGAGGGTGGCGGCTGCGGTGCCCATTGCAAAGCCGGGCAAGAAGCTGAGTGACTCCACTCGGATCGCAATGAAGTGGGCACCCAGTGCTCCTTGAAAGGGGAGGGCGGTGATAAAGCTGAGGACGTAGGCGTGAATGAGCCACATTCCGAGCATCTCAATCCCTTGAGGGATGCCAACTCGGCTGATGCGGGTGATCATTTCACGGTGAGGCTGCCATTTTGCTTTTTGCAGTGTGAGGGTGATTTCGTCTGACTGGGGAGAGGTTTTACGATAAAGGAGGGCGATGATGGTGATGGTGCCTAGAGCCCAGGCGAGGAGGCTGCCCCAAGCTAGCCCAGTGATGCCCATTCCGCCGATGGGAGGGTCCAGAAAAACAAAGCAGGCGCTTAGTGCGGTGTTGCTGATGTTGATCAGCAGCATGACGCAGAAGGGAGTGCGGGTGTCGCCGATGGCGCGGAGGGCATTGGTGGCGGCGTAGAGGATGCCGAGGATAGGGCAGGTCCAGCAGAGGATGGAGAGGTATTCTAACGCGGAGGTGGAGGCGGCGCCGGAGAGGCCAAAGATTTGCACGATGCTGGGCAGACTCAGGCGGATGAAGAGGCCGGAGATGAGCCCCATGAGGAGGCCTGCGAGGATGCCTTGGACAAGGCCCTCCCGGGCTTCTTCAGGCTTACGAGCACCGCTGGCTCGGGAGACAATGGCCATCACGCCGGTGGCGACGGCTCCTTGAAGAATCATCATGAGCCACATGACATATCCGCCTAGACCGAGCGCATCCATGATGGCGATGCGTGCCTCGCCCTCGGCCATGCGGGTGGCGAGAATTAGGTCCACGGTATTGACCATGAAGCTGAGGATCTGCTCAAGGAAGGGCCAGAGGGCGAGGGAAATGATTTGGCGGCTGAGGGTGAGGCGACCTAGGCGGCCGGCGAGGGTGCCATCGCTCGCTTGTGCGGTGGACCGCGTCTCGGCTTCGATGATTTTTCCAGGGCGTGGCATCTTGGGATTAGATGAAGAAGGAAGAGAATGAGGATGGGAATAATTATTCGTGAAATTAATGATCCGCGAAATGGGGGCAAAAAAAACCGCCGAAATTTTCGTAAGAAAACTTCGGCGGTTAAAAGAACTTTGCGTCTCGAGGTTCCACACTCGTGGAGTCGATGCAAATTAGCTGTTCACCCTATATGAAAACTAGCGTTTCACCGCTGGTTACGCAGGGATAGACCCCTGACTCTGGGTTTCGTTCGAAGTTTTTTAAACTTTTTTTTAAAGACCTAAAATCTACGATGGTGGAGATGAGAAAGCGGGCGGATTTGATTCAGGAAACGTGCCAGCTGATTCGTGAGGCTCGGAAGAGGTGGGAGGCGCATGAGAACGCGGCATGTCGGCGGGTGAGAGAGCGGGCTGTGGAGGCTTATGAGGAATTGTTAGATTTTGAACGGGAGGAGATTCCGGACAATTTACGAGTTTGGCTTCGTTATCGAAGTGAGAAATATTTTGGGAAAGGTCGAGTGGGTAATGGGATGAGCTCTCGGGCTAAAAAGGGGGCAAAGGAGAAGAAAAAATCTCATGCGCCTGAGCACTCGGTCGCTTATCGAGAAATGTCTAGTCCGCTAGGGAATCTCGTAATTTTGACCTCTAAAAAGGGCTTATCAGGGCTTTATTTTGGGCATCGGATTGAGAGGGCGACTCTTCCTAAAGAGAACCAGCGAGATCAGATTCTAAATCAAGCGGAGGAGGAATTGGCGGAGTATTTTGCAAAAGAAAGGGAGGTGTTTTCACTTCCCTTGGATGCGCGTGGAAGCGCTTTTCAGAGAGAGGTTTGGCGGCAGTTGAGCGCGATCCCTTTTGGTCAAACGCGGGGATATGGTGAGTTGGCGGAGAGGATGAATAATCCGAAGGCGGTGCGAGCGGTGGGCCTGGCGAATGGGGCGAACCCAATCTCGATCATCGTGCCATGCCACCGAGTCATCGGGAAGGATGGATCTTTGATCGGTTTTGGAGGCGGGCTCGATATTAAGGAGAAGCTTCTGCGGCACGAGGGGCTCCTCTTATAGTGGTGCAATCTTGAGTTGGCAGGCCTGAATCCGAGGCCTTAGAGCCGCAAAATCCCCCAAAAGGATGAAAATCAGCGATTTTCAGAAAAAAAAGGGAATAAAAAAGGTGCTCCTTTTTTTAAAAACCACTCATTTCTGAGTTGATTTGAGTGCACAATGTGATTACATAGTGTTCATCATGAAAGCGCACAATACTCGACACGTCATGAAGGGATTTGCCCTCATTGCGACGATTTCTGTTCTTCTTCTTCTCACCTTGGTGGCTGTTGCGTTCCTTTCGCTGGCTTCACTGACGGTGAAGACTAGCCGCTTTGAATGGGCGCAGGAAGAAGCACGAGCGAATGCTCGTTTAGGGCTGATGATTGCCATTGGCGAACTGCAGCGCGACTTGGGTCCTGATCAGCGGATCTCAGTAAGCGCCTCGATTTTAGATGAGAATCCCGACACTTTAGCCATCAATGGGGTCTCAAACCAACAATGGACCGGAGTGATTTCCTCAGTTTATGAGCAAAACCGGAATGGAAGCCCCTTCACTCGTAATATGAGGGCCGGAGGCTTGTCAGATGCACGAGGAGGGACTGATTTCCGTGCCCGTGATTTGATTTTCAATTATCTGGTAAGTGGCAATGAAGGCGGGAGAGACCGTCTGAGGGGCGGGCGCCAGTTCTTGGACGCGCGCACCGAGAATTTGCAAGTTGGCGAGGAGGCGATCGAGATCGTTTCTCGTGGTTCTGCCCGCGACCCGGATGACTTCGTTCGCGTGAAGAAGGTGGTCACTGAAAAAGAGCAGATCACCCCAAGCGGACGTGAAGAGTATCGCCCCAAGGGGAGCTATGCTTACTGGGTGGGTTCTAACAACGTGAAAGCGAACATTGGCCGCCCTGACGCCCACCGTGATACTCAAGTAGCAGACTCAGGCATTGGAATTTGGAGAATGCTCCATCCTCAAGATGCTGAGCCACATGTCATGGACGGCATTGAAGAAGGTCAACAAAACCGCGATGAGCGGATCCTGACGCCTAAGAGCCTAACCCTCGTCAGCGAGGCAAACCGCCTGGGTGTCCTTAATAATTACCACGCGATGACAGGGCTCTCTAGCAGTGTTCTCTGTAACGTGCGCGATGGTGGCCTTAAGAAAAATCTCTCTGCCTTTCTTCATACATCAGACGGCGGTGAGCCCGCCGATTTTCCTTCCATCGGCGGCGGTCAAAAATCCCATTACATCGGGATCTCTCCCGAGGACCGCTTGATCGGCCCCCCTAACGAGGCCTATGCGGCCTTGCGTGGCGAAGATTATAACGACTCTGAGTATCATGACATCGCTCCGACCTTCGAGCTACTCTGGCGCTGGGCTCAACTTGCTGAAGAATTTCGCTTCCAAAATTCCTCCACTAGGGTTCGCCCGCAAAAAACCGTTCAGGCTAACCGTGGTTCAGGAAGTAGCGATGGATGGGATCGTGGGGCTCCCCTAATTCTCCGGGAATCACTTCCGGGCTTCACGAACTCCAACGTATATGACGGGGAAAACCAGAATCCTTCTGACCCTCGTAACCTCACGGATGTTAAGCTGACTCCAATTGTGACAGAGGCCTGCATCTACTATAACCTAGCCACTTACCCCATTGGCAGCGGTTCATCCACCGAGTATGTTCTACGTCAGTGCATCTACCCTCGAATTGGACTTTGGAATCCCTATAACGTAGAAATGGTCCTCGAGGATGACATGGTCATTCAGATGTTCCTTAACGGGAAAAAGTGCGTCACTTTAAATGATAACTCCCAGTTCACTCGGGAAATTTATTACGGAGGTCGCCAAGTCCGCACCATTGAGGGGAAGCCAACCGGCATTTTCGATAATCAGTATGGAGGACAAGTTTACTTCCTCCTTCCTTCTGTGACCATCCCGCCCGGTGAGACTTTTATTTTCTCGATGGGTGGCGCGCCCAAGGAGCTAGATCCCGTGAATTTCGCTGGTAACCGCTTACAAGCTGAAGAACCTCCCTCATCAGATCGTTACCTTTTCAAGGACTATCGCCAGACCAACTTGACCGGAGACAGAGCCCTCTATGCTCGTAACCCGGCTGGCACGACAGGAGAAAATGGGCGTAATTCAGAACGGATGAGAATCGCCCCCACGACCTTCCGGGAGAACCCTCTCAGCCAAAGCACCCACGGCGCTGATAACTACATGTTCATGCTGAAGCTGCTCCAAAATGGCGCGACCCGCTTTGCCCAGTCAAATCGAACCCCTGATCCCACTTGGGCGCGTGAGCCTGCCCTCGTTTATGCGAGTGTCTCACTGCAGGCAGGGGGAGGCGATGAATTCCCGATTCGCTGGGATAGCGGGACAAACGCCTCCGTTATTCAGCTGAGTGGATTTGATGACACGGTTGATGCCGGGATTCCTCCGCACCCCTTCACTCGGGATGGCTTCCGCATCCGCTGGTTACAAGAAACTGAGGCGAATTTGGAAGGCGCGGATAGTCCAGGCCTTCTTCAGAGCTCCGCGCTTGGAAACTGGAACCTCAGAGCCTCTTACATTTGTCGGAACCCCTTCGATAACGTTTCCACTCGGGCTCCTTACTTCCACAGTATTTACACTCGTGACCTCCCGAGTGACGAGCTGAGCTGGAACGCGCTCACCCCACGTCAGCGAGGTGGCCACCAAACTGGTTTCCCCTTCGGCCCTGCTGGGTTTGGAGTTGATAGCGTGGTTGCCTTTGAGCTACCGACTCGTGAAGCTGGTATTCCCTCACTGGGCTACCTCCGCCACCTCCAGCTCTCAGAGTTCGTCTGGCAACCCAGCTACGCGATTGGCTCTTCCATCGCAGATCCACGCGTCGGTCGGACCGGCACCATCCCACAGGATGGCCCAGACATGAACCGCAATAACGGGTGGAACCCTAGCGGCTTCGCGATCGAATACTGGGGTAATCTCTTCCGGAACATCGTCTTCGAGCTCTGTGATGATAACCATCTCATCTTCGATTTAAGCTACGAGGTGAATCATAACCTTTGGTCAGACTTCTTCCTCACTGGAGCGACTCCCGGGGAAATTGCCAACTTCGCACAAGATCCAGTCGATCGACCACTCAAGAACGGTAATCTCCGCCTTTGGGATAACAGCGATGACGCGGTGAATGACTTAAATGACCTCTTCCGCGCAGCTGGCCGCCTCATGATGGATGGTGGATTCGATGTCCACTCCACCAATAAGGAAGCTTGGAAGGCCGTGCTCTCATCGAATCGCGACTCCGGCTATGGAACCCCAGGCCGGACACCCTTCCCGCGGACTCTCTTCCCGAAAGGAGTGGAGAACGCAGATGCCGAATACTCCACACGAGTCTTCACCGGCTTCCGCAGCCTTGGTGACCAAGAGATTGACTCACTGGCAGAGGCCATGGTCCGTGAAGTAAAGATCCGTGCTCCCTTCTTCGGCATGTCAGACTTCGTGAACCGCCGCCTTGCGGATGACGAGACAGGCCGCAACGGAGTGATCGAGGCCGCCTTGGAAAGATCCACTCCAAACCGGGGTCAGAATTCGGAGTTCCCAATCGTGAAGGAAGACCTCCCTAGTCGGACGACCTTCGTTGCCCAATCAAACCGTGGCACCCCTCGGGTCTCTGACACGACTCGCATGGACCAGGACTTGAAGCCTGCTTCTACCGGATATGGAACCCCGGGCTACATCACGCAGGGAGACGTTCTCCAGGCTGTCGGCTCAGGTCTAGTGGCTCGCTCTGATACTTTCACGGTTCGTTCTTACGGTGAGTCCGTAGATGTGAATGGCAGAGTGATCGCCCGAGCTTGGTGTGAGGCTACCGTGCAGCGCACCCCAGAGCCGGTCAACCCAGATGAAGTGACTGGCATGAACCCAGCGGACCCTCGAGACGGCCAGACTGACTTTGGACGCCGTTTCCAAGTCGTCTCATTCCGCTGGTTGAATGACGACGAGGTCTAAGCAGGCCTTTTATTAAAGACCGTTTCTCATCATCAAAAGGCTCCGGTTTTCCGGAGCCTTTTTATTTTTTCCACTCGACGCCGCTTCCGCAGTGGGTGACTTTTTAACAAACTCCTCACCATCAGAAATGAAAGCACTTCCCCTTTTTCTCTCGGCTCTTTTCCTGAGCTCCTTCTCACTCCTCGCTGTCACTCCGAAAGAGCAAGTCGCCGCCGCCCAAAAGACTGCGGCCACTGAAAAGAAAGACCTTCTTATGATCTTTGCCGGGCTTCAATGGCAGAAAGAGAGTCAGGAATTTAACGAGACGATTCTCCAATCTGAGATCTTTCAAAATGGCAGCGCGCAGGGCTTTGTCCCCGTCATCATCGATTGCCCACGTGGCCGTGCCGAAGCCCACACCGAGCTCTTAGAGCTCCAACAAGCTTACCGTTTTCGTGAAATGCCTTCCGTCATCTTAACCGATGCATTTGCGCGACCCTACGCCTACACCGGCCTCCGTGATCAAGACCCTGCCGCTTACGTAAAGCATCTCAGCGATTTTCAAAAAATCCGTATCGAGCGGGACCGCCTCTTCGCAGAAGCGAGAGAAAAAAATGGCCTAGAGCGCGCCCAACTCCTCGTCAAGGGCTTGAAATCCATGCCGCAAGACATCGTGCGCGACTTCTACGCCTCCGAGCTGGCCTCGATCGCAAAGGCTGATCCTGATGGCGAGACAGGCTATATCGCAGAGATTGAAAAAGCGGAGGCCCGGCGCAAGGAAGCAGCACGCTTCGCCATGCTGTTGAGATCCCGAAAGTATGATGAAGTCATCGAGCAAGCTAAGAAAGAAGGCGAGAATCGACAGGGTGAAGAGGCACAAAAATTAAAATTCTATCAGATCCAAGCCCTCGCTGGACTTAAGAAATTCAAGGAAGCAGCCCAGTTGATCGAGCCCATGGCGAAGCTCGCTCCAGAATCAGACTATGCTAAAAATGCTCCGCGCTATCTCGACTCATTGAAAAAATCACAGGAGCGCATCGAGAAGATGAAGCAGACTGTCAAGCCGTCCACTCAGCCGATGGTTTCTAAACCCGTCGCGATCGTCTCAGATATCGAGCTTCTCAAAAAAGAGGCCAAAGAGATCCAGGAAGCAGTGGCGAAGGCCGTGGCACAGGAGCAGAATCTCAAAAAAGCGAATGACTTAGCCGCTCAAAAAATCACCACCATGGAGGCGGAGTTAGATAAACTCCGCAACGCCCAAAAACGAAGTGCCGAGGCGCTGAAAAAGGCCTCGGTCGAGCGTGATAAGCTGGCACGCCGTTCTAAAGCGATGAAGGAAGTCATCGAGAACCACCTCGCGATGGCCCAGCGCAAGCGCGACATTGAAGACCTCGAGAAGAAGGCCGCAGACTTGCAAAAGCAGGCAGAGGAGCTCCGTAAGAAAGCGCAGTCCATCAAGAAAGGAAAGTAGCCTGTGATGTTTCGTCTCGCTCTCACTATTCTCCTTATTCTGCCCCTTCAAGCTGGATGGCTGAAAAACCTTGATGAGGCAAAAGCTCAGGCCGCAAAGGATGAAAAAGAAATCTACCTCGTCTTTACCGCTTTGAAGGTCTCAGGCGCTTGCGTTCAGCTCGAGAAGCGAGTGCTCGCAGAAGAGGCCTTTCAGAAGGCGGTCGCGGAGCACTTCATCCTAGTGCACCTCGATGTTCCTCTGGAGACAACGCCGGGCATGGAATCCCCCCTTCTAGCAAACCGGATCGTAGCTCGTAAATTTGGGGTGGAGGCCTTCCCCACCGCCTTTTATCTCACTGCGCAGGGTCTTTCCTACGCCTCTGAATCTGGGGCCATCATCGGCGGTCCGGATGAGTATGCTGCCCGTTTGCTCCAAAAATCCGCAGCTCGGAAGAAGCAGAAAAATGCGCTCAGCAGTGCTTATGAAAAAACAGGTCTAGAGCGAGCCCGGGCGATCGTAGAAATCCTCCGAGCGGCTCCACGCGGAGGAGATGATCAGCTCTTTGCCGCTGAGATGGCCGAGCTCGCCAAGGTAGATCCAGAAGACTCGCTGGGTTTTCAAAAACCCCGCCTTGCTGAGCAGGGTTTTCGTAAGCTGGACCTCGCTCTAAAGGAGGTCTTTCACAAGGACTCCTATGCCGAGGTGGTCCAGTTAGTAGATGCCTACGTCGCCGACTTTCAACCGCAAGGCGCTCTCCTACAAAAGGCCCTCTTCCCGAAGCTTGCCGCTCTTAATCACGGCGGTCAGAACGCTGCCGCAGTCCTTGCAGCGGAGGAAATCATCGCGATCGATCCCCAGTCTTCTCACGGGAAATTCGCGGCGCAGATTCTAGCCAAGTTGAAAAAGGCAAAGTAGCCCGTCTCCTCGCTGGATGGATCTTTTTTGCTAAAGCGGGCGTCCGTAGGAATCGCAGCGATTATGCCAACCGGCACGCCAGCGGCTCTCGCCCCGGCTCTTTGGTGAGTTCTTAATCCGGAGATCAAGCCGCCTCTTGGCCGCTTGGCCGAACTCTCTTGCAGCGGCTTGCCCAGAAGGGACATTTCTCATCTCCATGAGGACCCACATTAAGCCCCAGCCTTGGCCGGCGTAGGCCTCGCGGGGATTTGTCCCATCTCCCTTAAAGTTCACGTAGTCGACAAGGGCGTAGATCCCATTCGGAGTCGAGGCGACCTTGTTATAATTTGCCTGAATGCGGGCGCGCTGAGCTGCGGGAGCCGCGTTCATAATTTTAGGTAGAGCTGCCCGTGACTTGTAGGCGATGAATTCCGTTTGCACCGAGATGTTACTGGCGAGCCATTTCCGCAGGTCGGCGAGCTTTGGGCCATGAAAGTCACGCGTGAAGGAGGCCTTATTCAGCCATGGGCAATCTGCGAGGCGGCCCACAGCGGGGACCCTAAGCCCACGTTGTGTGGCGTAGCGGGCGAATTCTGGCCAAGTCTCAGTCCAGCGTCCATTAAAGCCCTTAGGATACCAAATGAAGTGGCCGATGCCCATCGAGGGGAACTCCTCTCCATCATTCCAATGCGTGAGGCCGCTTACTTTTCCGCCGGACTCATTTTGCCAGATCTTGCGGCCGATGGAGGACTTCTGCGCGGCGCTCAGCTTGAGCGCGCTAGCGACCGGGCTGGCGGATTGGCGCGTGGGGATCTCTGCTCTCGGCGCGGTCCCAGGGGGGTCTGCTGAGCAGGCAGTCACAAGGCAGGCAATGGGGAGGAAGAATCGGGCAACTTGCATAAGAGAGACTTTGTGCGCAAAGTGGCCTTATCGCAATGGACAAAAACGAACTTCTTAAGATCCTCACGCCCAGTCTTTTTGATGCCGTGAAGATCCTCCTTACCGCCGTTATCATCCTAATCGTGACGAAGCTTCAGCTCGTCAGTGATAAATTATCAGCCCTGCTCATCGCTCTTCCCCTCACCTCCATCCTCGCCATGATTTGGATGCGGCATGAGTCTAAAGTCCCAGATCAGGCTAGCCGGATCGAGAGCATTGCGAGCCATGCCTATTACACTTTTTGGTTCGTTCTCCCCACCATGCCGATGTTCTTAATCATCCCGTGGATGCTCAGGAAGGGGCATGGATTCTACTTTACCCTTTTGATTAATGCCCTTCTAACAGCTGCGCTCTTTTGGCTTTTGGTCTTTTTCTTAAAGAAGTTCACCTCGATCGAGTTGATGTGATGAAAGCCCTCCTTATTCTTATTTTTACCATCATGTCTGCCACTGCGAATCATCCTAAAAATCGGATCACTGAAGCGGATGCGGCTCGTTTTGTGGACCTTGCTCTCGCGGGGCTGAACCGGGAATTCCCGAATAAGCCGGGCCACCTCTTACGCTCTGCTGAGGACCTCATGACGCCGCGCGAGGCAACGCCCGTTTTCTATGGCCACTTTGATTGGCATTCCTCGGTGCATGGCCATTGGACTCTCGTCCGGCTTTTGCGGCTCTTCCCGCAAGCCGAGTGGAGCGCTAAAGTACGTGCGGAGTTAGCGCATAAGTTCCAAGCAGATGATCTCCAAAAAGAGGCAAATTACCTCCGCGAGCATGTCGCCTTTGAGAGGATGTATGGCTGGGCTTGGGCGCTTCGATTAGGAATTGAATTACGTGCCTTGGAGGATGAACAGGGGAAGAGGTGGGCTAAGTTTTACGCTCCGGTTGAGGAGGCGATCGTCAAAAATGCGAAGGCCTACTTGCCGAAGTTGGATTGGCCGATTCGCTGCGGTTTCCACCCAGAATCATCTTTCCCGCTCGGGCAAATGTTAGATTGGGCGCGGGCCACCGCGGATGAGGATTTTGAAAAACTCCTCCTCAAGAAAGCGCGGGCCTTTTACCTGAACGATCGCGCCTATCCGGTGCGCTATGAACCCAGCGGGAATGATTTTTTCTCAGCCGGTTTAAATGAGGCAGACCTCATGCGGCGGGTTTTGCCGCGCGAGGAATTCCGACTTTGGTTGGCGGGGTTCTTTCCCGATTTTGACCTTGGGAACCTGAAGACGCCAGTGACGGTGAGTGACTTTAAGGACGGCCATCTCGTCCATCTCGTGGGGCTTAATCTGAACCGTGCTTGGACTCTGCAAGGCATCGCCAGCGCGTTGGGGGAAGGACCGCCGCGGGAGCAATTCCTCACCCTTGCGCAGGCTCATGAAAAGGCCGGCCTACGCGATGCGATCAGTGGCCACTATGAAGGGGATCACTGGTTGGGAACCTTCGCGGTCTATCTGCTCACCGGCGGAGGCTTAGCGGCAGAGTAGCAGGGGTCTAAGACTCGGTGACCTTTCCATCGCGGTAAGCGTGGAGGAGTTGGTTCAGCGAGCAAAGCTGCGCATTCACATCGTCCGCTTCGTGGGTTTGGGAGAAAGTACGAGGTTCATCGTATTTTCTCAAAATGCGGAGCTTCGGAATCATGTCATCATCACAATCGAGGAAGTGGTTGACTGATTCAAAGTGGGAATGCTGTGCGAGGAGGATATTGTTAGGCCCGATCACGAGGGTGTAGCCGTGGTCACCATAGGCTTCTGAAAAGGCCCCATCGATGGTGACGGCATTACCGCCTTGCTTCACAGGATCTTCTCCTTCTTCTAGCTTTACCGGAACGTGACCATTGATGATGAGGACATCATCAGACATGCCGAACTCTCGGCCAACTTTACGACAAAATTCAGGATCATGAACTTTTTGGAAATAGGGGTCCTTCACTTCCACATGGGTTTTTTTATCGCTGAGGAAGTATCGCTCAAAAGTGGCCATTTGTGATTTTCCAAAGAGGGGGGAGTCTGGGTGGGCCCAGAGCCAGTAGTAATAATCGAGATCTTGGGAAACGGCGTGAGCCCCTTGCCGGTATGTCTGGCGGACGAGTTGCTCTAACTCACGGAACAGCGCGCCGCCGCTAAGCTTCCGGTCGTCCAGGGTCGTTTCGCGAAAGCTCCCATCTTCTTGAGTGGGCATGCAGGCATGGAAGATGAGGGCCTCATCCCGTTTCAGAGACATGCCGCCTTGGCGTACGACGAAGAGCATGTGCTGCCAAAGTCGATCACTAGAGATGAAGGATTGGCGGAGGCGGCGGAGGCAGATTGCTTCCTCGTCAGAGAGTGCGTATGGATCCGCCGGATCGATCGTGGGAAAGTGGCTGTCTTTCAGAGGGTGGACCTCTCCGTTTAGCGTGATACTTCCCTGCTCATAGTCGATGCGGTGGAGGAGGCGTCGATCATCCATCTCCCATTCGGGATGCCGCTCAATGATCGGGGAGACGAGCTTGAACTCCAGAATGGAGATGGCCTTATGCATCTTGGCGACGAGGTCCTCGTCAGCGAAGTCGCTCTCACGCTTCGGAAAGAAGCAGGTGGCGGGATCGTCTCCATAGATCGTTTTGGCGAGATGAGCCAAGGGGGAGAGAAGGATGCCGTATCCTTCTTCCAGCTGCCAGAGCCGGAGGTAACGCAGGGAGATCCGGAGAACGGTGGCAATGAGAACCTCTGAACCGAGAGTGGCACCCATCCAGATGATGTCGTGATTCCCCCAAGTGAAGCTGACTCTGGGCTGGTTAATAAGGTAGTGGATGACTCGGTCTCCGCGTTCGCCTCGATCAAAGAGGTCACCAGCCACAACCACTTCAGAAACGACGAGGTTACGCACGAGGCGAGAAGCCTCATGCAGGGCGGTAATGTCTTGATCGTAGTCGGCGAGGGCTTCGATCATGGAGTCCACGTATGCCGGGTCTCGGTCGAAGGAGACCTCATCGAGTAGCGCGATGTAGAGGGTCTTAAAATCCTCATTCATGAGGCTTAGAAGCTCATCCTTGGCAATGGAAGAGGCCAAGGCTCGGACGAGGCGGAACTGAAAGCGGAGGAGTTTTTTTGTCTTACGGAGTCGCCACGTGGGGTCTTTTAATTCGTTTTGAAAGCGGCGGATTTTCTCGACCGGGTAGTAGAGGAAGGCGAGGAGGGTTTGCTTTTGAGCGAGGCTGAGCTCATTGCCAATGACTTCATCAACCAGATCGCTCAGCCCTCCAGAGGCATTATTGACTACGTGGCGCAGCTTGCGGTCATCACCATGGACATCGCTAATGACATGAATACGGCGCTTGGGAAGAGTGAGCTTCGCCTTTAAGAGGGCAATCTCTGACATCACCGCAGATGCAGTGGGGAATTGACGAGCGAGGAGGGTGACGGTCGTGCGACAAGACTCTTCCATACGGGGGAGTGAGACCGAAGCGGGGCGGATTGGCGAGAAGGAAGCAAAGGGAATTTAAGCACATGCACGACAAATCCCATAAAGCAGCGAGCAGCTCTAGTTCATGATCAGACTAGTCTGCGAGCGTGAGCATACTGAGGGTGGCTAGTCCGTTATTAAGGGCATGCATCCAAATCGGAATCCAAACGTTGCCGGTGATTTCCCGGGCCAGCCCTAGAACGATTCCGAGACAAAAAATGTAAGCGATGATGATCGGAGGGTATTGCACATGGAGAACGGCCCAAAAAAAGGAAGTGAGGAGAAGGGTGCCTAGGAGTCCCATCCAGGAGGCTCGCCAGCCGCGCCAGAGGATGCCACGGAAGATGAACTCCTCGATGAGTGGTGCGCCGATCGCTACACCAAGAAAGAGAAGAATGGGGTACTGGGTGGACTTCCCCATCGCGACCATTGATTCGTCCGGCTCATCAATCCCGAGATAAGGCGCGATGCCACTGAAGACAAAAGTACAAAGCAAAATAGCCGCTCCCCAGAGGGGCCAATGCCACCATTTCGTTTTGGAATTTCCAAGGTATTCCCAGCCAGACCAACCGGGCCGCAGGCGAGCGATCAACCAACAAGCCGGGCAGACGAAGAAGATGGTGACAAAGGCGATGAGGCCTACCACATCACCATCGCCCGCCATCGCTTGAAAGTCTCCGGCGATCTCAGCTGGGGCGAGTTCCAGGAAGGACGCATCATTGATAAAAAGCGCAATGCCTAAGCCCATTCCCATCACGATTTGCCAAACCAAAAAAAGGATCACTGCCCAGAAGAGAGTCCACCACGCGTTCCAAGGGGTCTTTTCTAGGCTCGGTAAGGGAGGCGGAACCATCGAGGAGGATGGCGGAGGATTTTCGTAGGGGTTTTGAGACATCAGAACAGAAGTGGGGCGAGCGAAGCAGAGAAAAGGTTCAACGTTGAAGTTTCCGATCAGCTAGGTGAGGCTCAGAGCATGCTTCGAGTGAATGGAGAACTGGTTGATCAGGAATTGGTGGAAGAAAGCTTCCATCGTGTCAAGACGGCGGAGGAGCAGAAGCTGCAAGCGTCCTGCTGCGAGCGTGACCCCGAGTTTTATGAAATAGCAGAACAAGAAGTGACGGACTCGATCTTGATCGCCCAAGAGGCGGAGAAAAGATTTACCGAGATTCCCGAAGCGGAGCTGAAGGAGAACCTAAAGAAATTGATCGATACTTATCGAGAGCACGGAGCCTCATGGGAGATGTTAGAAGCGCAGCGTGATCTCATGCGGCATGAGGTCGCGGCCTCCCTCCGCATGGATAAACTATTAAAAGACATACTCGGTGATGATGATCAGGTGAGTGATGCGGAGGTGACGGAGTTTTATGAAAATCATCGGGATGAATATCGCACTCCAGCAGAGGTGCACAGCCTGCATCTGATGAAGACTTTAAATGAGAACGTCAGAGCGGAGGAGGTTTTTTCAAAAATGTGCGAGTTGCGAAGAGAGGGGATGGCAGGAATAGACTTCGCGGAACTGGCAAAGGCAGAGACGGAGAAATCGACCGGAGAAATCGACCTTGGTTGGATCACGCTGGATCGCCCAGCAAACCCTTTTGAAGCCACGCTATTCTCAATGCAGCTTGGTGAAATTTCCCCCGTCATCGTCTATGAGCACGCCATGCATTTGGTCAAAGTCATCGAGAGAAAAGAAGAAGCGGTGGCTGGCATCGATGAAGTACGAGAGGAACTAGAAGAACGCGCTCTCGGAAAAAAACGAAGACAAGCATTGCAAGAACTAGCCAAAGGACTTCGCGAAACCGCCGTGATCGAGAAAGTAGAAGATGAGTCCTAAATCAACGCTGAAAGTGAACGAGAAAACGTGCACTCCTCTCATAACTTTCTCGCGCCAAAATACCCCAAGATTCCGAATTAGAATAATTCCAAATTTCGACTTGATCAGATAAAAAAGCGATCTAGCTTTCCGCAGGCCGATGATCTCACTCGAACAGCAAAAGAACCCAAATCCAGAGGACTTCCCCTCGGAATTAGAGGGTCTGCGTATGACCAAGCAGCGCCGTGAGGTCCTAGCCGTGATCCTTGCAGAGCGAGACCATCCCACCGCAAATGATGTCTTCACTCGCGCCCAAGAACGGATGCCGACCATCTCGCTAGCAACCGTCTATAATTGCCTTGAAGCACTGGTCTCTCACAGCTTGGTCCGCCAAGTGAACTTCGAGCGCGAGTCCTCACGCTACTGCCCGAATCTCTCGGATCATTGTCACTTCCAAGATGAAAAATCAGGGAAAATCCATGACGTCGTCTTTAAGGGCGGAGTTAAGCTTGAAGATCTCCTCGAACTCCCTCAAGGAACCAAAATCAGCCACCTCGAAATCAGCCTAAAAGGCCGCTTCGGAAAATAAACAGACTTTTTATAAACACATGAGCCTCACTATTGAAAACCTCCAAGCCTCCGTCGACGGAACGCCAATCCTGAAGGGACTAAACCTTGAGATCCCGGCGGGAGAAGTTCACGCGATTATGGGTCCAAACGGATCCGGTAAATCCACCCTTTCTAAAGTCATCGCTGGTCATGACGACTATGACGTCACCGGAGGCAAAGTCCTCCTCGATGGAGTAGACATCGCGGAACTAGAGGTCGATGAACGCTCACGGGCAGGCATTTTTCTCGCCTTCCAATACCCTGCTGAAGTTCCCGGTGTCTCAAATGCGAACTTTCTCCGCGCAGCTCTCCAGGCCCGCATGCCTGATGGTGAGGAGCTCGATGCCGTCGAATTTTATCAAAGCATGTACGCCAAGATGGACGAGCTCGAAATGGATCGGAAATTCACCAAACGTGCCGTGAATGAAGGCTTCTCTGGTGGTGAGAAAAAGCGCAATGAAATCCTGCAAATGATGATGCTGGATCCTCGCTACGCCTTGCTTGATGAAACTGATTCTGGCCTCGATATCGATGCTCTCAAGGTGGTCGCCAAGGGTGTGAACTCCATGCGCTCCCCGCAGCGTGGTTTCTTAGTCATCACTCACTATCAGCGCCTTCTTGACTACATTAAACCAGACGTCGTCCACGTCATGTCCGATGGGCAGATTGTCAAATCCGGCGGTGCCGAGCTTGCCCTAGAACTCGAAAAGAACGGATACGATTTCCTCAAGCAAACTGCTTAATTTTTTAAAGTCCCCACGCTATGAACTCCGAAACCGCAACCGTCCAGCAGGTCGCCTTAGAAAAAGACGACATCGGCAACTTTTCCTTCCCAGAGAATCATAAATTCGACGCGGGTTACGGACTAAGCAAAGACACCATCGACTACATCTCGAAGGTCAAAAATGAACCTGAGTGGGTGAACGAATTCCGCCACAAAGCGCTCGAGGTTTTTGAATCCAAGCCCATGCCCACCAATTGGGCAACCGAGGACCTGAATGCCATCGATTTCGATGCCATCCGCTACTACCTCTCAGACGGCGCAACGCCGAAACGGTCTTGGGATGAAGTTCCTCCTGAGGTTCTCGAAACCTTCGACCGCCTCGGAGTGCCTGAACAAGAACGTGCCTTCCTCGCAGGAGTTGAAGCGCAATACGATTCAGAAGCCGCCTACTCAAACGTCAAGGAGGCCCTTGCCGATGAAGGGGTGATCTTCGTAACCTGCTCGGAAGGCCTGAAAGAACATGAGGAAATTTTCCGCCCTTGGTTCGGCAAAGTCATCCCCACCGGAGATAATAAATTCTCCGCTCTGAACTCCGCTGTTATGTCAGGCGGTTCCTTCATTTACATTCCAAAAGGAGTGAAAGTGAAACACCCGCTCCAAGCGTACTTCCGGATTAATTCAGAGAACTTCGGCCAGTTCGAGCGCACTCTCATCATCGCCGACGAAGGCTCAGAGGTCATGTATATGGAGGGCTGCACTGCTCCTAAATTCGAGACCGCGACCCTACACTCCGCCGTCGTAGAACTCGTCGCCATGAAGGGCGCTAAGATCCAATACATCACCGTCCAAAACTGGTCATCCAACGTCTTCAACCTCGTCACGAAGCGTGGCCTAGCCCATGAAGACGCTGAGATCCGCTGGATCGATTGCAACATTGGCTCGCGCCTCACCATGAAATATCCAGGCGTCGTCATGAAAGGCGAGCGCGCCCGCGGAGAGGTCATTTCCATCGCCCTCGCAAACGATGGCCAGCACCAAGACACTGGGGCCAAAATGATTCATGCCGCCAACAACACCACCTCGAACGTCATCTCAAAGTCCATTTCGGTCGGCGAAGGTCGCTCTACCTATCGTGGTCAAGTCCACATTCCCAAGCACCTCAAGGGTTGTAAAAATAACACCGAGTGCGATGCGCTTCTCATCAACCCAAAGAGCCGCACCGACACCTACCCTGCCATCTCCGTAAAAGGAAACCAGCACGTCACTCAGCACGAAGCCAGCGTCAGCCAAGTCTCGCAAGAAATGCTCTTCTACATGCAGCAGCGTGGCCTTTCTGAAACCCAAGCGATGTCTCTTGCCGTGAACGGCTTCATCAACGACCTCGTCGAGGAATTCCCCATGGAGTACTCCGTCGAACTCAAGCGCCTGATCGACCTCGAAATGGAGGGCTCAGTCGGCTAGAAGTTTAAACGTTCAAGTGTCCCTGTTAAGCCTCTTCTCTCCCGACACTTTTCCCTCTTTAAACGAAAAATTCTCAAAATCATCCTCAATGTCCGCTACTCTCACATCTCCCGCGCTCGAAAAATTCGACTCCCTCGACTGGCCAGCCCGTACCGTGGAAAACTGGCGCTTTGGCTCTTGGAAAGAAGCCAATCTTTCTTCTGTTCAGCCGATCGGTGCCGGAGCTCCGGCTGACCTCCCAGCCGAGATTGAAGGAGCGGCCCGTTTCGTATTCCAAAACGGTGAACTCATCTCTGGCTCTCACGAGGCAGTCACCCCGCTGAGTGAATCGTTCGGCCCAGAATCCCGCCTCGGCTCGCCGAAGCTCGCCGCCCTCCACGCCGCTAAATCCGATCATGGCCTTACCATCACGACTTCCGGTGAGGAAAGCATTGAAATCATCCACCTCGTCACCGGTGAAGGTCTCCTGCTTCCTAGCCTCGTCATCAATGCCCAAGCCGGTGCTCAACTCAGGGTCATTCAGCGCTTCATTTCCACTGACGAGGCCCCAGCAGTAGTCCTTACCGCGGTCGATGTGAACCTCGCTGAGAAAGCGGAGGTAAAATACCTCGTTACCCAAGAGCTAAACCTCGCTAGCAAGTTCATCCGCATTGCTGACTCTTGCCTGCAATCGAGCGCCAATGCCAAGCAAGCCATCATTCACACCGGCTCCAAGTGGGTTCGTGAAGAAACCTACTCCACCGTCGATGGCTCAGATGGACAATCCCACATTCTCTCCGTCGCTCTCCCGGATAGCGATCAAGAGTTCGATCAACGGACCTTCCAGCATCACGGATCGCGCGACACCTACTCAAACCTCCTCTTCAAAAACACCCTCTTTGGAAAAGGAAAAACCATCTTCTCCGGCCTGATCTTT
This sequence comes from uncultured Verrucomicrobiales bacterium, assembly GCA_937944055.1. Lineage (GTDB taxonomy): Bacteria > Verrucomicrobiota > Verrucomicrobiia > Verrucomicrobiales > Akkermansiaceae > SW10. The sequence continues at coordinate 580 of CALDZJ010000043.1, read as the reverse complement.
GTCGACGAAGGAGCGCATGGGACTGACGCCTACCAGACCTGTCGGAATCTTATGATGACCGATCACTGTGAGGCCCACTCCATGCCGGGGCTTGAAATTAATGCGGACGACGTCAAATGCTCGCATGGCTCTACGAGCGCCCGCGTCAGTGAGGAGGAGATCTTCTACCTCATGGCTCGCGGGATCCAGCCAAAGCTCGCGCGTAGCCTTGTCGCCAAAGGGTTCTCAGCAGAAGCTGTGGAAAAACTTGAAGACGAGATGCTCGAGGCGCTCGCCCTAAAAGTCGTCGAGAGAAAATTTGCGGCAGTCGACTAAATCCTGAGCCCTTCGAAGCGAAGCGGTCACAAAATAAGGAATTATCAATTGGAGCAATAAGGTTAGGTGACATACAAATTAGGTGACATGACAAAATTAGGTGACAGGCAACTAGTCTTGACGGGCGGGGGTTTTTGGGGCATGGAGGGGGCTGAAGTTATGAAGAATGAAGAGGTAGCGGAGATGTCAGATTTGGAGAAACTGGATTGTTTGACGGGGAAGATGTTGGGCGGAATTGCTTTGAAGGCGCCGAATTTTGGACAAG
>CALDZJ010000042.1 GCA_937944055.1 uncultured Verrucomicrobiales bacterium | reverse complement strand
GGTGGGCAATCATGGTCCAACAAATGGAAGCAAGCCTCAGCGAGGTCATCAACGTGTAAAAATTCGCGGCGAGGAGTCCCACTTCCCCATATCTGGACCTCTTTATCGCCTCGCTCTTTTGCTTCGTGAAAACGGCGAATCAATGCCGGGATGACATGTGAGTTTTCAGGGTGATAATTGTCACCTGGTCCATAAAGGTTCGTCGGCATTGCGGAGTGATACATTAGTCCATACTGAGCCCGATAATGCTGACACATCTTTAAGCCTGCAATTTTAGCAATGGCATACGCTTCGTTGGTCACCTCCAGTGGGCTGGTCAAGAGGCAGTCTTCTGGCATTGGCTGCGGGGCCATTTTGGGATAGATGCAAGAGCTCCCAAGAAAGAGGACTCGATTGATTCCAGCCTGACGGGAGCCCTCGATCAAATTCGTCGCAATTGCGAGATTTTCATAAATAAACTCAGCGGGGTATGTTGAGTTCGCATGAATTCCACCCACTTTTGCCGCTGCGATAATCACCTGATCTGGTTTCTTTTCCGCTAACCAGCGATGACATGCCGACTGATCGAGGAGATCTAGTTCGTCTCGCCCTGCGCTGAGCACTTCAATTCCTCCCCGCTTCTCAGCCTCGCGAACCAACGCTGATCCGACCATCCCACGATGTCCTGCAATAAAGGTTTTCATGATTTAAAAAACGTAGTTACAGCTCGAGCCACCTGTTCTCGCCGCTCTTCTCCTAGCTCCGAGTAAACTGGAATGCTTAAAACTTCACCCGCTAACTTCTCGGCAACGGGTAGTTCTCTTGGGGCTAAGTTTTCGAAACATTCCTGCTTATGCAAAGGGACCGGGTAATAGACCTCGCATCCCACCTCATGCTTCAGTAGATGCTCCTTTAGGGCCTCTCGCTCTCCATGGACTTTAAGCGTGAACTGATTCCAAATCACTCCATCCACTGCGCTGCCAGCTAGGGGAAGAGTCACCCTCAAGGGATCAAGATCTGCGAATTCCTCTAAGTAATAAGCCGCATTTTCTGAGCGCCCTTCACCATAAGAATCCAGATGCGGCAGCTTCTTTCTTAGAAGTGCGGCCTGCAGAGCATCAATCCGGAAATTCCCTCCAACCTTTGAATGATAATACTTTGGGAACATTCCGTGATTGCGCAAACGCCTCACTCTTTCCGCCTTCTCATCATCCTCACAACTCACCATTCCGCCGTCACCAAAGCCACCCAGATTCTTGGATGGGAAAAAACTATACGTTCCAAAGTCCCCCATCGTCCCGCACTTCTTCGTGCAAACGGAAGCTCCGAGCGATTGCGCTGTATCCTCGATCACCACCAAGGAGTGCTTTCGCGCAAATGCTTTCACCTTCCCCATCGCAGCACATCTCCCGAATAAATGCACTGGCATGATCGCCTTCGTTCGCTCACTGACAAGTTCATCTGCTCCCGAGAGATCAAGATTAAAACTATCTTCTTCTGAATCCACAAAAACCGGGATCGCCCCAATCCGCGCAATACTCCCCGCCGTCGCGAAAAAAGTAAAAGACGGGCAAATCACTTCATCCCCAGCACTCACCCCTGCTGCCATCAGCGCCACGATTAAGGCATCCGTTCCGGAGGAAACCCCAATCGCATGCGCGGCTCCCAGATACTCGGCCGCTTCTTTTTCAAAAGCCTCGACCTCTGGCCCTAAGATAAAATAACCCGAGTCTAAAACCGCTTCAAAGGCTTCCATCAACTCGCTTTTCAAACTCGCATTCTGAGCGGGAACATCTAGTAAGGGAACTTTCACAAGAAAAAGTGCGACACGCTACCGCCCTTGGTCGATCATCCTTAAAAAAGAACAAAACCTCAGGAGTTCGTCGGGAGTTTTCGGGCTGTTGCGGGGCATCAACTCGGTGAGAAGCACGAAAACACAATAAAACAAGGAGTTCAATTCAAAATGAACAAATTCATTTCCCTTAATTAAACACCCTTCCAACCCTCCGGAATATCATGATCCGCTAAAATCAAGCTAAACAAACTCACCTCGACCGGCTTCTCCTCACCTAAAAATTCTAACAAAAGACTCACCCGTTCGGAGCCTGGTCGAACCTCAATCACCCGTCCCTCCATTCCCTTAAAAGGCCCCTCAGCGACCTCCACCTCATCCCCCTCAGCCACCTTCCAATTCACCACGATCTCATCATCCTCCGCATTCAGCTTCGCCACCTGCTCCTTCAAGCCCTCCACAAATTCCTCTGGCACCTCAGGCACTTCATTTCCGAAACTGATCATCCGGCTCACTCCCGGCGAATACGTCACAATCCGCCCCATTTCCTCCAATGAGAATTTTGCCAATAAATACCCCGGAAATAGCGGCTCAACCCACCACACCCTCCCGCGTCTCGTCGTCTTAAGATAGCGCAGTCGCGGCAAAAAAACCTCCACCCCCTCGAGCAGCCTTAGATTTTCCGCCGCTAATTTCTCACGCTTCAACTGCGTTCGCAGGACATACCAAGCTCGCCTTTCACTCATACTAGCGGCCTAAGAATTTTTGCACGAGGGGAAGCAGAATCTTCGCCCGCTTTGACCAGCGCCCCAGACGCGCCAGCCTCCCAGCATAGAAGTCCGCCCGCGCATCACCCGGCATCTTCGCCACCATTTGCTTTAAATTCTCCAGCTTCCCCTCGCCACTCGCCAAATGCGGCCTCACCTGCTCCTTAATAAAGCCTCCCACCAACTGCTTCAGCTCCACATCCGGCTCATAGTAACTTCGCCGTCCCTCACCCACTTCTGATTCTCGCACCGCTCCCAACTCACGCAGAGTCTTCAGCCCCTGGCTCGCCGAGCCCTTACTAATCCCCAAGCGTCTCACCAAGTCATCTAGCGAGAGCGCCTCCTGTGACACATAAAGTAGCCCATAAATCTCCCCGATCGATTTTGGCAAACCCAAAATCCGCACCCCATCACAGAAAAAATCAATCACCAGCGCCTCGAACTCGCTCAAGCCAATCTCCTCGGTCGTCTCTCCAAGCATGACTCAAAAAGACATAAAATCTCACTTAGTTCAATTTAAATTGAACAATCACCCCCCTAAAAACAACCCCGCTCAGCTAGCCACGCATTTTAAAAAACACCACCGCCGCAATAACTAACAAAGCTAATCCCAAAAGAAAAATCCGACCGGACTTCTTCTCTGCCACCTTACAAAGCACTCAAATCATGTTCAATTGTCACCCCTCTCTCCACAAACGCAAGTCGCGACATTTTCCATTTCAGATTCCACCCATTAACGTTTAAACAGAGCCCGTGCCAGTTTCAGACTACATCGTCACCATCGGACTCGAGGTTCATTGCCAGATCAAAACGAACACCAAAATGTTCTGCGGCTGCCAGACCTCCTTCGCCGACGAGCCTAACACCCACACCTGCCCCACCTGCCTTGGCCTTCCCGGTGCCCTCCCCGTTCTGAATGAGTTCGCCATCGAGCGCACCATCCTCTCCGGCATGCTCCTCGCTTGCTCCACCCCGCCCACCGTCGTCTGGGATCGTAAGAACTACTTCTACCCCGACATGCCCAAGGACTACCAGATCACCCAGATGGACCTCCCCCTCTGCCTCGGCGGCGGCGTCCCGCTCTACGATCATAACTACCCGAAAGACGCCCAAAAAAGCATCAAGAACCCTGGCAAAGTCGTTCAGCTAAACCGCATCCACCTTGAGGAAGACGTCGCCAAATCCACCCACCTCGCTAACTCCACTCTCATCGACTTCAACCGCGCCGGCACTCCTCTCATGGAAATCGTCACCGAGCCCGATATCGAGTCCGCTGAAGAAACCTTCGCCTACCTCAAGTCTCTCCAACAAATCCTCATCGCCGGTGGCATCTCAGACGCCGACATGGACAAAGGGCAAATGCGCTGCGACGTAAACATCTCCGTTCGCAAGAACGAAAGCGATCCCCTCGGCACCAAGATCGAGCTCAAAAACATGAACTCCACCTCCGCCGTGCGCCGCGCCATTCACTACGAGGTGGCCCGCCAGTGCCAAGCCCTCGACAGCGGCGAAACCCTCGTCCAAGCCACCTGGCGCTGGGATGAAGAACTCGGCGAAACCCAAGAAATGCGCACCAAAGAAGACGCGCACGACTATCGCTACTTCCCTGATCCCGACCTCCTCCCCATCACCACCGCCGACTACATCGAAAAAGTCCGCCCCCTCGTCCCCGAGCTCCCCCACGAGAAATCCGCGCGCTTCCAAAAAGAACTCGGCCTCACCGAATATGACGCCTCTGTCATCACCTCCGATGTCCAGCTCGTCTCGTACTTCGAAACCACCATCCAATCCGCCGAGACCTCTGGCAAAAAAGTCGCAAACTGGATCATTAATAACCTCCTCGGCCTCCTCAACGAGAAATCAGTCGAGATCAAGGAATCCCCCGTCACTCCCGAGAAGCTTGCTGAGATCCTCAACCTCATCGAAGCCGGAACCGTCTCCAACACCCAGGCCAAAGACCTCTTCACCGCCCTCTGGGATGCTCCCGAAAAAGACCCCGCCGCCCTCGCCAAAAAAATGGGCTTCGAACCCGCCGACACCGGCGCCATCGACTCCCTCATCGACGAAGTCATCGCCGCCAACCCCGACAAAGTCGCCGAGATCCAAGGAGGAAACGAAAAGCTCCTCAACTTCCTCACCGGCCAAGTCATGAAAGCCTCCAAAGGAAAAGCCAACCCCAAGATCGTCACCGACGGCCTCAAGGCCAAGCTCCTCTAAAAAAACTATGGTCCCCGAGAGCATCCAAAGCACCATCACCAAACTCCACAACGAAGGGTTTCAAGTGATCGTCGCTGGAGGCTTAGCCGTCAATGTTCACGGCTTCTCAAGAGTCACCCTCGATGCCGACCTCATTGTCAGAGAGAGCGACCGCGAATCGGTTCTGAACATTCTTCGAGATCTCGGCTTTACCGAAAGGGGGACCAGCAAGGTTGCCACCCGATTGAGCCATCGCAGCCACCTCATTCCTTTTCTCGACCTTCTGTGGACCGAAGAGGCCACCTTTGACGTCTTCCTCCAAGAAGCCATCACCACCTCTCCCAACTGCAAAACGCTCGCCCTTCCACACCTTGTCGCCATGAAGATCCACGCGATCTCGCAAAGACAAGATCGCCTAGCCAAAGACTCCGAAGACATCCGTTGGCTCCTCAAACAGAACTCATCTAAAATCAGTTTTAACGACTACCAGCTTCTCCTCAATCGCTTTGCATCTGAGGAAAATATGAGTTACCTTCGGGGACTTTACCCCTCAGCCCACTGAGATATGGATATTCTAAACCTCGATCCCAAAACCTTCCCCAAGGATGACTTCGACCCACCTTTGGGCGGCATGCCCATGGAAGATTACGAAAAATGGATCTTCGAGGTTCTGCGCCCAAATCGGGCCGAGATTGAGCGCAATCCGTCTCCACCTGAAGAAAGCGTCCCTTTCATTTGGAAAAGCGCGTAAACTTCAAACTTCCCCATTTGGTCAAAATGTGGTCCTAAAGCCCCGTCATGACCTCCGCAGAGATCCGCTCCAGCTTCCTCGACTTCTTTAAAGAAAAGCAGCACAGCATCGTGCCCTCTGCTTCCATTCTCCCCCAGTCACCCGGGCTCCTCTTCACCAACGCCGGGATGAACCAATTCGTCCCCTACTTCCTCGGCACCGAAAAGCCCCCCTACTCTCCTCCCCGCGCAGCCGACACCCAAAAATGCATCCGCGCTGGCGGTAAGCACAACGACCTCGAGGATGTCGGCTACGACACCTACCACCACACCTTTTTCGAAATGCTCGGGAACTGGTCCTTTGGTGACTACTTCAAGCAAGAAGCCATCGAGTGGGGCTGGGAACTCATCGTCGAGCGCTGGGGCTGCCCGCCAGAGCGCCTCTACGCCACCGTCTACGCACCGTCCGAAGGTGACCCCTCTGAATTCGACCAAGAAGCCTACGACATCTGGGCCAAGCTCTTCACCGCAAAAGGACTCGACCCCGTCAAGCACATCGTCAACGGAAACGTCGAGGACAACTTCTGGAAAATGGGCGACACCGGACCCTGCGGACCCTGCTCCGAGCTCCACGTCGACATGACCCCCGCAGGCGACACCGGCGGCTCACTCGTCAACATGGACTCCGACCTCTGCATCGAGATCTGGAACCTCGTCTTCATCCAATACAATGCCGAAGAAGACGGCACTTACCGTGACCTCCCCGCCAAGCACGTCGACACCGGCATGGGCTTCGAGCGCGCCTGCTCCCTCATCCAAAACACCAAAGGCTTCACCGACTTCTCCGAAAAGCCCACCAACTACGCCACTGACGTCTTCCAACCCATCTTCCGAAAGCTCGAAGAACTCTCCGGCAAAAAATACCACGACATCTACCCCGTGGCGGAGACCTCCGGTCTCCCCGCCCACTCAGACGACCAGTCCCAAACCCTCTCCGAAGCCATCGCCTTCCGAGTCATCGCCGACCACATCCGCACCCTCAGCTTCTCCATCGCCGACAGCATCATCCCCGGCACCAACGGCCGCAACTACGTCCTCCGCCGCATCCTCCGCCGCGCCGTCAAATACGGCCGCACCCTCGGCTTCGATGGCAAAGAACCCTTCCTCCCCAAACTCGTCGACACCCTCGTCACCGAGTTTGGCCACGTCTTCCCCGAGCTCAAAACCCGCGCCGAAGTCGTCAAAGAAACCCTCGCCACCGAAGAAGAAGCCTTTAATAAGACTCTCGATCGCGGCTTAGAGCTCTTCGAATCATGGAGCGCGGGCGTCCCGCCCGTTCCAGAAAAGACAAACGGGCAGGATGCCCGCGCTCCTTTCCCTCCTGAAAAAGCCTTCCAACTCTACGACACCTTCGGCTTCCCCATCGACCTCACCGCCCTCCTCTGCCGCGAGCGTGGCATCACCCTCGATGAAGCCGCCGTCGAGGCCCGCATGGAAGAAGCCCGCGAACTCTCCCGCGCTTCTCAAAAGAAAACCGTCGTCCGCGCCACCGACATCTCCACCGAGGCCGCCACCGAGTTCCTCGGCTTCGACCAAAACACCTGCGAAGCCACCGTCCTAGAACTTCACGAACAAGAAGACACCCTCCTCGTCATCACCGACAAAACCGTCTTCTTCACCGAAATGGGCGGCCAAGAAGGCGACAGCGGCGTGGCGGAGACCTCCGGTCTCCAAGCCAATATCCAAGCCACCCAAAAAATCGGATCTGCCACCGCACACCTCATTGCCAAAGACTCTGAATTGGCAGGGCGCTTGAAAAGCGCCGCCACTCTAACCCTCACCCTCGACCGAACCCGTCGCCAGCCCATCGAGGCTCACCACACCGCCACCCACCTTCTCCACTGGGCTCTGCACGAAGTCGTCTCTGCCGACTCAGCCCAGCAAGGCTCCTCCGTCTCACCCGACCGACTCACCTTCGACTTCAACTCCAAGGCCCTCACGCCCGAGCAGCTCACCGCCCTCGAAGAAAAGGTCAACGCCGCCATCCAAGCAGACGACCTCGTCTCTTGGACCGAAGTCCCACACACCGACGTCAAAGACCGCGCCGACATCATGCAATTCTTCGGCGACAAATACGGCGACCTCGTCCGCGTCGTCCAAATTGGCGGCGGCGACAAAACTCTCGATGGCTACTCCATGGAACTCTGCGGCGGCACCCACGTCCGTAAGACCTCCGAGATCGGCCTCTTCAAAATCAAATCCGAAGGCTCCACCGGAGCCGGCATCCGCCGGATCGAAGCCCTCTGCGGCCCTGCTGCCGAAGCCTTCCTCGCCGAGCAAAATGAAAAGGAAGCCGCCGAAAAAACCGAAGCCCTCGCCAAACTCGAAAAGGCGAACGCCGCCCTGATCGCTCTCGGCACAAGCCCCGTGGCGGAGACCTCCGGTCTCCTCGCCAATCTCAAAAAAGCCGCCATCGAAGCCGAGAAAGCCCTCAAAAAAGCCCAGTCCGCTGGCGCCGCTCGCATGGCCGACTCCCTCATCGCCGAGCAAAACCTCACCGGCAACATCGTCCTCAGCGCCGAAGGCTCCCCCGCCCTCCTGCAAGAACTCCTCAACGGGCTCAAGAAGATCCACTTCACTCAAGCCGCCTTCCTCATCGTCGATGATGGCGAGAAACTCCACCTCGGAGCCCTCTGCGGCGAAGACGGAAACAACGCCGGCCACGGTGCCGGAAACCTCATCAAAGACCTCGGCCCCATCGCCGGCGGAAAAGGCGGCGGAAAGCCAGACATGGCCCGCGGAGCCGCCCCCGACCGCTCGAAACTCCCCGAGCTCCTCACCGCCGCCAACACGGAGCTTGGATAGTATGCCCCAATGCCCCCTGAATCACGGTAGCTGTCAATGCCATTTATCCTGGTTTGGCAATCTTAATAGACTACCCTCTAAATCTTCGGTCAGGGCTTCTCAAATCAACTAGCCATCCTTACCTTCTCTTCCCTTAGCTAATTAATCTTGCGCTAAGAAAACAATCCTTTAAGCCTTTTCACTATGTTCGCAGACGAACGACCAACTTTTTCAAAAATTGCCACTCTTGGATTCAGAGAATTAAGAAAAGAGTTCTGTTATTTCTTCTCGAAAGATCGGCCCAAAAAAATAATTTTTGATCACCTCCCCAAATGCGGAGGGATCTCAGTCAGTCGCTATTTGAAGAGTAATTATCCCCATCGGAAAACCCTGAACATTTATCGCACTCGTAAAAACCGCTCTCATGGAACGGACAAATATCCCACTAAAAATGAAATAGAATCTTACGATCTAATTATCGGGCATCAGGATATAGACTTGTTAAATTATCTTCCAGCTGATTCTATTCTGATTACACTTCTTCGCGATCCTCTATCGAGAATAATTTCTCACTATTATTACGCTAAAAAAAATGGAGGGGCACTACCTGAATAAAACGATTAAAGATAATGATCTATCTCTCGGAGATTACGTGGAATCTGGTTTATCTAAGGAGCTCAATAATTGGTATGTCATTCATTTTTCAGGAGCTAGCGAAGACCAAGTCAGAGAGAATCCCGAACAGTATCTAAAGCTCGCTCTAGATAATCTTAAGAATCATTATGATGTAATTGGATTCCTCGATAACATAGATCACTTTATCGCAAGAACAAAAAATCTTGCTAACCTAAAAATTCCTTTCACTAATCAAAAACTGAATGTTACGGGGGTGAGTAAAGAGCGTTCTCAGATCTCTGAGCAAAGTCTAGAAGTCGTTACGAAAAAGAATTCCCTCGATATAAGATTCTTTAAAGAGGCTGAGAAAATTTCCCAAAGTAGATCATGACTTCTTACTGGATATGGGAAGACTTGAGATTTTTGCCAAAATCCTAAGAAGAGTCGGAACTCATTCAGCTCCCCCTCTTCTCCATGCGCCCTCAAGAACGTCGCCGAGCTTTCTTACAATCAGAAGGCTACCTCATCGTCCGGAATTTCTTCCCGACCGGTGAAATCTCCCGGGCCCGCGCTGCCCAAGATGCCTACTACCAGGGCCAGTCCAACCTCACCCCATCCTTCCACTGGCCCGCACCCCGCCCCTGCTCCGCGCGTTCCCGTAAGCATCCTTACGCCTCCTTCTTCCGCACTGAATTCGCCAGCCTCCTCCGCGACGGCCGCCTCGCCAAACTCATTCGTGACACCTTCGACCTCGAGCAAATCCGCTTCTGGCATGATCAACTCCTCTACGAGGAACCTCGTACTTCAGCCGAGGAAAACTACCACTGGCACCGTGAAAAATCCCGCTGGCTCACCTGCGCCGCTTCACAGATGCTCACCGCCTGGATCCCCCTCATCGATTTCACCGCGGAAATGGGCCCCATCAGCATCATGGCCGCAGGGCAAGCCCGCCGCATGGTCCTGAATGCCGGCGACCTCGCCCTCTTTCCCTCCACCACTCTCCACGGCAACCCTCCTAATCTCGGAGCGCAAGCGCGCCGCGCTTTGGCCGCCCACTTCGCTTCTTCCGATCTCCACTACCAAGCGAATGGGAAATTTCGGCACGTCAATGAGCGCATCGTCCGTAAGGGGCGGGGACTCGCTGAGGGCCTCCCCGATTTTACCGATCCAGCAGTCTGCCCTCTTCTTGAAATTTGAGGAAATTTAAACCGCCTTGAGCGCCTGAGCGAGGCTGCTGATCCGCTCCGGCGTCAGTCCCGCAACATTAATTCGCCCGCCAGCCGTACCATAAATCGCGAACTCGCTTCGGAGGCGATCCATCTGCTCAGGGCGAAGCGGAAGGAGGGAAAACATCCCCTTTTGTCTCTCTAGACAATGAAACTTTTCAGGCGCATCGATCGCTCGCAGCTCCGCCCCTAAAAGCGCCCGGACGGATGCCACCCGCTCACGATTTTCCTCTAACTCCTGAAGCCAAGATTGAGGGTTTTCAAAAAGCCTCGCTGCCACGGCCGCACCATGATCGGGCGGCATGGAATAGTTCGACCGCGCAATCCGCTCTAAAGTATGGCGCAGTTGCCCGAGTAACCGAGCATCTGGCGTCACCACCATCGCACCGCCAGTCCGCTCACAGTAGAGACCCATATTCTTTGAGCAACTCATCGAGGCTAGCATGAGCTCATTCTCAGCAGCCATCAGGCGCAGCCCCGCGGCATCAAGATCCACCCCATCGCCGAATCCTTGGTAAGCGATGTCGATAAAAGGTATCAGCTTCTTTTCCTGACAGAGGGCCGACAGCATTTTCCAATCCTCCAAGCTGGGGTCGATCCCCGTGGGATTATGACAACAGCCATGAAGGAGAAGAACATCTCCCGGCTGAGCTTCCTGCAGCGCTGTCATCACAGTCTGGAGATTGAGGCCTCCCTGCCCATCCTCCCTTTCTTGCCAAGGGAAAGTCCTGACTTTTAACCCCGCCCCAGTCATCAGCGGAAGGTGATTTACATAGGCCGGATCAGTGGTCCACACCGTAGCATCTGGGGAGAGCTTAAAGATAAAATCGGCTAGCAACCGCAGCGCACCCGTGCCCGCAACAGTCTGAATGGTGCACTGCCTCGCCAGTGTTGGTGAGTCATCACCTAAAACAAAGCGCGCCAGCCCATCAATAAAATCCAAATTACCAGAGAGCCCTCGGTAAACCTTCGATGCTGCCGCTACCGCAAGTGCAGCCTCCGCTTCTTGCACCGCTTTCATCACGGGAGTTTGACCAGAAGCATCCCGATACACCCCCACCACAAGGTCTAATTTTTCAGGACGTTCATCTTGTTGGAAGGCTTTGGTGAGATCCCAAAGCGGATCTGGCTCAGCCGTTGGAAGTCGATTCAGCATAGTCTGTCTTAGTTAAAAAATTAGCGGAGAGAACGGTTCGCCAAAAACACCGCATAAGTCAGCACCGCGATGCTCACCGCAGTCGGTAAATTAATAGCCTCGTTGAAAATCGGAATGGCTAGAAGAGCAGAGAGAGGCGGGGCAAGAGAGCCAAAGACCGCACTACGGCTAGATCCGAGCCGCGCCGTCGCAAAGGCATATCCAATGGTGGCGATCAAGCCCACCCCGAAGCCCTGCACGAGAATAAAGGGCAAAGCCTCTGCGAAAGTGAAGCTACCGACATGGCTCGGTGTGACTCCGAGAAGAATCAGAATAAGCAGGAAAAAAAGCGAAAGCGAGGTGAGGATGATGGCGTTTCCCGTAGCATCCAAGCCAGTGCGCCGTAAGCCGATGGTATAAGCTCCCCAGAGAAGACTCGCAAAGAGAAGATTTCCGATCCCAACGAGACTGACCTCCGCCCCACTCTTCCCGCTCGCAAGAATCATCCCCACCGCTCCTAGCGCGATGAGACCCAGCGCGAACCAACGCCTCTTTGGCACCGAGGCCCGCTCTAAAAGAATGCTCACCAGCGCAACTGAAAGCGGAGCAGTCCCAGCGATCAAAGCACTCACATGCGCCGCCGAGGTAGTCCGCGCCCCCTCCGTGGCAACAAAGAAAAATGGAATCCCTCCAAGCAGAATCATAGCCAGATCCCGTAAACGAACTGCCCTCAACTGCGCCATTCGGCTCCGCAAAAACGGCAGCAAACAAAGTGCTGGAATCGCAAAGCGAATCAATGCGACATCCGCTGGAGAGAGCGGGGATTTTCCCACCGCTCGTAAGGTCAGCGCAAAACCCGCCCAGATAATTACGACGATCTTAATGACCAAATAACCCACCATCAAAGGACTGGGAGACGCGGGAAGACGAGAACGGATTCCCGAAACCGGAGCGCCAGATTCACCCGGCAGAACTTTCTGCGAAGTGCTTTGAGAGATCGATGAAGGCGCTTTCATAACTGGATCTAAAACTAGAGAAAGGCGCCGATTCTGTCGTGGTGAGATTCACCCATCTTAATGCGTGAAAAATACAAATTGCGTGACTTTTTTTGCGCTTAAGAAAAGCTCCATCATGCCCACAAACTCCGTATCACCTGCCAGAACTCTGCGAAAAGCTCTCTTCGCTGCCGTGCCCGGCTTAGAAGTCAGCGAGGCCCTCTTCGAGACGATCGATGACGTCCGCTACTGCATTAAAGACTCCGCTAGCCGCTACCTTGCGGCCAATACCGCATTCATCACCCGAGCAGGGTTGCAACACCCCAGCGAGCTGCTAGGGCGCTCAGCTTCAGAAGTTTTCCCCCCACTCCTCGCAGCTCAATACGAGCAGCAAGATGAGGAAATCTTCACCACCGGTCGCTCCGTCCGCGACCGCATGGAAATGAGCACCCTCGCTGATGGCCGCATCGGCTGGTTCATCACACAAAAGATCGCGATTCGCTCCGCAGGTAAAGTCATCGCCCTCGCCGGGATTTCTCGTGATTTAGCCTCACCCGTAGAGCAAGGTCGTGACCTCGGCCCACTTGGTGCGGCATTAAACACCCTGCGCCGAGAAAGCTCAAGCTCCCTCCGCATCGCCGATCTCGCAAAAAAAGCTCGCTTATCTGGGAGCCAATTCGCCCGCCGCGTTCGCTCAATCGCCGGCCTGACACCGCGCCAGCTCCTGACCAAAGCACGAGTTGAATCAGCCGCAGAAAGCTTACGCGAAGACTCAAAGCCTCTCTCAGCAATTGCCCTAGAATGTGGCTTCTATGATCAGGCAAGCTTCAGCCGCCAGTTCCGCCAAGCGACAGGATTAAGCCCGAGCGAATATCGGCGTGAAATCCTACGTGACGAAGCGCACTGAGCAATTCCCCCCCTTCTCAGAAATCTTGAACTCTGCCCCCAAAAACGCAGAATCAAAAAATGCCCATCGCATTTCCTGACTACCACGTCCCTCAGCCGCAGCTCGCAGAAACAAGCTCCCGCTATGCCCAACTCCACCAGCGCCTTACCAGCGCCAGCTCCCCGGCCGACTGCCTCACCATTATTAGCGATTGGGATAAACTCCTCTGCGAATTCAAAGAATGGAGCACCCTCACCCACATCCGTTTTCATCAAGACACCAAAAACGAGGACTACAAAGCCGCAGTCGATGAGCTCGATAACATCTCCCCAAAGTTCGAGGACCTAGAAACCAAGTTCAAGCATGCCTTGCTAGCTTCCCCCTTCCGAGATGAATTGGAAAAAAGCCTCCCCTCCATGCTCTTCGCGAAATGGGAGTGCCACACCAAGAGCTTCTCCCCTGCCATTGAGGAAGACATCACTGCCGAGTCAAAGCTCGGATCAGCCCATACCTCCCTCACCGCCAGCGCCGAAATTGATTTCCAAGGAAAAATCTACACCCTCTCCGAACTCGAGAAATTCGCCGATGAGGCAGATCGCCAAACCCGTGAAGCCGCCTGCCGCGCGAACTCCCATTGGTTCTCCGAGAACGCCCCTGAGCTAGATCGCATCTTCGATGAGCAAGTCACACTCCGCCACAGCATGGCCCGTAAACTTGGCTACCGGAACTTCACCGAACTCGGCTACCAACGTATGACCCGCATCGGCTACGGTCCTAAAGAAGTGGCCACTTTCCGCAATGAAGTCCGTGATAAAATTGTCCCCCTCGCCCTAGAAATCGCAGAGCGACAAAGCCGCGCCCTCGGTCTCGCTCAGCTCATGCACTGGGACCGCAGCATCCACTCGCCGAAAGGAAACCCAAAGCCGCTTGGAGGCCACGATTGGATGATTGATCGCGCGACTGAAATGTTCGATGAAATGGGCCACGGTCTCGACTCCTTCTTCCATGAAATGAAAGACCGCAAGACCATGGATCTAAAGTCCCGCAAAGGAAAAGCCGGGGGAGGATTCTGCGCCTACTTCCATCAATACGCCTTCCCTTTCATCTTCTCAAACTTCAATGGCACGCGGGGCGATGTCGACGTCTTCACCCACGAGATCGGCCACGCTTTCCAGAGCTACTCCAGCCGGAAGCAAGCCATGAGTGACATTGTTTGGCCCACCACCGAGGCCTGTGAAATTCACTCCATGGCCCTCGAGTTCCTCACCTGGCCGCACATGGATAAGTTCTACGGCGAGCCTGCCGCAAATGACCTCCGCCGCATTCACCTTAGCACCTACCTCCAATTCCTCTGCTACGGAGTCGCCATCGACCACTTCCAACACCTCGTTTATGAGAAGCCAGATGCCAGCCCAGGAGAACGTAATGCCATGTGGCAAGAGCTCGAAAAAACCTACCTCCCCTGGTGGCAATACGCCGACCTCCCCGCCGAGAGCAGCGGTCGCCTCTGGCAACAAAAAGCCCACATCTACCAAAGTCCATTCTACTACATTGACTACTGCCTCGCCCTCACCGGAGCCCTACAATTCTGGTCAAACTCCCAAAAAAAACCCGCAGGAACACTCGAAAGCTACACCAAGCTCTGCACCCTCGGCGGCAGTCAGCCCTACCTTGGCCTTCTCCAATCCGCCGGCCTGCGCTCGCCCTTCCAGCCCGCTTGCCTCGATCAAGTCATTGAGGATGCCAAAAACTACCTTAACTCAAATGCCTAATCCCTTAAGCTCACCATGCCCCATCACCCCCACCCCCACCCCCGCCTTCCGATCGCCCTTAGCCTCATCCTCGGCCTAGCTCTCAGCCTCCACTCCGCCGCCCAGTTCCCTTTTAAGATCGCATCTGACACCCCCCGCTCAGGCCTCAGTAACTTCTCCGATCTCAACGCAAAACCCGCCGGCTCAAACGGCTTCGTCCGCCGAAAAGGGGAGCAATTTGTCACCGACTCCGGACCCATCCGTTTCTGGGGCATTAACCTTTGCTTCGGTGCCAACTTCCCTGAAAAAGCCGATGCTGATCGCCTCGCGGCCCACCTTTCCTCCCTCGCGATTAACGCCGTCCGCATCCACCACCAAGAAACTCAATACGCCCCCACCGGCCTCTATCATAAGGACAGTAAAAAGCTCGATCCAGCTCAGGTCGGAAAGCTCGACTACCTCCTCGCCCAGCTCCACGCCCACGGCATTTACGCCAACCTCAATCTCCACGTCGGCCGGAACGTCGCCCGCGAATTAGGCCTCCCGCCCATCGGCTCCGGCCACTCCGCCACCGGGGACAAGCTCCTCCTCCACTTCTTTCCCCCCGTTCAAAACGCCTTCTGGCAATACTGCCGAGACTATCTAGGCCACATGAACCCCCACCGTAAACTCCGCCGAGCTGATGACCCCGCCATCGCCATGATCGAGATTTTGAACGAAAACCGCTTCCATAAACACGGCTCTAAATTCCTCCTCAACGCCCCCCAACCCTATCGCTCCGAAATCAAAAAACAATGGAACACCTGGCTCGAAAAAACCTACCAAAGCGATGACGCCCTTCACAAAGCTTGGGCTGAAACCTCCACTCCACCTCCCGGCAACACCCTCCTAACAAGCCCCACCTCCCCTCTCTCAAAAGGCTGGATCCTCCAAGACCAAGGTGGCAAATTCCCCGTCACCCTCAGCTCACCAGAAGCAGGAACCCTCCGCCTGAGTCCCCAAGTCCAAGCAAACACCTCTTGGCACCAACAACTCTCCTTCGGGAATCTCAAAATCACCAAAGGCACCCTTTACACCCTTAGCTTCGAGGCCCGTTCCGCCGCTCCACGCCCCCTCCTCTTCAGCCTCGCAAGCCTCGAAAATGGCTGGGCCTCCCTCGGCCTCTCCGAGCAAATCACCCTCAGCAGCGAATGGAAAAAAACCACCCTTCGCTTCACCGCCACTCAGTCCTCACAGGTCGCAAAACTCGCCTTCGACCTCGGCGGCCAACTCCCACACCTTGATCTCCGCGCGCTCAGCCTCCACCCCGGAGCCGCCTGGACCACCATCCCCAGCGGCCAATCTCTCAGCGCTGGCAACATCGACCTCCCAAGTCCTCAATCTACCCCTGCCGCCCACACCACCTTCGTTCGCTTCATGGCGCATCTTGAAGCCACCTTCTACCAAAAGACCCGCTCCCTCCTCCAAGAACTCGGAGTCCGCGTCCCCATCACCACCACACAGATTAACTACCAAGGCGCAAGCATGACCGCCGAACTCGCCGACTATGCCGACATTCACTCCTACTGGCACCACCCCCTCTTCCCCGGGAAAAGCTGGGATCGCGATCACTGGACCATCGGCCACGATCCACTCGAGGCCCGCCCTTACGCTAACCAATGGCCCCGTAATAATCCCCTCATCCGCTCCTCCTGGCGCATTCACGGCATGCCCTTCACCTACTCCGAATGGAATGTCGGAGAGCCCTCCTTCCCCTCGGCCGGAGCCGTCCCCATCATGGCCCTCCTCGGCTCACTTCAAGAGTGGAGCGGCATCTTCTTCTTCGACTACGATAGCTCGTCACTCGCCCTAGATCGCGAAGAAATCTCCACCTACTTTAGCTTTAATTCCCAAGCCGCTAAACTCGCCCTCCTTGGGCCATTCGGCGCCCTCTACCGCTCCGGTGAGCTCGCCGCACTCCATGAAAAAATGAGCTCCCCTCCAGATTTCCACCTCGGCAGCGGCATCCACGCCTTCACCAAGCGGATCGGCATTGACCCCTCTCTCCCGAACCCCCCTGAGCAAAACCCACCCACCGAAGCAGAACTACTCAAAACCCAGCCCCCACACCTCCGCACCCCTGATAAAACCGCCACCTGGGACGCTCGTAATCCGGACAAAGCCATCCTCACCATTAATCTCCCCCGCACCCGCGCTCTCTGGGGAAAAATTGGCGGCCAAAAAATCTCCCTCGGAAACTGGCACTTCCAAGTCGGCACCCTGCCACAAAACTACGGCGTCATCATCGCCCAATCGCGCGATGGTCTCCCGCTCGAAAGCTCAAAGTCCATCCTCATCACCTCCGTCAGCCACGCCCGGAATCCACAGTTCCCATGGAAAGATCAGGCGCAGAGCCAAGGCGGCTCAAACTGGGGAACCAGCCCCACCCAAGTATGGAATGCCCCATTCGCCCTCACCATCCCAGATAGTCAAATCTCTAAACGCCCCACCCTCCTAGACCCGAGAAATCGAAAATCCCCCCTCACTCTTCCCCCCCTCCCAAAAAACACCCCCACCCTGATCAACTTCCCCGCCAGCACCCAGACCCTGTGGCTCCAACTCAGCCCCTAAAACCGCGAAAGGCTAGCACCCAGCCTAACACACCCCCCTCCTAGCCTCTCCCTCACCCCCGATTAAGGCCGCAATTTCCCATCGTCTCCCACTCAAAATGGGAGAAAATGAGCGTTTCATATTTTGGGCTTCTTGATCATTAAGCTCAATTCTCTGCCGCTCAGTATTTTAAAAAAATTTTAAAAATGGTGAACATTTTTTAAAATTACAGGTCAATACAGTAGCAAATATTGCTGATATACGCTTTTTATGAATACTCAATCTCCCCAAAAGATCATAAGCCAGAAAGCCGCCCTGCCAGAAACGAGACCTAAGCCCCTCCATCTCGCCGCCTCCTGCCTTAGCCTCCTCGCCCTCAGCTCCCTTTCAGCCTCCGCTGCTACCGTCCTCGACAAGCTTGATTCCTTCGACGGCGGCGAACAATCCAACACCATTTTTAATGTCGGGGTCGAACGCAGCTCCCAGCAAAGCTCCGAAATAGTCGGCGGAAATCGTAACTCCACCAGCACCGTTCTAAAAAACCCTTTCCAAGTGGCCACCAGTATCCACTTTGATCGCCGGGGATCTGGAGTCCTCTCAATCAGCTATGGCTCCTCCGCTAGCGGCAATGTCACCATCGAGTATAATGGCTCCAATGGCAGCGGCCTCGGCGGGCACAACCTACTCGCTAACGACGCAAACTCCCTCGGCTGGAATATCCTCTTCATCGATAATCCCGTCACCTTCCAAGTCCTCCTCACCGATACGGCAGGCCAGCAAGCGGAGAGCACCCTAGAGATCGACGGCTCCCAAAGCTCATCCGGAGCCTTCCTACTCTCCTATAACTCCTTCACCTTAATTGAAAATGAGCCCAGCGAGGCCGCCCAGTTTAATTGGAGCAGCGTAGACCGCATCTCTTTCCAAATCGACTCCAAAACCAGCACCGACCTCGTCATCGACTCCTTCAACACCTTCCACGATGACCGCATCACCAATAACTCCGCAATTCCCGAGCCCAGCACCAGCCTCTCCACCTTGACCGCCGGAATACTCCTCACTCAGCGGCGGCGGCGTCTTAAGCCAAAGACCGCCGCACTAGCGAGTAAAAGCGCACCTTGAGGCTCAGGAACCGCCACGAAGGCCAAGCGATCGAGCGCAAAATCAGCCGAAGTATCAGGATCGATCATCAAGCGAACCTCACTCACCTGCGTCAGATCAAGCGGACGCGAAAACTGATCGAACGCAAAATAAAGCTCCCCACTCGTGTCCCCCTCCCCAAGAGGGCTCAAGCTCTGAAAAGACTCACCAGCACCATCCACCAAAATAATCGTAACCTCGATCGACTGATCCACAAAAAGAAGATCCAAAACCACCCCAGAACTGGCTGACACGTCCAAGGTCGTCACCGGAGAATAGCTCACCCCCAATCCTGACACCACTCCCGGGCCCGTATCAAAAATCAAGATCGATCCAGCTTCTCGCGGACCCACCTCCACCACCGCATCATTAAAAAATGGATTCGTATTCACCGTAAAATCAATCCGCCGAGTCGCCCCGACAATCTCAGTCCCCTCACTAAGCAGAACCGTCTCCTCGGACACCTCACCCGTCGTCGTCGAAAGATCAAGACCTGCCGGGTCCAAGAAAGAATCAATGACTAAAGTCGTAGTGGCCGAATGAGCTGAACTCATCAAAAGCCAAGAACTCAAAATCGCTGCTGAAATAGGGGAGGTATTCATTGCGATTAAAAACTTTGAGAATTTTTGAAACTTCAGCAAGCTTAATTATTTAGTCTGGAGTCCTTCCGCTCTAGAAACCGCGAGTTCTTCCCAAGCTCGCCCCCATCCGCCGCTGCAATCACAGCTCCCCATCTCAGCATCTCAGCATCTCAGCATCTCGGATCTTAAATCACCAA
Organism: uncultured Verrucomicrobiales bacterium; assembly: GCA_937944055.1. Lineage (GTDB taxonomy): Bacteria > Verrucomicrobiota > Verrucomicrobiia > Verrucomicrobiales > Akkermansiaceae > SW10. The sequence continues at coordinate 56,227 of CALDZJ010000042.1, read as the reverse complement.
CTGCCCACAACCCGCACCCACATCGATCCCCCGCCGCTGGCGGATCGTCACCGGCACCTCAGCCTCATCTCGCACAATTCTCATAAAAGCCAAAGTCCGCTCCTCCGAAGGTGGCCGCCCCTCAAAATCCTCGGTAGGATTCAGCGGGATGAGATTCACATGCACCGCCATCCCTCGTAAAATCTGAGCCAGGCGCCGCGCATGATCATCACTATCATTCGCACCCTCGATCAAAGTCCAAGCAATGAAAACCTTCCGCCCCGTCTCGCTCGTATAGTCCCGACAAGCCCCCAGAAGCTCCGCAATCGGCCAGCGCTTATTGATCGGAATTAAGGCCCCCCGCTCCTCATCACTCGCACCATGGAGACTAATCGAGAGTGAGTAATTTTGCTCCAGCTTCGCCAACTTCCGGATCCCCGGAACATGCCCCACCGTACTAATACTCACCCGCGCGGGCGAGAGCCCCGGACCCCGCGAATCCGTCAAAATCTCCAAAGCATCCCTCAACGGAACAAAATTATGCAAAGGCTCCCCCATCCCCATCATCACAATATTCCGGATCGCTGCCTTCCCATCCTCCGCCAAGATCTCATTTAAAAAATGCACCTGCGCCACGATCTCTCCCGCCGTGAGATGCCGTAGCAAGCCCATCTTCCCCGTCGCACAAAACACACAGCCCATCGCACAGCCCACCTGACTACTAATACACGCCGTATGCCGGCCCTCATAGCCCATCAAAACCGTTTCAATCTCACGCCCATCCCTAAAACGCAGCACAAACTTCCGCGTATTCCCATCCGAGCTCGCCACCTCACGCCGCACCTCCGGCTTCAAGATCTCCTGCTCAGCAACCCATCGCTGAATCGTCTTACCCAGTTCAGAACTCTCCACAGACCCCTGATGCACCATTCGAAAAATCGCCGAAGCATTCGAAGGGTTCACCCCATCCTCACGCAACTTCTCCTGAAGCTGCGTAAAAGTCAGATCACTCAGAGTCTTCATCGGCAAGAGACTTCAAGCACGTTCTCGCCTCTTTGAAAAGCCAGGACTCTCACACACACTGACTCACATAAACCGCAGGTAAAGCCCCCTCATAAGCCTTCACGCCCTCCTCATTTGCAAATTCCCCATGCCTCACATGCGGACCATGAGCCTCAATCTCATCCGCCATCTGTGCCAAAAAATCCGCCAACAACCTCAACTCCCGTGCCCCCCCGACCAAGGTTAATGACTCCAAACGCGTCGATGACTTCACCTCACTCACCGGACTTGCAAATAACTGTAAATTCATCTGCAAAAAAACTATGAAATCACCCTCTCGACTCAAGCAAAGGATTCACCGAATCCATTCCCTAACCCTCCCTGTAATCTCTTAAAAAAGAACCGCACGCTAAAATTTCTCCTCCAACAGAGAAGCCACCCGCTTTAACTCCTCAAAGTGATCCTCCACATCTGGCACATTCATTTGCCAATTCTCCCTCCGGAAATCCTCAATCTCGAATCCCAAATGATGCAAAGCCTCCATCACATCCTGGAACCCCGCATCCAGCTCTCCGAGCCTTCCCTCCAAATCCTCAACCTTCCCCTCCAGGCGATCGATCTCCCCCACCTGATCCTTAGAATCACCACAAGCCAAAAGCATAAAACTCATCACCCCCAAACTCCCCCCCTTGATACCGGCAAATTTCATCCTAGCTACGCTAACCTCATCGCCTCACAAATGTCAGTTCCCAAAAAATATCCCATCTCACAGCAAGGTTCACGATCAAGAACTCCTCCGCACCAGACCATGAAACCCGTAGCCGAAAGCCCCCGCTTTCGGAATCCCCCCCACCAAGCGAAAGCTAGAGCTTTCAGCTACTTTCTCTCTCTCCAGCGAAGAGAGAGAACTAAAAATCGAGGTAAATCTCAGTCCGGCGATTTGCGCGGCGGCCCGTCGGGTTATCCTCTCCATCTTCCGTGGAATTTGGCCGCCGGGGCTTCGCCTCACCTTCCGCGAGCGCAATAATCTGCTCAGGCGGCACTCCCACACTCAGGAGGTATTTTTCGACTGATCCGGCGCGATTTCCAGAGAGCCTCTCATTATATTCATCCGAGCCTAAGGCATCGGTATGGCCTGAGAGAGTGAGCTTTTTAGAGGGATCGAGCTTGAGGAGACCAGCGACAATATCGAGCTGCCTTTCCGTGCGGGGAGTGAGGCCATCTTCATCAAAGCCGAAGTAGAGAATCAGGGTATCTCCACCGGCAGGATTCTTGACGAGAGGGGTGAAGTGCACATCTCCCCCAGCGACCCGATCAGCGTAATCTGCCAGCAGGGAGTCTAAGTTTACCTCGTTCACCAGCCATGGCTGCTCTGCGGCCCTGCGTGCTAGCGTCATGCCAAAATCTGCAGCTTTAGCCCCGCTCTCATCTTGGACATGAGCTACAAAACCGGCGGTGAGTTCGCGATTAAACATCGCACGCAACGGCTTGCTAGCGCGCAGCTGATACCTCGCCTCCTCAAAAATGATGCAGAGCCCAGCAATCTTAGCATCCGAGACTTTCTCGGAATCAACGAAGGACTTCGCCTCATCAAAGTTCTGCGCCAAGACGGCTTGGAGAAAGGAATCGGTCACCCCAAGTGAATCAGAAAAAAGAGCCGAGGACGGCGTTGCCACTGGGCTCGCCACTTCGGGGATCTTGAGTTTTTCGACCGCCCATTTTCCGTTCTCATCGCGGAGAAGGTCGAAGTAGATGCGCGTGCCTTGTTCTCCTCCAGAAGAGTCCTCAGCCTCGTCCCCCTGCGCTCCTTCCTTATTGAGCTTCGGCTCTAGATTGAGGGCCCAGCGTGAGCGCCGATTCGCCTCCAGCTCTCCAATCTCGGTGAAGGGATCCACGGAACTGAGGCGGTAATCGCCCTTTTCTGAGAGCGCTTGCAGCCCCTTGAGCTGGCTCTGGGTCAAGCTCTCTCCGCCGAGTAAGAGCGTGAGCTCTTCTAAATTAGAATCCTCAAGCGATTGTCCGATTTTTTTAAGAAGAGTCTCGGGGTTCAACTCGGAGACGCCCATGCCAGCATCGACGAGCGTCTGCTCAGGAGTGGCTGGGCTCACGGTGTCCTTCGGAGCTGTGTCATCTACTGATTGCTCAGAGTCCCCTGACTCCGCATTGAAGGGATCAATCTCATTTGATGTTTCACCTTCTACCCCATTGACCATGACTTCCTTCTGAGTGCTGCCAGAGGAACTCGCTGCGGAGTCATCCGAGCCACTGCACTGAGTGAAGAAAATGCTGACCCCGATGAGGGCCGCCAGAATGAAGGCGAGAAAAACGTAAAGACCGAATTTGGAACGTGGTTCGTAAGAGTCGTATGAGCTCATATTTTTTTGGAGGGGGAGGGCAGTTAAGAGAAATGAGGAATTGTTAATTAGTCGGGCCTTTGGTGCGGGGAATCGCCGGAATGACCACGAGCTGGCTGGCATTACCACGGTAAACGCGTATCTCGGTGGGTCGCACCGCCGAGGCCGCAACAAGTCTTAGATAGAAGTCCTTATCACTACGAATGCGCGCTCCATTAATTTCCAGAAGAAAATCATTGGGACGAATGCCAACTTTCGCTCCTAGGCTATCGGGCTTCACCTGTGTGACGAGAACTCCCCCACGAACCCGAGTGGTGGGAAGATTACGGACCGAGATTCCGATGGTGTGTAAAATGGCATCATCCGAGGCGAGCCTCCCGCTTTCTGGGATTTTCTCAACGACGCGATAGGGATTCGCCTCGCCCACCACGGAAGTCAAATTAAGGGAGTTATTCCCCCGCCAAATGCTGATGATCGCCTCCGAGCCGACCTCTGACCTTTGCACTCGACCAATGAAACCCTTGGTGGATTGCACTCCCTCACCTCGGTATGCGGTAATAATATCGTAGGGCTTTAAGCCCGCCGCATCAGCCGGAGAACCGGGAGTGACCCCCCAGACCACCACGCCTTGACCGCGGTAGTTAAAGACGCTGCGGAAGTAGTTATTAAGATCCCGAGCCTCTAGACCAAGATAACCATGGACCGGGCGGCCCTTTTTCAAAATATACTCCATCGTGCGTTTCACCTCGTTCGAGGGGATGGAAAACCCGATCCCCTGAAAGCCGGGGTTCTCACGATCTTCACTATAAATGGAGGCATTGATCGCGATAATCTCGCCGAGGTGATTTAACAAAGGGCCGCCGGAATTACCGGGATTAATGGCCGCATCAGTCTGAAAGAGATCACGCTGACCATCCGAAAGTGAGCGGTCACGGCCTGAAATATGACCGACCGTCACCGATTCGCCGAGACCGTAGGGATTTCCCACCGCAATCGCGAGTTGTCCAACGCGCACCTGATCTGAGTCCGCAAACTTCAGCGCGCTAAATCGCTCACCCTCTTGACTGCTCTTGATCCGCAGAACCGCGATATCGAGGAGCTTATCTGAGTTCACCAAAACTGCCGGAAGCGAGCGGCCATCGTGCAAGGTGACGCGGATTTTTTGGTGCCCCTCAATGACGTGATGATTGGTGATAATGTGACCTTCCTCGGAGACGATCACGCCGGAACCTAAGCCCGGAGTGACGCGGTCACGCTCGAAGATCTGACCTCGGAAAGGATCGAGCACGCGTTCCTTTTTCAAGATCTGCGTATCAATACTAACCACCGCAGGAGTGACACGATCCACTAAATCGATCATCTCATCATTCTGCCGAATGAGGCCTGTCACTTTGCTAGGATCTATCGCGGGCTCCGTCTGAAGGGTGGCATGCTCCGGGGAGAATTGGCTCGTTTCCGCCTTCGGCTTAAGCCCAAAAATAGGGTAACCCCCGCGCCAAGCGCGAAAAACATGGACGGAAAAAAAGGCAGCCACGAAGACGAGGCAAAGTAAAACCACCCGTTTAAAGGTATCATTCATAATTTGTAAGGGGGGCTTACGCGAAGATAGCGAGAAACGCGCAAATGTCATGCCCAGACTTTGCGGCGACGATGCAGGGTGCTGACTTGAAGAGAACGATCTTCAATAACGCCAAAAAAAATGGCGCCCCAAAGAGGTCGCCATTCTTAAGAAAATAAAAGAAGAAGGGAGGGCGGTTTAGTGCCTCTTCCGCTTCAGCTTGAGCATGGCTTCAGACTTCGCGATCACGACTTGCAGGGCCGCCATTTCATCGTGATCATCTGAGACACCTGCGAGGGCGTCTTGGGCCCGCTTCATGGCTTCTTCCACTTGTGATTCATCAATCGCGTCTTCTCCGACCGCAAGATCGATCAAGACGGAAACCTTATCATCGGAAACCTCCACGAAGCCCTCACCAACGGCGAGTTCTTCAATCTTACCATCCTTGAGATAGCGGAGTTCACCAGGCGACAAAGGGGCCACCATCGCGGCATGCATTGATAAAATCCCCATCTCACCCTCGCTACCGGGAAGGTAGACGTCGTCTACGGTGTCGGAGAAGATAGTCTTTTCCGGGGTCACGATATCGAGTTGAAATGGCATGGGATTTTAAAACTAAAGCTGGAGAATTAGGCCTTCTCGACCGTGTCGATGTTCGCCTTCATGTAGAAGTTGGACTCTGGTACAGAGTCGTGCTTCCCTTCGAGGATCTCGGCGAAGCCCTTCACAGTGTCAGCAATAGAGACGTAAACTCCAGGTGAACCGGTGAAGATCTCAGCAACGTGGAAGGGCTGGGAGAGGAAACGCTGAATCTTACGAGCGCGGAAAACGGTGAGCTTATCCTCATCAGAAAGTTCGTCCATTCCGAGAATCGCAATGATGTCCTGAAGATCTTTATACTTCTGAAGAACTCCCTGAACGCCACGAGCGACGCGGTAGTGCTCCTCACCAACGACGTCTGGAGCGAGCGCGTTAGAAACAGAAGCGAGCGGGTCAACCGCAGGGTAAATACCAAGCTCAGCAAGAGAACGCTCAAGCACAACGGTGGAGTCGAGGTGAGCGAAGGTGTTCGCAGGAGCGGGGTCAGTCAAGTCATCCGCAGGAACGTAAACAGCCTGGAAGGAAGTAATGGAACCCTTTTTAGTAGAAGTGATTCGCTCCTGAAGTCCGGCCATTTCCTCAGCAAGAGTAGGCTGGTAACCCACCGCAGAGGGAGTCCGGCCAAGAAGCGCAGAAACCTCAGAACCAGCCTGAGAGAATCGGAAAACGTTATCGACGAAGAGGAGAACGTCCTGGTTCTCTTCATCACGGAAATACTCAGCCATGGAGAGGGCGGAAAGAGCAACACGGAGACGCGCACCTGGAGGCTCGTTCATCTGTCCGTATACGAGGGCCACTTTGGACTTAGAGAGATCGTTTTGATCAATAACGCCCGCTTCGGACATCTCTTCGTAAAGGTCATTACCCTCACGGGTCCGCTCACCCACACCCGCGAAGACGGAATAACCACCGTGGTTCTTCGCAATGTTGTTAATGAGCTCCATGATGACAACGGTCTTACCAACACCAGCACCACCGAAGGCACCAACCTTACCACCCTTCGTGAAGGGGCAAATGAGGTCGATCACTTTAATCCCGGTCTCAAGGATCTCGGCTGAAGTGGCCTGATCAACGAGAGAAGGAGCAGCCCGGTGAATCGGGTAACGCTTCTCGTGAGGAACATCACCACGCTCGTCCACGGCATCACCGGTAACATTGAAAATACGACCAAGAACGCCAGCTCCGACAGGAACGGAAATTGGAACTCCGAGGTCAGTCACGAGCATGCCACGCTTGAGACCTTCAGTCGTGCTCATGGCCACTCCGCGAACCCAACCGTCACCGAGGTGCTGCTGGACTTCGAGAACGAGCTTGGTTTGAACTCCGAAGAGGTCGTAGTTCAGCTCGAGGGCGTTATAGATCTCAGGCAGCTTGGCTGCAGCAGAGAAGTCAACGTCAACGACGGCGCCGATGACTTGAACGATGGTTCCTTGGTTGCTCATGGTGGGAAGATTTTAAGTGTGGCAGTTTGACAGTGTGGCAGGACTTAGGTTGTGAAAAGAGAGGATAAGAAATGAATTGGCTTACTCCATCGCTTTCATAGCGGTGGTGATTTCAAGAAGCTCGGCAGTAATTGCGGCCTGACGCGCCTTGTTGTATTCGAGAGTGAGATCTTTCACCATGCTGTTAGCATTATCGGTTGCAGCCTTCATGGCGACCATCCGGGCCGAGTGCTCAGAAGCACGGGCCTCGACTAACATTTGGTAGATCTGGAAATTGATGTAAAGCGGAAGGAGTTTATCGAGCACACCCTCGGCGCTGGGCTCGAACTCGTAGTCCATATTGAGGGCTGATGCGCTATCGGTCTCGCCGATTTCGTCTGTGCCCACACCTTCATAGTCCTGCTTTTCTCCAAGATCGCCCGACTGAATGGGGAGGAGTTGGAAGACCTCAGGAGTCTGGGTCAAGGTGCTGACGAAGTTGTTGAAAGCCACGCTGATTTTGTCGAACTCTCCGCTGAGGAATTTCTCAGTGAGGAACTTCGCGATTGGCTTAGCATCGTTAAAGGGAACGGGGTCCTCGACATCCCAATCGGTGACGATGTTCCCGCCGGCTTTGGCGAGAGAGACACGCAGCTTCTTGCCAACGGTGACATACTCGACTCCCTCAGATTCTTCAGCGCGAACTTTCTTAAGAAGGTTGGTGTTGAGACCACCGCAAAGTCCACGTCCGGTGGAGATCACGAGCATGAGCTCCTTGCCACCTTCCCGTTGCCCAAGAAGAGGGTGGGATTCCTCATCCGTGTTGGCCTTGAGGTTGACGAGGACCTTGTTGAGCTTGTCGGCGTAGTCGCGCCCGGCAAGCGCTTGGTCCTGCGCTTTTTTCATCTTCGCGGCAGACACCAGCTCCATCGCTTTGGTGATCTGCGAGGTGCTCTTAACCGACTTAATACGGCGGCGGATGTCACGAAGGTTGGCCATGAGGAAAAGTTACCGAGTTATGAGTGATTGAGTGAATGGGGGGAGCTTACCGTTCTAGTGAGCGGACTTATTTCCAGCTGCCTTTGAAGTCTTCGAGAGCGGATTTGAGGCCGTCGTTGATCGCGTCGGAGAGAGCCTTCTCATCAGCGATGCTCTGAAGGAGGTCGGCCTTACGAGTGGTGAGGAATTCCTCAAGTGCGGCTTGGCACTCTTTCACGCGCTCAACTTCAACGTCGTCAAAGTGGCCGTTTTGCATGGCCCAGAGAACGGCAACTTCCATCTCCATCGAGAGAGGTGAGTATTGGTTCTGCTTGAAGAGCTCAACAATGCGCTGACCACGGTTGATCTTGCCCTTAGTGGCGTCATCGAGATCAGAACCGAACTGGGCGAAGGCCTGCAGCTCGCGGAACTGAGCGAGGTCGAGCTTAGTCGTTCCAGAGACCTTTTTGATGGCCTTGGTTTGAGCAGCAGATCCCACACGAGAAACGGAGAGACCCACGGAAATGGCAGGGCGGATGCCTTGGTAGAAGAGGTCGGTCTCTAGGAAGATCTGACCATCCGTAATGGAAATCACGTTGGTCGGAATGTAGGCCGAAACGTCACCCGCTTGAGTCTCGATGATTGGAAGAGCGGTGAGTGAACCACCACCCTCTTTCTCGGAGAGACGCGCAGAACGCTCAAGGAGACGTGAGTGAAGGTAGAAAACATCACCAGGATAAGCTTCACGACCAGATGGGCGACGAAGAATGAGAGACACCTGACGATAAGCAACCGCTTGCTTAGAGAGGTCATCAAAGACGATGAGGACGTCCTTGCCTTGGTCCATGAGATACTCAGCAAGAGCACAACCGGAGTAAGGAGCGAGGAACTGGTTGGTCGCAGAATCCGAAGCGGAAGCGTTGACGATGATGGTGTTGTCGAGAGCGCCGGCCTCTTCGAGAGTCGAGACGATACGAGCAACGTTGGACTGTTTCTGGCCGATTGCGACGTAGACACAGTAGACAGGCTTGTGATCTTTTAGGCGACCTTCCGCGGCGGCCTTGTTCTGGTTGGCCTGAGAAATGATGGTGTCGATCGCGATGGTGGTCTTACCAGTAGAACGGTCACCAATGATCAGCTCACGCTGACCACGACCGATGGGGATCATGGCGTCGATGGATGAAATACCAGTCTGAAGTGGAACGGAAACTGACTTACGCTTAATGATACCAGGAGCAATTTTCTCAACAGGATATTGAGCAGCTGCGGCAACGTCACCTTTTCCGTCGATAGGCTCGGCGAGAGTATTAACAACGCGACCGAGGAAGTTTTCTCCGACCGGAATCGAGAGGAGCTTACCAGTGGTGCGGCACTCCATTCCTTCGGTGATGTGCTTTCCGTCACCGAGGAATACAACTCCGACTTCGCCTTCCTCAAGGTTGAGGGCGAGACCAGTGAGTCCACCGGGGAACTCGATCATCTCGTTCAGCTGGGCGTCGCTGAGACCTTCGACTTTGGCGACTCCGTCACCGGTTTCACGGACGATGCCGATATTGGTTTTTTCAACGGACGTTGAGACGTTCGCGATTTGGGCTTCCAGTTCCTGGAGGATGGTGCTCATAACAAATTATAGTGAGAGAGTTTAGTGAAGGAGGAGAGGTTTAGAGGGAATCAGCGAGGCGAGCGAGGCGGGCTTTGACCGAACCGTCAAAGACATCGTTTCCTACGCGGACGCGCATACCACCGAGGAGGTCGGGGGTTGTTTTGAAATTGAAGACGAGGTCCTGTCCGTATTGTTGACGGAGGGAATTCTCAAGAGTGGTCATGGTCATCTGATCGAGGTGCGAGGCACTCTCAACGGTGACTTGCTTCTCGGCGAGTTCCGCGCGGATGAGGCGACGGAGAGCCTGAAGCATGCCGCGGTAACCACGGGGTTTTTCAGAGGAAAGCTTGGCGATGGCGGCACGAAGATGCGCTTCGTTCATCTCTCCATTCTGCGAGCAGAGGCGGAAGATGCGGCGAGCGGTGCTTTGTGCGGCCTTAGAGACTTTCATCTGAGTGCGATCTAAAAATTAGTTGTTGATGCTGAGAACCGCTTCTTCGTTGATGCGCTTCTGATCGTGCTCGTCGAGAGTTTTGCCAGTGACCTGTGAGGTGGTGGCGACGACGAGGCGGCCGAATTCCTGCTTTAGCTCGGCAGCCATGGAGCTGCGTTCTGCTTTGGCGGCTTCTTGGGCCTTGGCGAGAATGATTTGAGCCTGGGAGGTGGCTTCACTCGCTTTCTGCTCAGAGAGGGCTGTGGCGCTATCCTTAGCTTCTGTGATGAGGCGCTTGGCGTCGAGGTTTGCCTTCTCAAGGAGGGCGGCTTTTTCCTTTTCGCTGTCAGCAAGCTTTTTCTCAATCTCTTCCAGCTTGGCTTCGCCATCTGCGATGCGGTTGCGGCGCTTATCGAGCATTTCAAGAACGGGGCCGTATGCGAACTTCTTGAGAACGAAGCAGACGATCAAAAATGAAACGAGCTGCGAGACAAAGAGACTCCAGTGAACACCAAAAGTCTTAATGAGATCGCCAAGCTTATCACCGGATTCGGTGGCTTCAGCGGCGAGCAAAATGAATGATGGAACGGTCATGAAAGAAGAAAAGGTTGGGAGTCTCGGAGAGAAATTGTGGGAATCTAGCTGGAGGGCCCGAGGCGAGCCCTCCAGCTAAGATGATTCACTTACGCAAGGAAGATTGCGAAGAACACGATACCCTCAATGAGGGCCGCGAGAATGATAGAAATGGTAAGAACGTTACCAGCTGCGCCAGGGTTACGACCGGTGGCTTCAGCTGCTTTCATTCCGAGAAGGCCGATGCCGATTCCGGATCCGAGAGCGGCGAGACCGACGTGGAGCTTACCTTCGATGGCTGCGAAGAGGAACATGAGGAGTTCGTTGAACATAGTATTATTTGGTTTTGGTGTTTATTCATGGCACCCACGGTTATCTACCCATGGTCATACCAGTGAAAGGGTTCGGAAAATTTAGTGGGCGTGTTCTTCGTCGTGATCACCGTGATCACACATGAGTTTCAGGAATACGGCACAGAGGAGAGTGAAAACGAGGGCCTGGATCAAACCGACAAGGAGCTCGAGGAAGTAGAAGGGGAGAACGGCGAGCCACTTGAGCCAGGGCACTGGGACGGTGTTCATGATGGATTCCAGCATGTTTTCACCAGCGTAAACGTTTCCGTAGAGGCGGAACATCAAAGCGACGGGGCGGAAGGCGATGGAGACGATTTCCAAAAGGCCGACTGCGAAGAAGATTACAATCATGCCGATCAGCATGAGTCCTTTAAAATTCCCTTTCGGCGCAAAGATGTGCGAACCAAAGTCCTTTAGGCTTGTCTCGGTGATGGACCAGTAGAACCAGAGGAGGGCGAAAGTGATCGCCATCGCGCCAGTCATATTAAGATCGGCGTTACCGCCACGGAGGAAAGGGCGGAAAGTGTCATTAGGGTCCATGGCATCGCCAGAGAGCGCCCATCCGATGGTTCCGACTCCGGGGAAAAGCCCCATCCAGTTAGAAGCCAAAATCATAATGAAGATCGTCGCGAAGAACCAGAAGGTGCGGCGAGCGAGCTTTTCTCCCAAAATTCCTCCAAGAAAGTTGAGGAGGCTTTCAACGATCCACTCGACGAAGTTTTGGAAGCCCTTCGGAACGATCGAGATATTACGTGTCGCGAGTTGAGCAACAATGATGAGCAGAGCAGCCACGATCCAAACCATGATCATGGAATTGGTCACGACAAAGGAGCCGATCGTGAAAACTTCCTCGGCAGAGGCGGGAAGATGATCATGCCCACTGGCAGCCATGCTTGATGAGGCTGTCGCGAAAAGAATCGCAAAAACGAGGGAAAAGGATCTGATAAAGAAGCACATCACTGGCCGCCTCGAAGACTAAGGCGAGGCGGATTTACTCAGACCTTCGCTCTCAATCAAGTTTTCTTTGTGAAAAATTTCACAAAGTCCGTTTTTGCCCGTTCTTACAACGATTTGGAGCGAGAAAGGTCGACTCAAAAAGCGCGGGTTTTTTAAACTATTTCACCGAAATGACGCGAAATCCTAGATCCGGAAATCGAATACTCCGCTTGTCAAACCATGTCCGCCTTTGGACTCCTCCCTCGGCTTCTAGAAATGACGCTCCCACAGCGAGCGGCTTTTTAGGATTCAAAAGGAAATCAGGGTCCACCTCAAGATCCCGCGTCCACTCACGGACACTCCCTGCCATCCCGATCAAACCCGCTCCAGTTTCATCATCCTGCGGCAAATCCACCGGACCCCAAGCTTTAACGCCCTGCGGTATTCCCTGAAAGTGAGCGGCTGCTATCCATTCTTCGAGAGTAGGTAAGCGCCCGCCACTCCACTTCGCATAAGCGTAGGCATCCCACCAATCAACTCCCACAACCGGACAATCAGTCGCCATAGGGCGGCCCTGCCACTGCTGACCCTTCACGGCTGCCGACCAAATCGCTTTCCAAGAATCCGGAAGATGATCTTTTTTTGAGGGCGGCTGCTCTGGGTGTTGAAACTTACGATGATCCGGGAACTCCAAAAAAGCATGATATTGGGCCAAAGTCACCTCGCTTCGGCCCATTGCAAAGCCCTCGCTAATAAGCACAGTCTTCTCATTACCAATGAGATACTCGCCCTCAGGAATCTCCACGAGAGGAAGCACCGCATCAAGCTCATCCGCCTTCACAGGCAGCGGCTTTTGATCACCACGCGATAGCACCAGTAGCGCCACCACAGCCGCAATCAGGCCAAGCCCTCCCAAGAGGGCCCAGAAAGCAGGAGGGATTTTAGAAGCTTGGGGAAGCGCAACATAGGGCGCTTTTGGAGCAGAAGTGCCCTCAACCGGACCGCTCCCCTCCAACTGTTGCCGCACCTGCTCGGAAAGGCTCCCAATCTGCTCCCAAGTCAAAGGCTCTGGGCGATCCAGATCTGCCATGAATCCACAAAGCGAGCCCACCCGCGTCGCACCCGGCAATCCCGCCGTCATCATCTCATCGAAAACCGCCCCCAACAGCTGCTTCGCTCGCGTATCCACCTGCTCGTCCCGCTCCCCATCCACTGCCAGATTCATCAAGCGCAGCTCCTGCGTGCTCCCAATGACAAAATGGTGCAAAGCATAATCAACCGTCGCCATCGCCTCGCTTTCCAAATAGCGCATCGACTCAGAAATCTGCTTTAAAAGTTTCACCACCTCCAACGGGGACAGCTTTTCCCCTGCCTCATAAAGCGCCTCCAAGCTCGCTCCCTCCATCCGCTCCCGCGCAAAGAAAGTCACCTCATCATCACTCACCGCCTCATAAACCGCGCCGATTCCTGGGTGCCCAAGCAGAGCCTTCGCCTTCACATCTGCTAAAAAAGCCGCCACCACCTCCTCATCCTGCCTCGCAAGACTCTTCAGCATCTCCAGCATCACCCCCCGCTGCATCGAGATCTGCTCCGCCTCCCAAGTCCGTGTCAACTGCCCCTCACTCGACATCCGCACCAGACGATAATCCCCCACCACGTCTCCTTCCCCACGTCTCCCTCCTGACATCTTCTCTAAATCGATGCCCCGTGAGATACTCTACTCAGCCTCATTCCGCAACTGCGGTTTCGGTGGATCATTTTTTGGTAATAAAGAATCCCCCGCCGTCAAATCCTCCAAAGTCAAACCATCCAGCTCATCAAACTCCCGCTGCAGAGCCTCGATCGTCGACTCGCCACCCCCCTCTTTTAACAAAGTGCGCGGTTGCGCCTTCAGATCCACCAAGCGCCCATCATAATAAAGCTCTGCCACAAAACCATAGAACTCCCGCTCTCCAAAAAGCAAACCCGTCGCCGAATCCTGATCCGGCACAAAATACCACACCTCCGCCATCTCCTCCCCATCTTTCCAATCCGCCGCACCCGTCACCCACTCACTCCCCGCATCACCCGGCGCAATATCCGCCTGCACCACATTCCCATCCACCTCCTCATAAAATCTCACCCGCGGCTTAAACAACATCGGGTCAAAATCCTTACTCCGCGAGACCTCCACCGGCAGAATCAACGTCCGCCTCTCACCTCCCTCCACCCGCGTTGGCGTCGTCATCCTCCCATACCCTAAAATCGCCAAATCCTTCACCTCAGGCACCAAACCCTGCGCCAACTTAATCCCCGCCTTCTCATAAAGAGAACCCGCCCCCAAAGGCCCCGCTTGATAAACCTCTAAATAAAACGCCGTCGCCTTATCAAACACCCCCAAAGCCTCGTAGTTCGCCCCCAGTCCATATAACACATTAGGATCCTCCGGCGCCGCCAAGCGCGCCTCCATTAACTTCGTATGCGCCAGATTCAAATCCCGCTGAATCCGCGCATCCCGCGCATCCTTTAACAACTGCTCCACCACCGGATCTAGGACCGGCGGCGCCTCATTTAAAACCTCATCATCATCCACCTGCGCCACCGATAAAAGATCCGGTACCAAATCCTCATCATCAGCCATCATCACCGGCGCAGGCCTCACACGGCTCGCCCGCTTTGGCACATCCACCGCCACCCCCGCACGCTCCACCCTCGGCACCACCACAAACTCCTTCACCACCCGCGCCTCAGCCTCCGGCACCCGCTGACTCCGAAAGGCCATCGCCACCCCGACCGTCATCAACTGCACAAAAGCCACCAAGCCCAAAACCCAGCACGACACATAGAACACCCCCAAATTGGGCTTGCGAGACAACGGTGAATTGTTCATCAGGGCAGCCAGTCTAAACACTGGTTCAACCCCTTGTCAACGGGCCTAAACCACACTCCACCCGCCATGGAAACCACCCCCAGCCTCACCCCCAGGCCCGCCGCCCTCACGGCTGAGCCTCACGAGGTCGCCCGCCAACTCTCCCACCTCCCCGGCCTCATCTTCTTCGACACCGTCGGCAACCTCCCCACCAAACACACCCCACCCATCAGCATCATCGGCGCCAAACCCACCCGCATCCTTAGCGGCCACCTCTCAAAGCCCCACTCCCTTCGCCAAGCCCTCGCCCAGCACGAGCAAACCCACAGCCCAGACTACGGATTCCCCACCGGCGCAGCCTGTGGCTCCATTGACTACCAAGGCTCCTACACCTTCGGCCTCTACCCAGAACTCCTCATCTACCACCACCAAAGCGGCGAATGGTGGGAAACCGGCACCCTCTCCTCACAACTCAAATCCAGCCCACCTCCCGCCCACTTCACCCTCGGCCCTTGGCAAGACTCCCTCCCGCGTGACCAGTTCATCCAAGCTGTCCGCGACATCAAAGAATACATCGCCGCCGGAGACATCTACCAAGTCAACCTCTCCCGCCGCCTCCGCTCACAATGCCACGCGCCCCATGGCCTCCTTCACCTGTACGAAAAACTTCGTACCTCATCTCCCGCCCCCACCGCCTCCTACCTTAATCTCGCCGATCGCGAAATCCTCTCCTCCTCGCCCGAGACCTTTCTCCGCTTCTCCGGACGCGAAATCGAAACCCGTCCCATCAAAGGCACCCGCCCCCGCTTCGCCGATCCCGAGCTCGACTCAAAGTCCGCCTTCGACCTCCAACGCTCCGAAAAAGAACGCGCCGAGCTCATCATGATCACCGACCTCCTCCGTAACGACCTCGGCCAAGTCTGCGACTTCGGCTCCGTCCAAGTCACCGACATGCTTCAGCTCGAAAAACTCCAACACGTCCACCACCTCGCCTCCACCATTCGCGGCACCCTCGCTCCCGATCAATCCCCCCTCTCCGCCCTCGCCGCCTGCTTCCCCGGCGGCTCCATCACCGGCGCTCCTAAAAAACGCGCCACCGAGATCATCGCCGAACTCGAGCCCGCCCCCCGTGGCCTCTACACCGGAGCCATCGGCTACCTCGGCTTCAATGGCGAATCCCAATTCAACATCGCCATCCGCACCCTCATCCACGAAAACGGCCACCTCGACTACCACGTCGGCGCCGGCATCGTCGCCGACTCTGACCCCACCGCCGAGTTCGAAGAAACCGAGCACAAAGCCCGCGGCGTAAGACTCGCCCTCGGCTAAAAAGAGGAAAAAATGCCCCGCATTTTCGCACACCTCCTCTCCCTTCTCGGTGCCTCCCTCGCCACCCCCTGGCTCGCCTGGCAAGAACGCAAACTCCTCCACGAAGGCTCCCCCCTTCAAAAAGACCTCCTCACTTGGGCCGCCAAACAAGGCATCCAAAACCCCGAAAAAATCCGCACCCTCCAAACCCATCCCCTCCCCCTTCCCGCTCCCATGTTCCTCCGCCGCTGGCTCGACTCACGCCGCCTCCCCTGCCTCCACCTCGCCGGCCTCTCCATCCGTCACGGCATCTACCTCGCCCCCGACCTCTCGGACGAAGAAGCCATCATTCAGCACGAGCTCATCCACACTCGCCAATACCAAGAAGCCGGCTCCCTCTTCTCCTTCCTCCGCCGCTACCTCTACCAATGCCTCACCGAAGGCTATCACCATTGCCAAATGGAACGCGAAGCTCGGGGTGAACACTAATCCAAAAAAATATCTATCAAATTTATTGACAGCATTCAAAAACTTACGCAACTTCTCCCCCACCTAAAACCAAACCAATGAACCAACAGATCATCTCCATAAAACCAAGCGCTCAGAGCATTGCTCTCGAGACAGGAGGTTGCGCGTATGGAATGCATTCATTGTTCCCACTCGTTCATCGCAGGTTCTAGGCCCACCGTAAGAAAACTTACCAATCACAGCCGCCCTGCTCCTCCTCCCGGTGCAGGGCTTTTTTGTGCCCCCACAAAACCACTCAAAAAACCAAATCCAAAATCCATGACAAAAATCTAAATTAAAAAAATCCAAGAACCTGAATTTTTCCATCAATCAAAACTCACATATTTGATTCACCCAAGAGAACACCCAGATCTCAAAATGATTGATCGAAGGCAGCCGAAAGCTCCCGCTTTCAGTCCCCCTTTTCACACAAAAATTCAGATTCTTAGACGGGGGCCATAGTGTAACTGGTCAGCATTCGGCATTGTGATCGCCGCGGAGTGGGTTCGAACCCCACTGGTCCTCCCAAACTCTAAACCCGGGTCGTGTAACGGTCATTACATCGGACTTTGAATCCGAATACGAAGGTTCGACTCCTTCCCCGGGCACCACTCAACCAAGCCAATCGTCCATTCTGCAATCGTTCATTCGTCCATTAAAAATGTCTCATCTCCACAAAACCACCGTCCTTGTCCTCAACCGTAACTGGCTCGCCCTCACCCCCACCACTCCGGCCGAGGTCCTCGGACCCATGATCAATGACCAAGCCACCGGCCTCGACATCCAAGGCCCCCACTGGATGGTCCCCACCTCTTGGCCCGATTGGCAGCGCCTTCCCATCCGAGAAGAAGATGCCTCCATCGGCACCACTCAGGGCCGGATCCGCATCCCTACCGTCGTCATCCTCAGTAAGTTCGATCGCGTCCCGCGCAAGCGCCTCAAGTTCGGCCTCCCAGGCCTCTTCGAGCGTGATGGCGGCCGCTGCCAATACACCGGCAAAAAACTCAGCCTCTCTGAAGCCAACATCGACCACGTCTTCCCAAGCTCACGCGGTGGTCCCACCACCTGGGAAAACTGCGTCCTCTCCTACAAAAAAGTCAACAACCGGAAAGCCGACCGCACCCCGCGCGAAGCTGGACTCAAGCTTCTTCGGCAGCCCCTCAGGCCACCCGAAATGCCCCTCACTCACTTCATCAAAAACAAGCACCAGATCAACGACTGGCTGCACTTCCTCCCTGCCTCATGAACGCCAAAGACCTCCTCAAAACCGGCTACCGCCCCGGACCGCAAATCGATGACATGCTCGCCGCAATCGCCGATCTCAACGCCCGTGGCATCGTCGATCGAAAATACATCCTCAAGCTCCTCAAACGTGAATTCGGACCACCCCCACCCCAATTCATCATGCGTGAGAAGCCCGCCCCCTGCACCGAAGCCATTTCGGCCGAGACCAAGGAAGAAAAAGCCAACCTCACCAAAGTCCGTGCCAAAATGGCCGAACTCCTCCGCACCCCCATCATCCAGAGCGGCAGCATCATGCCCGATGCCTGTCCCACCGGACCCGCCCCTGCCGATATCCCCGTCGGCGGGGTCATCGCGGTGGACAATGCCATCATTCCAGCCGCGCACTCCGCTGATATCTGCTGCTCCATGTTCGCTACCTTTTATAAACCTCGTACTTCCGTCGCGTCCGAACTCGATGCCCTCACCGCCTCCACCCGCTTCGGCCCCGGCGGGCGACATCACGATGACCTCGTAGATCACCCCGTCCTCCACGAAGACATCTGGGAAAACAAATTCCTAAAATCGCTCAAAGACCGCGCCACCATCCACCTCGCCGACCAAGGAGACGGAAACCACTTCGCCTTCCTCGGCGAAATCGAAATCACCGACGAGCTCGCCACCCAACTCCACTCCGCCGGCCATCCTCATTTCAAAAACTTCCGCGGCACCCTCCGCGCCCTCATCACCCATCACGGCTCGCGCAGCCTCGGCTCCCACCTCTACAAACGCGGGCTCGATGCCGCCATCAAACACACCGCCAAGCTCGCAGACCGCATCCCACCCGAAGCGGCCTGGCTCGATGCCACCTCACCCGATGGCCAAGCCTACTGGGAAGCCCTTCAATACGTCGCCCGCTGGACCCGCGCCAACCACCAAGCCATCCACACCCGCTTCCTCAAAAACATCGGCGCCGAAGCCATCGAAACCATTGGCAACGAGCACAACTTCATCTGGAAGCGCGGCAGCACCTACCTCCACGGCAAAGGAGCCACCCCCGCTTGGAAAGATGACCAAGGCCGCCCCCTCCTCGGCCTCATCCCCCTCAATATGGCCCAGCCCATCCTCCTCGTCCTCGGAAACGATAATCAAAAATTCCACTCCTTCGCCCCTCACGGTGCTGGACGAAACCTCTCACGCACCGCCCTCATGAAACAACATCGCGGAGCCGATCACCGCCGCCACCTCATCGAGCATCACACCAAGGACATCGACGTTCGCTGGTTCAACGGCAAACCCGACCTCAGCGAAACCCCCATCGCCTATAAAGATCCCGAAACCATCAAAGCCCAGATCAAAGAACACGACCTCGCCACCATCGTCGCCGAAATCAAACCCCTAGGCTGCATCATGGCCGGCGGCAAAAAACGCCGCAGCGAAGACGAAGAAGAACCCCTCACCCCAAAACAAATCCGCCAACGCGCCCACCGCAAAGAACGCCGTCGCATCAAACGAGACCTCGGCAACATCAACCCATAGCCCGTAGCCGAAAGCTCCAGCTTTCGGTCCCCCTCAACCTCCCAAATCTGTGAAATCCTCTCTCCATCCGTTAAAATCTGTGCCCAAAAATCCTCCTCCTCATTCCCCAAAACGATCATGCCCCCAAAAGTGGCGTGGCCGTCCTGGCCACTTCTCAACCCAAGCCCCACAACCTCACTCACCACTCACCACTCACTACTCACTATTCACCATTCTCTCCACCCTCCACTCCCCAATCACCATCGCGTGATCAGAAAGTTCCCTCACCACCACCTCACTCCCAATCTCCTCTCACCCTCGCGGCACAAAAATCCAATCAATCCTCCGACTCGGCTCCTTAGTCGGAAAGGTCGCCCCCTTCACCTTCGCCGCCACCACCTCACCTCCACCATTCGTGGCACCCTCTCACCTGAGCCGCACCGAAGGAGCTGCTTGGAGCCCGCTCATTTGTTTTATTAAAAACGATCATTTTTCGTGAGCTCGTTCTTGAAGAACTTGTGACACTTGTCTATAAATTTCAGATTGATAGAATCACAGATCTTTACTGGCACTTCCGAGCGAATCGGGAGAACTACCGTATTGCTTTAGTGGGGCTGATCATCTTCAGCCAAGCCATGATCCTGATTTTTTGGATTCGTGAGCGGAAAAAATTGCACCTTGAGGCTGTGAAAGACTGGCCTCGTATTGAAGCTCGGATCTTGGAGAGCGACATAAGCCTGAAAGACAACAGTGGGAGTTCTAGTCTGAGCAAAGTCTATACGGTCTTATTAAAGGTCCAGTATCAGGATCCCCAAACCGGCGTTTCTCACAAGGCGGAGGCATTCAATCATTGGGGATTTTCTCAAAAAATTGGCGGAATAGCGCAATTTGAAGTAGGAAAACAAATTCTCATTAGAGTGAACCCGCAAGATCCGGAGCATGCTTCCTTATACGATATTACGGGTTTCTTTTAGGCAGGTTTCCTAACGATCAATTTAAGAATCATAGCCCTTGCAGGCTAGGCTGACCTCAGGTCATTCCTTCTAAACCGATTCGCCCGAACAGCCCCGAAGGAGCAAGGTGATCTCAGCATCGCCCGTAGGGCTATGATCCAGTGGGCATGACAGTCGGGGTCTGAAAGACCGCTGGATCTAAGGTGAATCTTACTTCTTCCGATCGTGATCAATCTTGAAGCTGCGACCGCGGAGGGTTGCGTTGCGGAGGCCGTCGATGACGTCATTGGCGATGTCTTGGGAGACATCCACGAGGGTGTGTTTCGGAAAAATAGTGATCTTACCAAGGGAGCCATCTGGCACCTTGCACTCACGATAAATCATTCCGGCAATATCACCCGGCTTAATGTGCTGAGCTTTACCAAGGTTCATGAAGAGGCAGGACATGCCTTTTGAGTTGTTGCGCTCGGGCTTTGAGTTCCGATCCCGCTCACGGCGTTCGGGCCGTTCTTTGCGATCTCCTTTTTGACTCTTCCAGCTCGAGCGCTCCCGCTCATTCGCAAAGGCTTCTTTTTGCTGATCTTCCGCAATGAATTCTCCCTCCCGAGTAGTGGATTCCCGCAGCAGAGTGATCGCGGCATTGGCGATGTCAGTAGCGGTATGGCCCTGTTCTAAAAGGCGATCAAGGTAGGTTTGGTAGTCCTTTACCTTCCCCGTTTCGAGGCTTTCTTGGATCGTTTGGAAAAGATTGTCAGCCCGCTTTCCTTCGACCTGTTCTTGGCTCGGCACTCTTTCGCGGCGAATCGTCTGGCGGGTGTATTTCTCGATCGTTTGGAGGCGATAAATATCGCGACCGTAAACGAAGCTGACGGCTTTTCCCGAACGCCCCGCTCGGCCCGTCCGGCCGATGCGGTGGACGTAATCCTCAGGATCATGTGGAATTTCATAGTTCACCACGAGGTCGATGTCATCGACATCCAGCCCCCGTGCTGCGACATCCGTCGCGACTAGGATCTCCACCGTGCCTTCCCGAAAACGGGCCAAAACCCGCTCCCGCATCTGCTGAGTAATGTCACCATGCAGGCGGTCCGCGGTGTATCCACGCGCTAGGAGTCCTTCTGTCACTTCATCGACAAGACGTTTGGTATTACAGAAAACGACAGCTAGGCGAGGTGGGTCGATGTCTAAAAGACGAGACAGCACCTCTACTTTCGATCTTTGGCGGACCTCATAGCAAGCTTGGTCAATCGCATCGACGGTGAGAGATTTCCGCTCGATCTCAATGAGCTCTGGCTTCTGGCCAAAGTTCTCGATCAGCCGACTGACTCGACGATTCATGGTGGCGGAGAAGAACATGGTCTGCCGTTCTTTGGGCAAGGCAGCAAGAAGCTCCTCCATTTCTTCTTGAAAGCCCATATCGAGCATGCGGTCAGCCTCGTCTAGGATGACGGTTTGAATATTACGCGGGTCAAAGCTGCGCCGCTTCAGGTGGTCGAGAAGACGGCCAGGGGTCCCCACGACGATGTGCGCCCCCTTGCGGAGACCCTTGAGCTGCCGATCAATCGGGGTGCCACCGTAAACTGGCAAGGCACGGAGGCCCTTAATCTTAGAGCCGAGGCGGAAGACTTCCTCGCAGACCTGCACTGCTAGCTCCCGAGTCGGGCAAACAATGAGCGCCTGAGGCTCCGCCAACTTCGGGTCAATGCGGGCGAGCGTTGGCAGGGCAAATGCCGCTGTCTTCCCGGATCCGGTCTGCGAGAGACCGATGAGGTCCTTTCCCTCCAACGCAAGTGGAATGGTCATCGCCTGAATGGGCGATGGGCTTTCAAAGCCCATATCGAGGACCGCTGAGAGGAGGGAGTCGGGCAGGCCGAGTTCGGTAAAAGGAGGCGTATCCATGAGAGCGTGATTTTTTAGAAATCCTAGCAGCGTCGCAGGAGATTACGGCGAGGAAGGGAGCGAGGAGTCTCAGCCTTTGCTGCTAATAGCAAGACGTAAACAGAAGTTTAGCCTGGCCCGTGCCGAGAGCTACTTCCGTCTCCAGAAGAGGAAGAGAATGCCGCAGAGGCCCCCAATCAGCGCGACGGAGGGCTCAGGAACGGCCGCGGCATCTTCAGCAGGGATTGCTTCCACTGCCTCAGCCGCTAGGACGTGGGCCGAGCTGGCTACGAGACTGGCAAGGATGAGTGGGAATTTCAAAGCGGATTTTATCATCTGGAAGATCAGGAGACGCTTCCTTTTAAAACAGCTCGGCATAAAAAGCAATTTTTTTTGGAATAAGAGGAAGGTTTCCTCATCCAATGGTGGGGTCCGGTTGAGCATAAAATTCCTGCGATGCTTCGGCGTGAAATACGCTCCGCATCCAGTCGATGCCTCGGGCCCCTCGGCCTCCATTGCTCTTCTCTCCCTTAAAGTGAGGACAGGGTGATCCTGAGACGGTAGTAGAGCGCGTCTGTTTCACTGGGGCTTCTTTCGAGGATTCGCGTCCGGATTCCTTGCGAGTTATCCACAGTGTTAGATGATTCGGCGGCGTCCGTGACTTCCGCCCAAGCCGCTAAATCGGACGAGCTTTCTAAGGTGGTCGTCAAGCCGCGCCCTTCTCGATCCAATGACTCCACGAGGGTGAATCGATGATCTCCGTTCGGCAAAAATTCTAGCTCAAATGGCGAGCGTCCCTCGTTCCCATCACTGGGGTCTGAATCGCTCAGGTATTCTTCTAGGTTTGTGAGCCCATCGGAGTCTGCATCATCACTCGGAGCGGTATTTCCAGTCAGGCCAAATCCTCCTAACCAGGTGGCGAAGTTCTCATCCGCGCTTTGCTCGCTCAGCGCGATTGCCGGATCAATTACAGCCTGAATCGCGCTCAGACTTGTACTAATCCGAGAGGCATAGGTATTAGACTGGCGGAAGAATGCCGCGTTCCCCGGATTCGATGAAAACCCCCGACTCGGGATGAGTCTCCAGCCATTGGCATCACTCCCTAGCCAGAGTCCATCTGCCCGATAAAATGACCCACGGAAACGATTCGAGTTCGCGGGCACCTCGGCATCTGAGTAGAAGCTATCCACGCTGAAGTTCACTCCGGCGAGTTTCCACGTCGGCCCGTCTTTGATGAAAATTCCACCTCCCGAATCCCCTCCAGTGGCCGCTGCCTCGTCCTCGCCGAAGCGATCACTAAAGTCGAAAAAGAGGAGGGAATTTCCGCTACTGCCGGCATCTGCAGCGCCATCGACCCTATTACGGCCCCAGCGAGAGAGGCGAGTGGCAGCTGGCCCCCATTTCCATCCTTGGTTTGCGATTTCTTCTCCCCGGCCAAAGCCCCGGCCCATCACCACTAATTCCCGGCCCGCTTCATCTTGCCTTGGGTAGAGTTCCGCATAGTCATCGAAGGTTTCCCAAATCTCGAAAATTGCAAGGTCGGTGGTGCCTATGACTCGGCGTGATCCCGGCCGTATTCCGTAAGTTTTCTCCTCCACTCCGTTAAAATAAATCGGCTGATGAATCTCGGTCTCCGCAGCTCCGATGTGGACTGCCGTGATGAAGTGCTTTGGAGAGATCATGGTCCCATGGAAGGTCCCGTAGCGGATCTGATACTGCCATCCACTGTCGGCAAATTCCCCGGTGGGAGCAGTCTGCGTATTCGCGGCAGGACTCGCCCCATCCCTAAAAATTAGGCCTGATGCGGGGAGGCTGAGAAACAGCCAAATCCAAAGTTTTTTGTCCATTATGACAAATTAGACGCAAAAAGAGCCGCTGTCTTCCTGAAAAAATTTATAAAATTTGCCCATTCCCGCCAGCTTGCTGGTCAAGATAGCCCTGATCGATGATGAGTTTTCCCTCATCAATCGCCTCATGAACCAGCTCATCACAGCGTTCATTCAGCGGGTTACCCGCATGCCCTTTCACCCACTTCCAGCTCATTTTGTGTCTTTGCGCAGCCGCATCTAGCCGCCGCCAAAGGTCTTGGTTGAGGACTGGTTTTTTATCCGATTTCTTCCACCCTCGTTTTTTCCACCCACTGAGCCAGCCCTTGACCATCGCATCGATGACGTATTTAGAATCCGAGTTCACGGTCACGACACAGGCTTCCCGCAGCATTTCTAA
Source organism: uncultured Verrucomicrobiales bacterium (assembly GCA_937944055.1). Lineage (GTDB taxonomy): Bacteria > Verrucomicrobiota > Verrucomicrobiia > Verrucomicrobiales > Akkermansiaceae > SW10. The sequence goes on along the minus strand of CALDZJ010000042.1, from coordinate 31,978 downwards.
GGCTGAGATCACGCCCATCAATTCCATCCGATTATTGGTGGTATGATCATAGGCCCCCTTTAACTCCTTACGATGCTGCCCGAAGGTGATGACCGCCCCATAGCCACCGGGCCCAGGATTCCCCCGCGCTCCACCGTCTGTATAAATAACCACTTCTTTCATCACTCAGGCTTGATCTTTAACTCGCATAATTTTGTCACGGCCTCAAAATCCTCCTGTGAGGAGAAGGCCGCCTTTGGAAGAATAAAGTATTGATCCCGCTGCAAGTAGAGGAGAATCCCCTTTGGCGATAGGTAGCGATCATGGAAGTCTCGCCATTGGAGCATTTTCTCATGCCCACGCGATTCTTGATGCACCTTTTTTTCGGTAAAAATCCACTGCAATTCCTGCCCAGCTTGTGGTGAGGACTTTGACCCATGGATGAGCCGGTACTGCCAAAAGACTTTTCGCATAAAAAGGATGGGCCCAATTAAGATGCACAAAAACCCGAACATACGGTCGCCAAGGTAGAGCAACAGGATCCCGATCGGCACTAGGATCAAATAAAAATAACGCATGACGACAAAGACCGGATGCCGGTAGCGCATGTGCATCGCTGACCCTAGCTTCAGGGTTTTGACATCGAATTTACTGGTTGCGCGGTACTCACTCATTTCCGCGCTCAGACATAGCCCCTGCCTTTGCGCTGGACAAGGCAGGGATCTCCATGACCTTTTATCAGGCATGAAAATCTTCTTTAGCTCCACTGTTCTCACCTTCCTCAGCAGCCTCACCCTCCTTCCTGCTCAAGAAGCCTGGCTCCTAGAAATGCCTCATAAATATAGTGACTACCTTCTTAAGAAAGCGATCGCGGGGGATCACGATACGGTGGCGGGTATCATCGAAAAAATCCCAAATCTCATCGCCGCGAAGCAAGTGAGGGAGATCGACCTCATTCAATGGAAGGCCAAAGAGGGAAAGGTTCATAAGAAGGCAAAGGTCACCCAAGCTCAGGTCTCCGTCACCACTGGCGCTCAATACACCCCGATAAAAGGCGACTCTTTGAAAGCTCGGCGCATCAAAATCACGCCCGCCTCCGCGACGGCTCCCGTCATCAAGATCGATGTCGCCGGAGTCATCCCCCGCGAGTGGACGCCCAGCTTTGTTCACCGAGGAGAAAAGCTCACCTTGCTCGTCCTAGAGCGTCATAGCGAGTCTGAAACGGCCACCGTTTCTCTGAGTCACTCACGTCAACTCGAGTTCGATGCAGGCCCTCATAAAGAAGTCGTGACTTGGTATTGCTCTGACTCGCTCGACGCGATGGAGCTCTCATACCAATCCCAAATTTCACTGCTCGCAAATCCCATGGTCAAATTCGGGACGAAGATTTTCTCTTCGATCCATAAAGACGGCCCCAGTCTCCTTCGCATTGAGGCGCACAGTCAGGACCCCGCCGGGAATGAAACCGTGATTCTCCAACACACCGAGGCAAAGTTCGATGGCCACTCTCAGACCGAGGGATCACTAAAATCAGAGACCATCAAAGTGGCCGATAAATCCTTCAAGATCGGCGAGGACAAAGGGGCATGGACCCTCACCCTCACCAGTGAATAGGCTTCCTTTAGCGCTCTGAGATGGGAGCTACCTTTGAAAGCTCACTCGGCCCGACATACTTCGTCAACGGACGGTAGAGGCGGTTATCTTCCAGCTGCTCTAGGACCTGCGCGGTCCAACCAGCCATCCGAGCAATCGCAAAGATCGGCGTAAATAAATCCGTGGGAATACCCAGCGAGTAGTAAACGGTGGCCGAGTAGAAATCGACGTTCGCATTCAGCCCCTTGCGCTCCCGCATGATGGTCGCAATGCGCTCAGACATATCGATCCACTTCGTCTCACCCAACTCCTCCGTCAGCTTAATCGCCATCTTTTGCAAGTGAGGAGCACGAGGATCCAGAACCTTATAAACACGGTGGCCGATCCCCATGATCTTGCGCTTTGAAGCCAAGCGCTCATCGACGAAGGCTTCGACCTGATCGAGGCTGCCAATCTCGTGGAGCATCTTGATCACTCCCTCATTCGCACCGCCATGCAGAGGGCCCTTTAAGGTGCCCACCGCTGAGGTGATGGCCGAGTAAAAATCAGACAAGGTCGCCACCGTGACGCGGGCCGAGAAGGTGGAAGCATTCATGCCATGATCGGCGTGGATGGTGTAGGCCACATCGAGCGTTTTCGCAGCGGCTGGACTAGGCTCCTCACCCGTCATAAGGTAAAGGAAGTGTGCAGATTCAGAGAGATCATCACGCACCGGCAAGAGCTCCAAGCCCTGGCGAGCGCGGTGGTAGTAGGCGACGATGACCGGCGCCTGAGCGCAGAGCGCCAAGGCCACCTCACGGTTCGCCTCCTGATCGGGTCGGCCGATTTTAGCGCGCTTGTCATAGAGCCCCAGCATTGACACCCCAGTGCGGAGAATATCCATCGGGTTCGCATCCTTCGGCGCAGACTTAAGATAATCGATCACCCCCTGCGGAATGGCGCGATTACTCCGGAGGCTTTTTTCAAAATCCGCTAGCTCAGTGGCAGTCGGGAGCTTTCCCCGGTGGAGAAGATGAGTCACTTCCTCAAAGCTGCAATTTTCTACTAATTCGTCGATCGAGTAGCCCAAATACGAGAGGCGACCTTCTAGGCCCTCAACATTTGAGAGGGCAGATTCATTGGCAATAACTCCTTCGAGACCTTTGGCGTAATCAGACATAAAAGTAGGGTTTAAGTAATTAGAAACTTAAGGTAAAAAGGGATAGAGCCCGTCTTTAGATCGCGCAAGGATTTCCCGCAAGATCCTCCAGTTTTTTAGTTTAAGATCTTTGATATTACCGGCATACTTTGGCCTGTGACCCCTTATTGGACCCTCGCTCTAGAAACGAGCGTAACGGATGCGACCCTTCTGCTCGCTCAGGATGGCGAAATTTTCGCGCAGACCTCCTTCACCAGTGAGCGCTCCCAAGAGTGCGATCTCTACGGCCCCCTCCAAGGTCTCCTGCAGAAATTACCACCCGCCACGCGTCTCTCAGAGATTATCATCGGCACTGGCCCCGGGAGTTATAACGGGGCGCGCGTCGGCATCGCCTGCGCTCAAGCGATCGCTCAGGTCCACCACTGCCGCCTCGCCGGACTCTGTTCCTTTGAAGGAGTGCCCGAGGTCTTAGAAAGCGAGGAACAAGATGGGAAGGCCTGGGCCATCGGCGATGCCCGCCGTGGCAGCTACTTCCTCATGCCCATTATAAAAGGCCGCTGCCAGACCGCTCCCCGCCTCTTAGAAGAGGAGGGCTTTCTGCGTCACTTGGCGGACTGCGATGGCCCTAAAATCACCTTCGAGTCCGTGCAACGCCTCCCCGCAGGAATCGAGTGCCTGCAAAGCCACTCCACAGCCGCAGGCCTCCTCAGCGCATGGCAAAGGCGCAGCGCCAAGGAAAAAGAAACCCTTCTCGCCACTCCGACTGAGGCTTTCTACCTCCGCCCTCCGCACATCACAAAATCGAAAAAAAAGCCCCTGCTCACGGAAACTTAAGGGCCGCCTTCGCCGCCAAGGTGCCACTCGCAAAGCAAGCTTGCAGAAGGTATCCGCCAGTCGGGGCCTCCCAATCGATCATCTCCCCAGCCACGAAGACGCCGGGCAGCTCTTTTATCATCAATGCCTGATCGATCGCTGACCATCGCACCCCTCCAGCGGAAGAGATTGCCTCCGCCAGCGGGCGCGCTTTGGTCAAAGTCACGCAACAAGCCTTCGCCGCTTTTGCGAGGTCCTCAGCGCACTCAAATGGGCCATGGAAGTGTTCTAAAATCACCCGCATCGGCTCGCTCAACTTCCAACGATATTGCGACTCTTTCAGGAAGTTCCGCTTCACGGACTCCATCTTTTTGACAAGCTGCTCGACCGTAAAAGTGGGCTTGAAATCAAGATTCAAGACCGGCTCATCCATCGCACGTAAGACAGGCCCGAGTTGATAGAGTGGTCCGCCTTCCAGCCCATAGCGCGTCACCATAATCTCACCCGGCGCATCACTTCCACCCACCGAAGCGATGACATTTTTCAACGGCTGCCCCTCTAGGAGCGAGAGCTGCTCGTGAGGCCACCTGACTTCCCAGCCACAGTTCGCAGGGGAAAGTGGCGCCACTTTTACCCCAGCTTGCTCAAGCATTCTGACCCATTGCCCATCAGATCCGCTCTCAGGCCATGACCCACCGCCGAGCGCTAAGATGATGGCGTCTGCTGGGATCACCACCTCATGAGCCGCCTCCGTGGGCTTCGTCAGATCTTGAAATCTCGCCTCCCCTTTTCCGAGCGAGATCAGCCGATGATTCATCCGGAACTCCACTCCCTGAGCGCGGAGCTGAGCGACCCAACGACGCAACAATGGAGCTGCCTTCAGCGCCTTCGGGTAAACGCGGCCAGACTTTTGGACAAAGGTCCCCACATCCAGTCTCGCGGCCCATGCTCGGATCGCCTTATTATCAAAATCAGCAAGCGCCCGCTCCCAAAACCCCGGCGGCTGCTCCGGCCCACGGTAACGTTTTACAAAATCCTCCAACTCCTCCGAGTGCGTTAAATTTAAGCCGCCCTTTCCCGCAATCAGGAACTTCCGGCCCACCGATCTCTTCTGATCAAAAAGGCTTACTTTCGCTCCCGCAGCAGAAGCGACTTCAGCAGCCCGCAATCCTGCAGGGCCACCTCCAATGACAAGGATGTGAGGCACAGCGCCTTATTCCTGAAGGCCCACGAAGACGCCAGCATAGATTTTTTTTGAAAATCACTTCTCCCACCAAAAAAATCTCCACCACGGAATGCTCACCGATCCTTTTCACTCTTGTGCTTTTCATCAGCCATCTCTGCCTTACCCTAGGACCGTGTCACTCGCTGAGTATAATTTATTAGGAGACATTTTCCTGATGACTCTCATCTCCTTTTTCCTGCTAGCCCTTCCCGGATACGCCATCGTCCGCGCGCGCTGGCCAGAGAGTGACTGGAACCTAAGTGGGAGTGTTTCTACCTCTAAAATCCAGCTGCTCGATCTCGTGGTAGCCGGCGGCTTCGCCATCCTCTTCGCCCTGAATTGGAAATTCCTCGGCAGCCAGATCGTGCAAAGCGCGATGAAAAATCCCAGCGTAAACAGCATTTTAAGCGGCTCCCTCGGATACCTCATGATCGCCGCCATCATTCCGATCGTCCTTTTTTGGCGCGGAAATCTTATCGAGTTCTTTGGCCTCCGCTGGAGCGCTTGGAAGCATATTTTCTGGATTGTTCCCGCCTTCATCATCTCGATGGCGATCCTCGGCTGGCTCCTCTATCTCCTCGGGTGGAATAGCTGGGTCTCCGCCAACTATGGAGCAAAGCAGCAGCAAATGGTCGAACTTCTTAAAAATAACCCAGATCCCGCCCTTCTCGGAGCCATCGCCTTTTCCGCCATCATCATCGCCCCCATCGCCGAGGAGTTCATCTTCCGTGGCTACCTCTATCCCGTCGTGAAGCGATATAGCGAACGTTGGTTTGCCGCCCTCTTCACCGGCCTCCTCTTCGGAGTCGTCCACTTTAATTTGATGGGCCTCCCACTCCTGATCATCATGGGCGTCGTCCTCGTCATCCTCTATGAAATCACGGGCTCGCTTTGGGTCCCCATCGCCTGCCACGCCACCTTTAATTCCCTCTCCGTCGCTAGCATGCTCCTCGCTCGCTTCTCAGAATTTCCCCCCGCTCCATGAAGACCATTGGCGACATAGGAGAGGACGCCTTAATCGCCACTCTCTGCCAAAATCTCACCACCTCCCCAAACCTCATCATAGGCCCGGGCGATGACTGCGCCGTCATCGCCAGTCACAGCCCTTCCAGCAAAAACCAAGATGAGCAATTTCTCACCCTCCTAAAAACCGACGCCGTAGTGGCCGGAATTCACTTCCTCCCCACCGAAGAAGCGCGGCGAGTCGGCTGGAAATCCATCGCCCGCGTTCTCAGCGACTTCGCCGCGATGGGTGGAAGACCTGGCGAGCTACTCGTCACCATCGCACTCGCCCCCAGCGTGACCCTCGCCTGGGTGCGTGAACTATACGCCGGCATGGAAGCCTGCCTTAAGGAACATGGTGGAATCATCGCAGGGGGCGAGACGAGCTCCCTCCCAGAAGGCGCTCCCACCGTGATCTCCATCGCAGGGCGCGGCCTCGTGAAAAGCTCCCAACTCGTCACCCGCTCAGGCGGACAAATCGGAGACTCCATCTACGTCACCGGAACACTCGGAGGATCGATCCACGGAAAGCACCTCGACTTCACGCCCCGCATCCCAGAAGCCGCCTGGCTCACTCAGCACTTCAAGATTAACGCCATGATGGATCTCTCAGATGGACTCGCCAAAGACCTCCCCCGCCTCGCTTCTAAAAGCCGCTGTGGCTTCCAGCTCCACCACCAATCCCTGCCACTCTCAGATCGTAGCTCCATCCCACAAGCCCTCAATGATGGCGAGGACTACGAGCTCCTCTTCACCTCTCCGGACAGCATCCTAGAACCCTGGAAGAGCGAATTTCCAAAACTCCCTCTCACAAAAATCGGAGAACTCACCGCAGAAGAAAACTCCGCGCTCAGCGGCGGCTGGGACCACTTTAGCCGCTAAAAATTACCGCCCCGCCCCTAAATCAGGTCCTCCAACACCTCACGCGGGAACTTAAAGCGCTTCCCCCCCGCCCCCTCACCAATCACCGGATACTTCGGACTACGCGGCTTTAATCCCAACAAGCGATACTCCTTTCCATAACTCACAAAGACCCTCCCATAATCACTCCCCTCCAGCCCAAAGAGCCCCGCATATTCACAAAAGGCCCGCTCCGCCGCATCCCGCCCATCTCCCTTTCCTAACCCGAAACGGATCGTCAGATTAAGAGCATCCTCCCGATATTTCCCCGTCATTTCCTCCGGGCAAATTCCCCACTTCTCCCCCAACCGCCGCGCCGCCTCCATCAACTGCGCTTGAAACTCACGCGCCACATTACCATCAAACTCCGCAAGCTCCCCCGGTGGATAAAGCCTCGGATTCAAGCAATACCCCAGCTTCCCATACGTCTCCTCCTTCCGCCCCCTTATCCACATCTGTGCCGGATCACGCACTGGCTTCCGCTGAAAAGTCGAAAACACCTCACCCGTCTCTGCATGACAAAGCGCCCACGGCAACTCCGGCTGAATCACCTCATCATCATAACAACGCTCCGGTCTCGCCCCGATCCGCACACAGATTTCCTTCCAACGAGCATCATGCCCACACCCCTCCCGATAAGTCTCCCACGCCAATGCATGCGCGATCTCATGCAAAATAGTATCCCGAACCTCATCCTCCGAATTCAAAAGCGCGAGCGGACCACTGATCGAAATCTCCTTAGTCCCAAGTCGGCAAACCCCAAAGCGCTTCTTCGCCTCATCCAGCTGCCCAGTCCAACCCAGATCAATCAACCCATGAGCTCCCATCTCCTCATTGAGTAACGCAAAAGTCTCTCCTAAATTCATCGTAACCGACCCTCCATGAACAAGCGAAAACAAGAAGGCAAATCAAGAATCCGCGGAGCTGCGCCGCTTCTAATTCTTCACCTTCTTCCAGAGACAGCCACTCCGAATCAAAGTAGAAACCACCCCCTCTTCATCGCGGCCGAAGTCTAATAACTGCCCCGCCCACTGATTCGAGTAATGATGACGGAAGTGATCTTTTTCTAATTCCTTAAACGTCGAAAAATCCTCAAAAGGATTATCACTCGGGAAATACAAAGTCGCCAACTTACCCCCCCAAGCAAATACCTCTAACTCACCACCGCGAATCTTCCGATGATAAGTTCCCAAGTAATCGCGATGACCCTCTTCCATCACTCCCACCTTCCGCTCCCTCCCAGATCGCGTCCGCAAAATCTGACGAAAACCGCGTAAAATCACCTTCGCCACACCCCCAGGATCTGCCGACGCCGCATTAGCAAGGACAATCACCGCTAAGCGCTCCTCAGGCTGTGACCAAAGCTGAGATTTCTGCCCCGGACAAACCCCACCATGTCCCACCAACACCCCACCTTCAACCTTATCGAGATAGAAGCCCAAGCCCCGCGCCCACCCCCAATTCCCACCCATCCAGTGCGGCCGTTGCATCTCGCGGAGCGTATTCGCATCTAAAAGATCCTGCTTTTCCCCCGCCAACGCTCGCTGCTGCCACGCTGAAAATTTTGCCAAGTCCGCTGCCGTCGACCACATCCCCGCCGCCGCCGTAAACGCCTCTGCCGAGCGGAAATCAATCGCCGCCCGCTCACCAGCTCGGTTCTTTATAGTATATCCCACCACGATCCGCTCCCTCGCCTCCCCTGCCGGCCGCTCCATAAAAGTACTCCCCATCTCCAGCGGAATCAGAATCTTCTCCTGCACATAAATCGCATACGGCTTCCCTGAAACTTTCTCCACAATCGCGCCCAACAAAGAAAACCCCAAATTAGAATACTGATACTTTCGCTGGTGAGCATAAAGCGTCGACCTCTCCCCGATCCCTTTTTTCAATTCCTCCTCATCCGGAAAATCAAAATCCCCCGTCCAATAAGAACCCTTTATCTCACGCGGCAGCCCAGAGGAATGAGTCAAAAGCGAGCGAATCGTAATCTTCCCACCCTCCGAATGAACCTGCCCGATCTCAAACCAAGGCAAATGCTCCACCACCGGATCATCCAGACCGAGCTGGCCCGCATCCCGGAGCTGCATCACCGCAAGCGCCGTGAACAACTTCGAAATAGAAGCCACGCAAAAGATCGAGTCACTCTCTAGCGGCTTCTTCTGCGCCACATCACTCAGCCCCACCGCATGCGTCCACAACACCTCGCCAGATTTTACCAATGCCAAGCTCATTCCCGGAATCTCATCATAAGCACACTTCGCATCCAGCCAGAGCTCCGTCAAAGCAAGCTGCTGCTCGAGAACACTCAACCCTCCAGCCTCCGCCTGCTCCTCCCCTAGTAACGAAGCCCCTAAACAAAACTGAGCAAAAAAAAGCAGCATCAATTTCCCAAAATTCATTCCCAAGCCTTGGAACAATGACCCCAAATAACAAGCTCCGAATCACCCCACCACCCCAGCACATTCCTAAAGTCTAAAGCACGATTGTGCATTGCGCAGCTATCGCACACGGGGCAATCTATTCCCGATGGCTGACCTCTCTCATCTCGATGACTCAAACCGCCCCCTCATGGTCGACGTTTCTGCCAAGACTGAGAGCACCCGCATCGCCACCGCCACCTGCCTCGTCACCCTAGGCCGCGAGCTCATCTCACAAATGGACCAAGGCGAGCTTAAAAATAAAAAAGGCCCCGTTCTCCAAACCGCCATCCTCGCAGGCATCACCGGCTGCAAGAAAACCGCCGACCTCATCCCACTCTGCCACCCCCTCCCGCTTGACTCCGCAAAGATCGAAATCACCGCGCAAGATGACCAGAGCCTCCTCGTCACCGCCACCGCTAAGACGACCTCTCGCACCGGAGTCGAGATGGAAGCCCTCACCGGAGCCTCCATCGCCGCCCTCACTCTCTACGACATGTGCAAGGCCGCCAACCCCGCCATCATCATCTCCGATCTTAAACTCCGCAAAAAAACCGGCGGTAAATCCGACTACCAAGCCTGATGAAAGCCCTCATTCTCACCGGTGGTAAATCCTCCCGCATGGGTAGCGACAAAGCCTCTCTTAAGATCGGAGGCCTCACCCAGCTCGATCGCATCCTCTCCATCATCCAGCCCCTCACCCCAGAAATCTACCTCTCCGTCGCGCAGCATGATCGCGAAGCTCGGGACCACCCCACCCTTCCCGATCTTGAAGAAAACCCCGGCCCCCTCGGCGGCCTCCAAGCCGCCTTTGCTCATGATCCTGATTGCCATTGGCTCATCATCGCTTGTGATCTTCCTCTCATCCAACAAAGCGACCTCCAAAGACTCCTCGATCATCACGACAGCTCAAAAGACGCCACCTGCTTCCTCAACCCCCTCGATCAACACCCCGAGCCACTCTGCGCCCTCTACTCGCCCTCAGCCTCCCCAAAGCTCCATTCCCTCATCGAGAAAAACCAACGCTGCGCTCGCCGCTTCCTCGCCTCACTCCAGCGCACGGATCTCACTCCCTCTCACTCCAACTCACTCCTCAATCTTAACCGCCCCGAGCATCTCGCAGAGCTCCAGCACCTTCACCAGCACGGCACGGTCGAGAAAGAAATCACCGTAGAATACTTCGCAAAACTCAGCCAAGAAGCTGCGACTGACTCGGAGATTCTTCGTACTTCAGCCGCCACCCTCGCCGGCCTCTGGGAAGAACTCCGGCTTAAACATCACTTCAGCCTCGATCTGCCCCACATAAAGCCCGCCATCGACAACGAATTCGCAGACTGGACCAGCCCGCTTTCCAATTTACAAACCATCGCCTTCATGCCGCCCTTCGCCGGCGGCTAATTCGCCATGTTCTCCATCCAATCATCCCCCCTTGATCTCAGCACCCTGCGTCAGCAAATGGCAGACCCTGCTTGCGGGGCCCTCGTCATCTTCGAGGGCCTCGTCCGGAATCACCACCAAGGCCGCGACGTTGAAAAACTCCACTACACCCATCATCCCGTGCTCGCTCAGAAGGAAGGTGAACGCATCATTGCCGAAACACTTGCCAAGTTCCCCATGGTCCAAGCCCGCGCCATCCACCGCATCGGCACCCTAGAAATCGGAGACTGCGCCGTCGTCACTCTGACCAGCTCCGCGCACCGTGAGGCCGCCTTCGAGGCCAACCGCTTTCTCATCGACTCCATCAAAGCACAAGTCCCCATCTGGAAACAAGAAAGCTACACCAATGGCGAAATCGAATGGACCAGCCCCTGCCCGAACTGCGGACCAGTCCCACACTAAACCCCTCCCCCTCACGCACTCCCCACCGCCGGCCCTCCCGATGAAAACCCCCTTTCTTAGCCGCACCACCGGAGGAATCCTCGCCATCTTTCTAGGCCTCGTCTTCCTCGCCCTCAGCTCTCATCAAGCAAGCAAGAACCATGAATTCATAGAAAAAGGCCTCTCCCGCGAGGGCCGGGTCATCAGCCATCAACAAGCCGACGATGAGCCAGAATTCCTCCTCCGCCTCATGACGAATGTCTCCGCCGAGAACCAAAGCGCGGACATGAAAATCATCGAAATTCCCGTGCAAGAAGGCGACTTTGAAAAAGCCCCCGTCGGCTCCTTACTGAAGCTCACTCTTATTCCTGGTGATCCCCCGCGCAGCCGTCTTGCCGCTTCGACAAAGCACCACTCCTACCACTCCTACCACTCCTATCGCTTCGGCTATGTTTTCGGCTCCTTCGCAATCTGCCTCGGCATCCTCCTCCTCTGGCTTGATTGGAGGACCCCTCCTGCCAGCCATTCAGCGCAGAGGAAGAAACAGGAAACGCATGACAAGGATGGTCACCACTCTAGCTCCAGCCAAGAAAGCGCAGAAACGCAAGAAACGCAAGAAACACAAGAAGCGCAAGAAGCCCGGCCCCTCGCCCGCCTTAGCGACTTCATGGAAAGGCAACACATCAAAGACCCCATCCTCTATCATGGGGCCTTTGAGTTCTCCTACAGCGCCGAGAAAACAAGAGTCGAGCTCAAAGACGGCACCCAGATCCGCGTCTCCCAATACCGCCCCATCTCTGACCTCCAGAAAGTCCTCGCCGATCAAGATCTCCTCCACGTCCTCCGCAGCGCACAGGGCAGCCAAAGCAGTCAAAGCAGCGCCAAGCATTGGGAACTCCCCGACTCCATCGAAAGCGGCCAACTCGCCCTACACCATCTCCTCAAAGAAAAACACCTCAGCGAGGCAGATCAATTCTTCATCAACGGCCCCTACCTCGGCCTCCTCTATCGCGACGAGATCGAAAACGGCCAATGGTACTCCCTCGTCCGTGGCATTTGGAAAATCACCCCCCTCAGTCACTGCATCGCCCAGCTCACCTCCGCAGATCCAGCGCGCGCGCGCGATGCCGCGCTCGAGATTCTCCATCACCCGAACCTCGCCCTCATCGCTAGCCTTGCGCCGGGCCTCCCAGCCATCCGCGCCGCCTACGCAAATCAGCCCCAGCTCGGAGACTCCTCTGAGGCCCACCACCCCATCACCCGCGCTGCCGAAGTCATCGACGCCCTCGCCAACGGTCACTGCTATTGCCAAGTCCACGCCAATAGCAGCGACCCTCCCCAATCCCTAATCGAGAAGAAGAAATTCACCCGCCGTAAAGGGAAAGCAGGAGACAAAGACCTCGAAATCTCCTGCCATCACTGCCTAAAGCGCTACCAAGTCACCCAACAAATCGGCGAGCCTCTCCCCCACTTCACCTGGGAAGAAAAGAAACAACTTCTCCCTCCTCGTAAAAGCTCAAGCTCATAAAAGACCACTCCATTCCTCCCTCCGCTGAACTGCACTTCTGGTCTCTAAAAATGAGCCTCCAGATCTTAAAACAGCTCATTGAAGAGAGAGAGAATTTGCAGGGTGCAAGTCTCCCCAGCCTCCGCTAGCATCCCATCTACGATGACCGAGCTCATTCTCAACGAAGAAATCCACCAGAGAGTCATCGTAGACATGCTCCCCCGGGCTCAGAGATTTCTCTGGATCGTCACCGCAGACCTTAAGGACCTACACGTCAAAAAAGGACGCCGCTTTGTCCCCCTTTTAGAAATCCTCTCCGACCTCATTCATGAGGGGATCGCGGTGCGCCTCTTCCACGCCAAGGAACCCGGCCCGCGCTTCCGGAGGGACTTTGATAAATACCCCGCCTTGATCGAGAGTGACCTCTTCGAGCGTATTCTCTGCCCCCGCATCCACACCAAGGCCATCATCATCGATGGGCGAGAAGCCTTCATCGGCTCGGCAAATCTTACCGGCGCAGGCATCGGGGCGAAGGGGCCGCTCAAGCGTAACTTCGAGGCCGGCTTCATCACCGATGAAGCCAAGCATCTCGACCCACTCATCGACTGGGTTGATTCACTCTACCTTGGCGATTTTTGCCAAAAATGCCAACGCCGGGCTTACTGTCCAGACCCCATCGCTTGATGCGGCCACAGCCTACTCTTCCTGAAAAGCGGGACCCAAGCTGTCCATTTCAATGCGCTCGATCCAGTCCCGCGCCTCCCCGTATCGCGGAGAGGATTTCTTAATCCGCCTCGCCCGCTCTAGCGCCTTACCGGGAAATCCCTGCTCGTAGAAAAACTGCGCTTGATAGATATTTTTACGATCGGATTCCTCCTTCTTCCCAGGATTAGAACAAGAAAAACAAAGCAGCAAAGAAAGGGTAAAAAGGGCAAAAAGGAATCTCATCTCGGAGAGTTTTAGGGAAAGGTCTCAAAAAAGTCGACCCCCGTCAGAAGGGGGAAAAAATCCACCCTTCATCCAAGGCTCGCTCCCTAGTCTCCCTAGTCTCTCTGGTAATCCCTGATTTTTTTCCGCTCTCCCCCTTCCTTAACCACCGTCAAAGAGCCTCCACTCAGTCTGGCGATCGTCTTCAGGTCCTTCTCCGCCCTCGGCTGCATGAGCGCGACGCAATGAATCGCCACACCCATCTTCTTGGCCCGTTTTCCAATCTCTCGGGCCCACTCTTTAGAGTCACCGGCTGCCCCATCCGTCATGAAGTAAATGCTCTGCGGAGCGGGTTCCATATCCAGCGCCATGTGCAGCGGGTTGTCCCAGACAGTTCCACTTTTCAACGGAGCGGTTTTTACAATCTGAGTCAAGCGCTCCACCTCCTCATCCGTGATGGTCCACCACGGGGCTTTCTGCTTCTCACCACGGGGCTCCCATTTCCCGTATCCTTCACCCTTCGTCCACTCATATCTCTTACCCTCAGACGTCGTGACGGTCTCCCCATTCACGCGATCTCCCGCCACCCAAGCTGGGCCGGCAAAAAAGATCATCCCAAGCTGCAGTCCGGGGTGCATTAGGCTGATCGACTCGGTGAGCTCATCGCGCATGAGTTGATCCCGATTGTCCGCGCGCATCGATCCTGAAAAATCAATGACGTAAGCGATGCGCTCCGCCTGCGAGGTCTTGCCGAAGAATGTCGCACCACTCCCGCTTCCACTCCCGAAGTCTTCACCACTCTCCCAGCTCAGGCCAAAGTCGCTCCCCACCCCGATCTCTAGGGCCGTCTCTGCCACCGTGATTTCTGGGACCGGGATCGCTAAGGGTGAGACGGTCTCCGCCTTCACCATCGGAGACATCGCCATGCTCGGCGCGGCGGGCAAGCGCTTCACCTGTGTCTGCACCTTTGGAGGGGTGATGCTGCGCTCATTCTCGGCGGGCAGCGTGTAGGTCAGTAAAGGCGGCTTTTCCGCCGGACCTACCGCGAAGAGAATGACCGCAAGGATCAGGGCTAGGAGAACCATCAGCAACAAGGCCACGATTAAGCTGACCAAAGTCGCGGTGCGTCTCTGACTCTTTAAGGCTCGGCGAGCCTCTGATGTTCCGTAATGATTGAGTATGCTCATACGACATAGACGAACTCGCTGTCGTATTTCTTAGAGGAATCTGAAAAATTCCTCCCGCATTCTCGCTCCTTTAATGCGCGCTCACTCCTCAAAGGCACCCGCCACAGCCTGGGCTACGAGGGGAGCCACTGAGCGGTTCAGTGGACTGGGTAAGATTTCATCTGCTGAGAGATTTTCCACCGCTCCCGCCAGTGCATAAGCAGCGGCGATCTTCATCTTCTCGGTGATACGTGTGGCCCCCACATCCAACGCTCCACGGAAGATGCCCGGGAAGGCGAGGACATTATTCACCTGATTGGGGAAATCACTGCGGCCGGTTCCAACCACGGCAGCTCCAGCCTCCTTGGCAATCTCTGGCATGATCTCAGGGATCGGATTCGCCATTGCAAAAACGATGGGATCTTTCGCCATTTTACGAATCTCCTCCGCTCCGAGAAGATTTCCCATACTCACTCCGATAAAGACATCTGCTCCTTCTAGAACCTCGCTCAATGTCCCCGCACGATCATCCCGGTTCGAGATTGCGAGCAGATCTTTTTTCATCTCATTGAGATCCTCCCGTCCACTATGAATGGCTCCTTTTGAATCACACACAATGACATCAAACACGGAAACACAGGCTCCTTCCTCTTGGCCGATACAGCGCAAAAGCTTGGCAATCGCAGTGCCCGCCGCGCCGCCTCCATTGATCACGACTTTCGTCTCCGCCAGCTCTCGGCCCACCACTTGGCAGGCATTAATCAATGCCGCTAAGAGCACAATCGCAGTGCCATGTTGGTCATCATGAAACACTGGAATTCCCAAATCTTGCAGTTGCGCTTCTACCTCAAAACAACGAGGCGCTGAAATATCCTCTAAATTAATCCCACCGAAAACCGGCGCGATTCTGCGCACGGTCTCGATGATTTCCGCGGTGTCTTGCGTATCCAGACAAAGCGGCCAAGCATCGATATTGGCATATTCTTTAAAGAGCAGTGCCTTTCCCTCCATCACGGGGATGGCTGCTTCTGGGCCGATGTTTCCCAGACCTAGAACGGCCGAGCCATCACTCACCACCGCCACTGCATTCCCCTTTAACGTCAGCTTTGGAGTCTGCTTCACATCCTCCGCAATCGCCATGCAAGAGGCGGCGACTCCAGGGGTATAGGCCAGCGAGAGGTCATCCTTACTGCGAACCGGCATCTTATTATGAATGCCAATTTTCCCACGAAGTTGCTCGTGAATGATGAGGCTGCGTTTCTCAATTTCCGTTAGATTTTCCATTAATTTTTTCTAAATTTAGACGACTCCGTATGCGAGCATAGCATCTGCGACCTTGATAAATCCGCCGATATTCGCGCCCTTGACGTAGTTCACATAAGCGTCTGATCCAGCGCCATACTTTACGCAACTCTTATGAATATCGATCATGATTGTTTGTAATTTTTGATCCACTTCTTCGCGGGACCAAGAAAGCCGCAAGGCATTCTGGCTCTGTTCTAATCCAGAGACGGCCACTCCTCCAGCATTGGCGGCCTTCCCGGGCGCAAAATGAATCTTATGCTCGATAAAGTATTCTACGGCATCCGCATCCGTGGGCATGTTTGCCCCTTCCGCGAGTGCTAGGAGGCCATTTGCCACGAGCTTCTTAGCATCCTCTAAGTGTAGCTCATTCTGGGTGGCGCACGGAAGCGCTAGCTCAGCGGGCACTGACCACGGAGTCTCACCTTCATGATACTGCGCGCTGGGCACGTGATCGAGATAGGCTGAAATTCGCGCCCGGTCCACCTCCTTCAGTTGCTTGACGATTTCTAACTTTTCTTCCGTGATGCCATCTGGATCATGAATATAGCCCCCTGAGTCAGAGAGGGTGAGGACCTTGCCACCGAGCTCGATGACTTTTTCCGCGGCATAGATCGCGACGTTTCCTGAACCTGAAATAACGACGCTTTTCCCCTTCACTGAGTCGCCAATGTGTTGGAGCATATTCTCTGCAAAATAGACGCAGCCATAGCCTGTCGCCTCTTTCCGCACGAGGCTCCCGCCAAAGGATAAGCCTTTTCCGGTGAGGGTTCCCGTGAACTCATTGCGCAAGCGTTTATACTGCCCGAAGAGGTAGCTGATTTCCCGCGCACCAACTCCGATATCGCCGGCAGGGACATCGGTATTTTCTCCAATGTACTGGTGCAGTTCAGTCATGAGCGATTGGCAAAAACGCATAATCTCACGGTCACTCTTTCCCTTGGGGTTAAAGTTAGAGCCGCCCTTCGCCCCGCCCATCGGGAGTCCCGTCAGGCTATTCTTAAAGGTCTGCTCAAAGCCCAAAAACTTCAGAATACTCAGGTTCACACTGGGGTGAAAACGCAGCCCACCTTTATAAGGACCGATCGCGTTATTAAATTGCACGCGGAAGGCCCGGTTCACTCGCGTATTCCCAGCATCATCCTCCCAGCTCACTCGGAAGGATATGATGCGATCCGGCTCAGTCATTCGCTCCAAAATCCGCGCTTCGCGATACTTTGGGTGAGCATCGAGATAGGGGAAAAGGGTCTCTGCCACTTCTCGGACCGCTTGGTGGAACTCGGGCTCATGGGGATTTCGCTTCTTAAGCCCCTTCATAAAGCAGTCGAGATTATCGCAGAATGTGTCTTCGTACATAGTAATTAGCTGTTAGATTAAAGTCATTCATGAGAGCGCCCAGTTCGGATTTTATTCTCAAGGAATCTCGCAAGGGGGTGCGCACCCCCTCTCAGAGCCGGAGCTTCCGGCTAGGAGGCGGCATTCATTCACCTTTCATGGTGAACTTTTTTGAAGTGCTTTTACCCCTTTGATTTTAGGAGGGCAGCAGGCACGGCGAGGTTAGCTCAGGCCGTGGTGTTCTTGGAGGGGGGTGACGGTGAAGTCGTTTTCCTGAAGGGAACGGATCGCTTTGACGCTCGCTTCTGCGGCGGCGAGGTTGGTGCAGTGGCTGATCTTATGCTGGACTGCCCCAGAGCGGATTTTGACTTCATCTTCTCTGGCTTCATGGCCGCTGGGCGTGTTGATGATGAAGTCGATGTCGCCGTTTTTCATCATGTCGATGACGTTGGGGCGCTTTTGCTCAGCGAGCTTGTAGAGGCGATTTACGGCGATGCCTTCTGCTTCAAGCCGCTTGAAGGTTCCGCCGGTGGCTTGGATGCAGAAGCCGAGGTCGGCGAGATCACGCGCGATGGGCACGGCGCGGTCTTTATCCCGGTCATTGACGGAGAAGAAGACGTTCCCTTTGACGGGGAGTGGATTAAAGGCGGCGATCTGTGCTTTGGCGTAGGCCATGCCGAGGTCTTGATCGGCTCCCATGACTTCTCCGGTAGATTTCATTTCTGGTCCTAGCACGATGTCGATGCCGGGGAAGCGACCCCAGGGGAAGACGGCTTCTTTGACACAGAAGCACGGAGGCATGACTTCTTCGGTAAAGCCGAGGTCAGCCAGTTTTTCTCCGACCATGATTTTCGCGGCGAGCTTGGCAAGGGGGACTCCGATGGATTTTGAGACGAAGGGAACGGTGCGGCTCGCGCGCGGATTCACTTCAATGACGTAGAGTTCCTCATCCTTAACTGCGAATTGGATGTTCATTAAACCTCGTACTTCGAGCTCCTTGGCGAGGGCCTTCGCCCCGGCTGTGATTTCTGCGATGATTTTATCACTCAGTGAGAAGGCGGGAATGACGCAAGCGGAGTCACCTGAGTGGATGCCGGCCTGCTCGATGTGCTGCATGATGGCTCCGACGACGGAGGTTTCACCATCGGAGATACAATCGACGTCAATCTCAGTGGCATTTTCTAGGAAGCGGTCAACGAGGATGGGACGATCTGGGGCGATGTCGGTGGCGTTTTTAATGTATGTGCGGAGTTCCTCATCATTGTAGACGATCATCATGCCGCGTCCGCCCAGAACGAAGGATGGCCGGACGAGAACGGGGTAGCCGATGCGCTCCGCGATGCTGATGGCTTCTTCTTGAGAGACAGCGGTGCCAGCTTCCGCTTGCTTCAGACCGATTTTATCAAGCAGGGCAGAGAAAAATTTCCGATCTTCGGCGAGTTCGATATTTTTAGGGCTGGTGCCGATGATGGGGACGCCGTGGCGCTCTAGGTCAGCGGCAAGGTTCAGGGGGGTTTGGCCACCGAATTGGACGATGACGCCATCCGGCTTTTCTTGGTCACAGATGTTAAGGACGTCTTCTAGGGTGAGGGGCTCAAAGTAGAGCTTGTCTGAGGTGTCGTAATCGGTGGAGACCGTCTCGGGGTTAGAGTTGACCATGACGGACTCGTAACCGAGCTCGCGCAGGGCGAAGGAGGCGTGGACGCAGCAGTAGTCAAACTCGATGCCTTGTCCAATGCGATTCGGGCCACCACCTAGGATGACGATTTTTTTCGAGTCCGTCTGGCGGGCTTCATTTTCATCGCCATAGGTGGAGTAGTAGTACGGGGTGGCGGCTTCAAATTCCGCCGCACAGGTATCGACGAGGCGATAGGTGGGGATGATGCCTTTTTCCTTACGTTCAGCGCGGACCTCATCTGCGGTGCTGCCAGAAACGTGGGCAATTTGGACATCGGAGAAGCCGAGTTTTTTGGCCCGGCGGAGATCGGTCTTGGCGAGGTTTTTAAGGTCTTTTCCTTCTTCACAGATGACGCGCATATTTTCGAGGAACCATGGGTCGATCTGGGTGGCCTCGAAAACTTCCTCAATGGTCCAGCCTTGCTCGAAGGCGACCTTAAGCCAGAAGATACGCTCCGCATTCGGGACCATGAGCTTACGCTCGATGTCTTCACGGGAGGCGAGGGGATCTTTCCCATCAAAGCCGAAGCCGAAGCGGCCAGTTTCAAGCGAGCGGAGGGCTTTCTGGAGAGATTCTTTAAAGGTCCGGCCGATGGACATGGCCTCTCCAACCGCTTTCATGGAGGTGGTGAGGACGGGATCCGCGGTGGGGAATTTCTCGAAGGTGAAGCGAGGGACCTTGGTGACGACGTAGTCGATGGTGGGCTCAAAGGAGGCGGGAGTCTCACGCGTGATGTCATTTGGCAACTCGTCTAGGGTGTAGCCGACGGCGAGCTTGGCGGCGATTTTAGCGATGGGGAAGCCGGTGGCTTTTGAGGCGAGTGCGGAGGAGCGGCTGACGCGCGGGTTCATCTCGATGACAATGCAGCGGCCTGTTTTAGGATCGACAGAGAACTGAATGTTCGAGCCGCCAGTCTCGACGCCGATTTCACGAATGACGGCGAAGGAGGCATCCCTCATGATTTGGTATTCACGGTCCGATAGGGTTTGCGCGGGGGCAACGGTGATGGAGTCTCCGGTGTGGACACCCATCGGATCTAGGTTCTCAATGGCGCAAATGACGACGCAGTTATCGGCATGGTCACGCATGACTTCCATTTCGTATTCCTTCCAGCCGAGGAGGCACTCTTCGACGAGGACCTCGGTGGTGGGAGAGAGGTCTAAGCCGCGGTTTACGATGGTCTCAAATTCTTCTTTATTATAGGCGATGCCTCCGCCGGTGCCGCCGAGGGTGAAGGCGGGGCGAATGACGAGGGGCATGGTGCCAATGTCAGCTGCAATTTTCTTCGCCTCTTCCATGGAGTGAGCGACGCCTGAGATGGGGAGATCTAGGCCGATTTTAATCATGGCGTCTTTGAAGCGCTGGCGATTTTCCCCTTTGTCAATGGCGTCAGCATTGGCGCCGATCATTTTTACTCCGTGCTTATCGAGGGTGCCGGCTTCGAAGAGCTCGATGGAGACGTTGAGGGCGGTCTGGCCGCCAAGGGTTGGGAGGAGGGCATCAGGCCGTTCTTTGATGATGATTTTCTCGATCGAGGCCGGGGTGATAGGCTCGATGTAGGTGCGCTCCGCGAATTGCGGATCAGTCATGATGGTGGCTGGGTTCGAGTTAACCAAGATGACTTGGTAGCCCTCTTCGCGAAGGGCCTTGCAGGCTTGGGTGCCGGAATAGTCAAACTCGCAGCCTTGTCCGATGACAATGGGGCCTGCTCCTACGACAAGAATTTTTTTGATGCTGGTGTCCTTCGGCATTTTTTTAGGCGTTTGGTCTAAAACTTCGTGTATCTGCCAAGGGGGGGCGAGTTTGTAAAGGTTGATCGCGCAGAGGAGTGAGAGAAGTGCTATACTCCTGCCAATGAGAGGCGAAGAAGGCAAGGGGGGACCCTTGAAAAGATTAGCAACTTGGATCGCGGAGGGGATCGCAAATTTTCTCCTAGGCGGTGATGTGTTAGCCCCAGATCAGGATGGGACAGAGATCGATTGGGAGGGAGTGGAGTTCCAAAAACCCCGGCGAACGATCGTGGCGGTGATGCCACGCATTCAGCTAGAACTCGCCCTAGGTGCGACAAATCGGCGGCTAGAAGAGGACTTAGATGAGGAGGCTTGTGCGAGTTTGATCCGGCACGCGAAGTCACTGGGAGAGGAGGAAAATCACGCGGCAAAGCTGTGCGAGAATTGCTCCATGACGGTGACCGGACGGAGCGGCGGAGATTTGGAAGCCGAGGTGAGCGGAGCGGGAGCGGAATTCGATGCGCTGTGTGATGAGCTCTGGGGGCGCTCCAAGGAGGTGCGTGAGGGGGTGCGCGAGGGGGCAGATGAGCGCCGCTTAGAGCAAAAAAGGACTCACTAAATTCAGAAAAAAACGGTTAAAAAAAGCCCGCTCTCTCGGGAAGAAAGAACGGGCTGTTAAGAATCAGAAAAGACTCAGTCTATTTGTGGCCGAGGGTCTTTGTGCAGTGGCAGCCGGCTTTGCAGGTGCCATCTTTACACTTTCCGCAGCAGGAATGAGGGCTGGATCCACAGGAAGCGAGGGCGAAAGCGGTACCAGCCGAAAGGAGGATGAGGAATTTTTTCATGATGTATCAGTTATGTCCCAATGGGTGGGATCTGGGAGGAGTATCTCCCTCGTCTGAAAAAAATCAACCCTGAGAGAGAAAATGATGCGCTCTCTCACTCGTTTTTTTTAAGATTGTCTCTCGGAAGGCGAGCGGGCAGGGATAGGAGAGGATGGAGACGCGGCAATACCGGGCGGAAATCGATGGCCTGCGAGCGGTCTCGGTGATGGGTGTGGTCTTATTCCACTTCGAGCTGGGCTTTCCGGGGGGCTTCGTGGGAGTGGATGTTTTTTTTGTGATTTCCGGATTTTTGATTACGGGGATTTTGCTCAGAGAGTTACGAGAGGAGCGCTTCTCACTGAGTGATTTTTGGGCACGGCGGATCCGGCGGATCGCACCGGCGGCGCTGGCGATGGTGTTGCTTACTTTGCTCATCGGAGCTTATTTACAGACTCCAGATCGCTTTGCGGCCCTTGCTCGCAGCGCGATGGCTCATGCCCTGATGGCGGCGAATTGCTTCTTCACACGGGATGCTGGCTACTTTGCTGAAAGCTCAGATCTTGAGCCGCTTCTGCATACATGGTCACTTGCGGTAGAGGAGCAATTTTATCTCATCTTCCCGCTTTTGGTAATCTTAATCTGGAGGACAAGGCGCGGCACTCTGGTTTGGGTTTTTACTCTGCTGGCGCTGGGGTCATTTGGCTGGAGTTGCGTGACACTGGAGAGCCATCCTAAGGAGGCGTTTTTTCTGCTGCCCACGCGAGCATGGGAACTCCTCGCGGGGGGGATTTTGGCAATCACCTCGCAGGCCTCAGCCGCATCTCAGGCATCTCAGGCATCGTGGTTTCAGCTAAACAAGACCAAACGGGAGGCTCTCTCATCGCTTGGTCTTCTGCTCGTTTTACTCCCGATGTTTTTCTACGAGCGCGCCACTCCCTTTCCAGGACCAGCGGCCCTCCCCCCAGTGATTGGCGCCATCATGGTAATCTTAGGAGGCGGAAAGACCCTGACCGGGAGGATGCTGAGCGGAAGAATGATCGTCGGAATCGGGCTGATGTCTTACTCGCTCTACCTATGGCACTGGCCACTCGTGGTCTTTGCGAGAGAGGTGAATTTTGAGCTTAGTCCGGCGTGGAAGGGCTCTCTTTTGGTGGCTTCTTTCGTGCTGGCTTATCTCTCGTGGCGCGGCATTGAGGAGCCTTTTCGTAAAGGGGCTTTCTTGAGCACAAAGCGACGCGCTTTAAGCTTTGGACTCGTTTCAGCAATCGGAATTTTTGTCACTTCGCTGGGAATTAAAATGAACGCTGGGCTCCCCGGTCGCTTCCCGCAAGAGCTACAAGTCATCATTGAAGACGTGCAATGGAATGGGGCGGAATACAC
This sequence comes from uncultured Verrucomicrobiales bacterium, assembly GCA_937944055.1. Classification (GTDB taxonomy): domain Bacteria; phylum Verrucomicrobiota; class Verrucomicrobiia; order Verrucomicrobiales; family Akkermansiaceae; genus SW10. The sequence continues at coordinate 9,244 of CALDZJ010000042.1, read as the reverse complement.
CAGCGCAGAAAGTAGGGCCGCTCCCATAGGCTCACCTTCAAAGGGACCCATCGACTTTATTCTCTGGGGAGATAGTCACGGGGCCTCAGCGGCTCCAGCAGTCGAGACCTCAGCACGCTTTTTCGGGCTGAGAGGTCTCGCCTATCTGAACAATGGCATCCCGCCCGTCACTGGCCTCTGGTTCGCCGATCTCCATGCCGAAGAAGCTGAGCACATCACAGCAATGAACGAGCGCGTCTTCAACGAGATCATAGATCACGCGCCTGAGTTCGTCATTCTAGTAGGCCGCTGGGTGGCACGCTGCGAGGGCTATAACGTCGTAGAGATGCACGGCGAACAGAACGATTATCACTTCGAAACGATGGTGGTCGATGCCATGAATCCCAAACCCAACTTTCAAGATTCCTCCGCTGCTCTCAGCCGTCAACTCCGCGCGATGAACGCCCGCTTTGCCGAAAAAGGCATCCGGCTCATCCTTCTTCAGCAAGTTCCCGAGAGCACGATCACCGGAACAGCGGCCCTCTTTTACGCTCAGAAACGTTTTCCAAAAACCCACGCTCTCCCACAGTTCACCACCAGCCTTCAAGAGCATGCCGATCGGCAAAAAAGAACAATGGATGCCCTCGCTCAGCTCTCGCAGCACGGTCTAGAAGTCATCGATCCAACCGAGCAATTCTTCCAAGAAGGCAAAGGCCTCAAAGTCTATGCCGAGCGCTCATACTACCGCGATGAAGATCACCTGAGCCGAGCTGGTTCTCTTCACTATCTTACTCCGGTTTTCAAAAAAATCCTACGTCAGCACTCGCGCCTAAAATCACGCTAACAAAGGACACTCAGACAAGTTCCCGTTCGCAAATCAGAGGCCACGTTCTACTGTGAGGGGTGCCGCTTCAGTTCGATCCCCGATCACTCCACTTTCCCGATCTAGGATTGCGGCTAGATCCGCACCGTCCCTCGCCCTTCGCCTTTATCTCGCACGGCCATGCAGATCACTTCGCCCGCCATGAGCGCGTGCTTTGCTCACCCGGAACCGGCCATATTTTAGTAAAGCGTTACGGCGTAAAACCCTCTGCCATCGAGCCGCTCGACTGGGGCGAGGAGCGGATCATCGCAGATCATAAAATTACGCTTCATCCTGCCGGACACATCACTGGATCAGCGATGATCCGCATCGCGCACGTGGAGGATGGCCACTCCCTACTCTACACCGGCGACTTTAAAAATCGCCCCTCCCGCACTGCTGAAACTCCCGAATTCCCGCAGGCTGATATCCTCATCATGGAGACCACGTTCGGGCAACCGCGTTTCGTGTTCCCACCCTTATCCGAAACCGAACATGACATTTCTCGCTTCGCGCAAGAGGCCCTCGATGATGGCGAGACCCCCATCCTCTTTGCCTACTCGCTCGGGAAGGCTCAAGAAGCACTTGCGATCCTCGCCGAGGCCAACATCCCCGCCGCTGTCACGAAACCCGTTTTTGAGATGACTGCCGCTTGCCGCGATCTCGGCATCTCTCTCCCTGAACCACTTCTACTCGGTCAGTCCATTCCCCCCGGCCTCGCAGTCGTGGCCCCGCCCAATGCCGTCCGCTCCCGCGTCATCCGCCGTCATAAGAAACGGCGCACCGCCATGCTCTCCGGCTGGGCCCTCACCCCCGGCTCACAATACCGCTACCAAGTGGACCAAGTCTTCCCTCTCTCCGATCATGCAGACTACCCCGGCCTGCTCGAAACCGTGCAAAAAATCACCCCCTCCCTAATCTACACCCTGCACGGGAGCACGCGCGAGTTCGCAGCAGATCTGCGCGCAAGAGGATATGAAGCATGGTCGATTTACGGAGATGACCAGCTAGAACTTCTCGCCTCCCCCGCTCCTGATGATCCACTTAAAAATCTCCTCCCGCGGCCTAGTGGAGATTTGCGAGACCTTAGCGAACTCCTCGCATCACTCAGTAAAACGAGCTCACGGCTCCAGAAAATCGAACTCCTTGCCGCCTTCCTCCGCAATCGGAGTGAAGAAGAGCTCCCCCTCGTCACCCGTTGGCTCGCTGGCAGTGGGCTCACTCGTCTGGGCCCCGCCATGATCCGCCAAGCCCTCCTCGAACTGACCCACTTCCCACTCGCAAAGTATAAAACAATCTCCGCGAGCCAAAATGACTCCGCCCGCAGCGCCCGCCTCCTCCTAGAGGAAGCCTCGCTCGATCCACAGCCTCACTCCATCACAGAAATCGCAGATCACTTTCACGCTCTCAGTCTAGCAAAAGGCTCCCTGACTAAAATCCAAGGCCTCGCAAAGCTTCTGCACCAATGCCACCCCGCTGAAGGTGAAACCTTGATCCGTTTCCTCACAGGCGGAATACGAGCCGGAGCCAAGGAGGGGCTCTACGAAGAAGCGATCGCACTCGCCTTCGGCACTCGTTCCGCTGAGATTCGCTACGCCGCCATGCTCACCGGCGATCTCGGCGAAACCGCCGTCGCAGCTCGCAACGGCTCTCTTTCAAAAATTAAACTCCGTCCCGGGACCGGCATCACACCGATGCTCGCCTCCCCCAGCCAGACTGCTCAAGAAATCATGACGTGGCACAGTGATGATGAAACGCCCCTTTGGTTAGAACCCAAGTACGATGGAATTCGTACCCAACTTCACGTCAGCCCCACTGGGGTCCACCTCTTTTCAAGGGATCTCCGCTCGCTCGATGAGGAATTTCCCGAGCTTCTAGAAGCTGCTCAAAACCTCCCACCCTGCATTCTCGATGGCGAGCTCATCGCCCACGCCGAGGGGAAACGACTCAGCTTTTTCGATCTCCAAAAACGCCTAGGCCGCAAGAAAGTCCAAGGAGACCTCTTCCTCGGTGCTGCCATTCCCGTAAGCTTCATCGCCTTCGATTGCCTCTATCATAAAATCAGCCTTATCGATTCCCCCCTCGCCGAGCGCCGCTCCATCCTTGAGTCACTCCAGCTCAGCAGCCCCTTCACCACCATTCCGCTCGCTCGCCCAAACGGACATGATCAGGAGGCACTAGAACGGGAGTTTAAGAAAGCGATGCAGGCCGATCACGAGGGCCTCATCATAAAGAACCCCTCCTCCAGCTACACCCCCGGCCGCCGTGGGCAAGCTTGGCGGAAGCTCAAGGGAGTCATGCCCACCTTAGACTGCGTCGTCATCGCAGCCCAGCAAGGTCACGGCAAGCGCTCCGGGCTTCTATCAGACTACACCTTCGCGCTTCGTGATACGAACACGGGAGAACTCCGCACTCTCGGCAAAGCCTACTCCGGCCTCAGGGATGAAGACATCGAGGAGCTCAGCGAGCATTTTCAAAAAACCACGATTGAGAAAATCTCAAGCCGCGTCTTTAAAGTCGAGCCGACCATCGTCCTAGAAATCGCCTTTGATAAAATCCGCCCCTCGAAGCGGCACGACTCCGGACTAGCGCTCAGGTTCCCAAGAATTAAAGCGATCCGGAGAGATAAAGGCCCCCAAGATATCTGTAGCTTACAGACCGCTCAAAAGCTCCTGTAAACACAGAGCCCCCTCTTAAGAAAAGCGCTCCTTCACTAAGAGGCGGAACTTGTGGAGCTTACTTAAGCGGTAGCGGCGATCGAAGACGCGGAATTGATCAGCGCGCATTCTCTGCAAAAGAGTGTGGTAGATACGGTGCATGACACGCGGAGCAAGGAGAGCCTTATGATCTTCAGGTGGTAAGAGCTCGCTGGCTTTTTGGTAAAGTTCCTCACAGCGATCCGCTTGATGATTCATGAAGTGGATGAAGCGGCCATCATGCACACGGCCTATCAAATCACGCTCCGTATAAGTGAAGCGGCCCAGATCATGCAGCGGCAGATAAATACGCGCCCCATTCGAGAGGTCCTCCGAGATGTCACGCAGGATATTGGTGAGTTGGAGAGCATGCCCGAGGGCCACAGCATAATCGTGCGAGCGTTGCGGATCTGCGCCGAAAAGGGGAAGAGATACGAGGCCTACCGAAGAGGCGACACGGTAAGTGTATTCTTGTAAATCTGACCACGTGCCGAAGCGCTGCGGATGCAAATCCATCTGGCAGCCCTCGATGATATTTGTAAAATACTCTGAGGGTATCTCGTATGTTTCTCGTACTTTTAAGACTTCGCCCTGGAGGCCCTCTAGGCCAAGGGTGGGATCCGGGCTACCCGTCTCAAAAATCGCCTTCCAGCCAGCGAGGCCCGTTTTTTTCTCCTCAATAGGCAGATCGAGATCATCTGCGAGGTCATCGATCACTCGACAAAATGCATAAAAGCTTACGAGGTGCTGACGTCTCTCGCTAGGGACACAGCGGAGCGCAAAGGCGAGATTCGACTTCGCCCTCTTAGTAATCTCAGCTGAGGTGGGATCAATAGACATTATTTGATGAAGCCCCAATGACCACTCGTGAAGGGCCAAAGGGAGAGAAATGCAGGGCCGACGAGATTATATTGCTTCACCGAACCCCAGTAGCGGGAATCGAGACTCGAGGGTGAATTATCACCAAGGGCGAAGAATTCCCGGTAGTTATTTCCCTTCTCGGGATTGTCTTCAAGCCTCACAGAGAACTTCGCGCTGCGGAATTCACTGGGCTGCTTCGGGCTACCAGTAGGATTCGTATATCCCGTGTAGTGGGTCCCTTTAGAATCCGGCTTCATCGCCATGACTCTCTGAATGGTTTCTTCCTGGGCGATGGATCCATTCACCCAAAGCTCGGGCTGTTTAATCTGGATTTCATCTCCCGGAACACCAACCAGACGCTTAATATAATGAGTTCCACCATCCTGACTGCTCAACGAGGCCGGGCCACCAGTCTTGATATCACGAGTATCAAAAACGAAGGATTCACCACGCTTCGGCTGGCGAAAGTGATAAGAAACCTTATCGACCAGAACAAGGTCTCCGGAGGTGAGATAACCTTGGAAAATGGGATCACCTTCCTTAAAATGCGGGGTGATGCCCTTGCGACTACGCTCTAGGGCACGGGCGATCGTTTTAATGCTTACCGCCTCATTAAGAGGACTACCAATGACGACGTCGCTCCCATCGTCGAAGAAGATCTTGGTCCGTGAGAAGAGGAAAAAGCTCGCGTCTTTAATATCGCGGATGTTGAGATCTTTCTTCGCAAGCTCATTCTCATAACTGCGACCGGAAAGGACAAAGTCTAGCGCCCGTTTTCCGATCCACGGTTTTTCCCACCCTTCATCCTCGTGCATACTTGTCGCGACGATGCCATTGAGCGATGGCTGCATCGATCCAGTAGGAATGCGGAAGGGCTGGAGGAAATACGCGCGGATCCCGAGAGCGACAACGATGGCCACCCAAAAAACCTCAATATTCTCTTGAAGCCAATCCGGCTGGCGATAGTGAGCGAGAGATTTCTCACAAGTATTGCGGACTTGCTTAGAAGCCTCCTTCACCGCATCGAGATCCTTCGCCTTAATCGCGGCCTTGAGGTCCGCACGGCGTGACTCAATCTCATCAATCCGATCCTGCGCAAGAAGGTCCCTCTTATAATGGAGGAACTTTTTCGCTCCCTTGAGAAGGAGCTGGGCCTCTTTTTTCCAACGTGGCTTAAACACGGCCAAACGCTGCCCACAGGATAGACAATTTTCAAGCGGTAAAGCGGATGAGCAAGACCAAGACAGGATTTGATCTTTCGCTTTCGCTCGAAACAACGTAATTCCCGATCATGAGAATTTTGACCGGCCTGCAACCCAGCGGCAAACTCCATGTGGGAAATTACTTTGGCGCGATCAAACCCGCCATTGATGCACAAGGTGAAGGCGATGGATATTACTTCATCGCAGATTATCACGCGATGACGACCACTCACGATCCCGCCGAACTGCGCGAGAACGTTCGTAATGTCGCCATCGACTTCCTTGCCTGCGGCTTCGACCCATCACGAGGGGTTTTTTTTAAACAAAGCGCCGTCCCAGAAGTGAATGAACTGGCATGGATTCTCTCCACCCTCTGCCCCATGGGCCTGCTCGAGCGCTGCCACTCTTATAAGGATAAAATCGCAAAAGGCTTCTCAGCAAATCACGCCCTCTTCGCCTATCCCGCACTCATGGCTGCCGATATTCTCCTCTATGATTCTAACGTCGTCCCCGTCGGCGAGGACCAAAAACAACACCTTGAGGTGACTCGAGATTTGGTCGGAAAAATCAACGATCAATACGGCGAAGGCACGCTCATTCTCCCAAAGGCAAGAATCCGCGAAGGAGTCGCCAAGGTCCCCGGACTCGATGGCGAGAAAATGAGCAAAAGCTACAATAATACGCTCCCGATCTTCGGTGACGAGAAGCCGACAAAAAAGCTCATCATGCGCATCAAGACAGATTCCGCCGGAGTAGAGGACCCGAAGCCCACTGAAAATTCCATCATTCTAGCCCTCTATGAGCTCTTTGCCTCAGACACAGAATACCAACAAATGATCGCCGATTATGAAAACGGCGGCTGCGGATACGGAGACTTTAAAAAACGCCTCGCCGAAGCCTACTGGGATCATTTCGCGCCCATGAGAGCACGGCGAGAGGAACTCGTCGCAAAGCCCGCTGAAGTCGACGCCGTGCTACAAGCCGGAGCCGAAAAGGCCCGCGAAGAAGCGACCAAAGTCCTAGACCGAGTGCGGAGAGCAGTCGGCCTAGTTTAAGGGAAACAAAGCTTAAACTTTCTCCCTTTAGTAAAAAACCTACTCAGAATCCTCCTCTAACGCCCTTTTCGCCTTCTCATAAGTCAGGCGATCTCTCTCCAAAGTAGGCAGCACTTCTTGATGGCCCTCAGCATCGCTCCCAATATCACCATGCCCATCATCCGGAGTGAACCCTAGCACGATGTTAAACTCCGCACTCAGTTCTCCCGCTTGAGAATCCGGCAAAGGGCGGAACTGAACCATAAGCTGCTTCGCAGAATCCCCCAGCCGCCGAACCAGGACATCTCTCCCATTCCTCAAATCACCCTCGATGAAACACTGAGTAGTCAAGGCACGCTTCCCTGCACGATACACCGCCACATGAATATGCGGAGTGCGACCAGAATAAGGTACGGGCTTTATCGTACGAAAATAATAACGCCCATCCCGCCCCGTCAAAAAACGACCAAAGCCCTGAAAATGTTCATCCCGCTTGGGCCCTTTTAAGCCACCATCCCTCGAGTGAATATAGGCACCACGATCATCCACCTGCCAAATCTCAACCCGGGCATTAGAAACGGGATCCCCTTTCAAGTCTGTCACCGCACCATGAAGATGAGTGATCGCTCCCATTGCCGGAGTGATCCTATCATTGATCCGAATCAGATCATTATCCGTATCCAACGGCAACTGATCTGGATAAAATGGCCCCTCGGTCATCGCGGGGGTTGCCGTGAGGGCTTCAGCAAAGGCTCCGGGCGTAGTAAAGAATCCCGCCGCCCCCAACACCGCCCGCCGCAGGAAATCGCGGCGATGGCACAGCACACAGGAAGAAACCTTCATTCTGAAAAAATACGCAAATCCCCCAACTGAGACCAGCCGAAAGGCGCTAAGCCCCCCCTCCCTCACCCCTAGCCCTTAAAAGGACTCTCGAGATCAACCACAAGCCTCCCCTCCCCTTCATGACTCAACTTAAGCCAGCGCGTGTTTCTTGGAAGCAGATCCGGATAGAGAGACGGCCACTCCACAATCACCAAACCCCCACGCTCCAAATAATCATCCCAACCCAAATCAAGCAGCTCATGCTCATCCTCCACCCGGTAAAAATCAAAATGAAACACCTCCAGACTCCCTCCTAAGTATTCCTGAACCAAAGAAAAAGTAGGACTTGTCACCTCCCCTTCATAACCCAAACCCCGCACCAATCCCCGAGTCAGAGTCGTTTTCCCCGCCCCCAGCTCACCCACCAAGGCAATCACCTGCCCAGCCTGAGCCGCACGCCCCAACTCCCGTCCCAGCACAAGAGTCGCGTCAGCATCAGCGAGGGTCACAGAAAGAGGGTGAGTCATTGCTAAAAGTCACTACTCAGCCAGCCCAAAAAAGGCAAGTTTTGGAAACACCCAAAACCATAACGAATAAAGCAGTTTATTTTCAAAAAAACCTTGATCGTCCCGCATGCTTGTGGTGAATTCCGCCTCCACGTAAGCGCCAAGAGCCTCCGCTCAGCGCCAAACGTCACTAACTCTTAGCCAATACCTAAATCATGGCCTACGCAATTTTCAAAACCGGCGGTAAACAATACCGCGTGCAAGAAGGCGACACCCTCAGTGTCGATAAGCTCCCCGTGGAGGCTGATGAAGAGATCAAATTCGGCGAAGTTCTTCTCCTGAATGATGGTGAAAACACCACCGTTGGTGCTCCCACCGTCAAAGGTGCCGGAGTCACCGCTAAAGTCATCGAGCAGCACCGGGGCAAAAAAGGCGTCGCCTTTAAGTTCAAGCGCCGTAAGGGTTTTCACAAAACCATCGGCTTCCGTCATCACCTCACCAAGCTCCAGATCACCTCGATCAAGGGATAATTTTCCAACCTAATTACCACACTTAGTTATGGCTCATAAAAAAGGACAGGGTTCCGTTAAAAACGGTCGCGACTCCAACAGCAAGCGCCTCGGCGTCAAGAAATTCGGTGGCGAGGCAGTCATCGCTGGAAACATTCTCATCCGTCAGCGCGGCACCAAGTGGCATCCCGGTGCTAACGTCGGCATGGGTAAAGATCACACTCTTTTCGCCCTCACTGATGGCAACGTCTTCTTCGACAAGAAAGGCCGTCGCATCAACGTGGCACTTGCTGATTAAAACATCTCCTACGCGTTATTTTTCAAAAGAAAGGCGAGCCAATTGGTTCGCCTTTTTTTCGTCTAACATGCTGATACATAATTCATTAACTCAAATGAACATCGTCCTTGTCGAACCAGAAATCCCGCACAATACCGGAGCGATCGGCCGCCTCGCCCTTGCCACCGGCTCCACTCTCCACCTCGTGAAGCCTCTTGGCTTTTCCTTAGACGAAAAATCAGTACGCCGCGCCGGACTGGATTACTGGAAAGAAGTCGATCTCCATCTATGGGAGAACTTTGACAAACTCCTCGCAGCCCATCCCACAGCGCGCCTCTTCTTCCTTAGCACCAAGGCTAAAAAATCGGCCTGGGAAGTCGAATTCCAAGCCCAAGATTTTTTAGTCTTCGGACCAGAAACCAGAGGCCTCCCCGAAGCATGGCTCGACGATCGCGCCATCCGTATCCCCATGAAAGAAGGATCCACTCGCTCCCTC
>CALDZJ010000041.1 GCA_937944055.1 uncultured Verrucomicrobiales bacterium | reverse complement strand
ATTTGGCCTCCTTTTGGTCCTGCTTCTGGGCCGATGTCGATGAGGTAGTCTGCTTCAGCGGCGAGGTCCATGTGATGCTCGATCACGATGACGGTGTGCCCCTCATCGACGAGTCGATGGAGGACATCATTAAGCCGGGCTACGTCCTGTTGGTGAAGGCCGATGGTGGGCTCCTCGATGAGGTAAAGATTGGTGTTGCTCGGGCCGGCATCCGTGATTTTTGGGCGGCCTTTCGTGAGTTGGGTTACGAGCTTGAGGCGCTGAGCTTCGCCACCAGAGACGGTGGGGCTGGGTTGGCCAAGCGTAAGGTAGCCTAGGCCGGTTTCGGCGAGGAGGCTGAGCGGTTTTTGTAGTTTGGGATGAGCGGAGAAGAACTCGGCTGCCGTCTTAATGCTGAGCCGGAGGATGTCACCGATCGTGAGGCCGTTGTAGCGGATTTCTAAGGTGGCAGGGTTATAGCGATCGCCAAGGCAGGCTTCACAATCGATCCAGGTGGTCGGGAGGAAGTCCATCTCCAGCTTGATGCGTCCATTGCCTTTGCACTCGGGGCATTGGCCGTCTTTATTATTGAAGGAGAAGCGGGAGGCGGTGTAGCCGCGCATGCGGGACTCGGGGAGCTGAGCAAAGAGAGCGCGAATGTGGTCGAAGAGTTTGACGTAGGTGGCGGGGCACGAGCGGGAAGTTTTGCCGATGGGAGATTGGTCCACTTCGTATTTGTATTTGAAGTTTTGGAAGCCGGTGGCGGATTTGTAGGGAGGGGTTTTGGATGTGGGTTGGGCTTGGAGACCGGAGGTCCCCGCCACGCTGATGCAGCCGCGCATGAGGGAGGATTTGCCGGAGCCGGAGACTCCGGTGAGGACGGTGAGGCGGCCGAGGGGGATTTCTACGTCGATATTTTTGAGGTTGTTGGCGGTGCAGCCTTTGAGTTGGAGCCAGTTCTTTTTTGCTTTGAGGATTTTGCGGCGTTCGCCTCGGCTGGGGTGGGCGAGGGGATTTTGGAGGGCTTGGATGGTGGGGGAATTTTTGCTGCCGGATTTTTTGGTGGGCTTGCCTTCGAAGACGACTTCTCCGCCTTCCACTCCGGCGCCGGGGCCGAGGTCGATGAGGTGGGTGGCGGCGCGGATGGTGTCATCATCGTGTTCGACAAGGAGGAGGCTATTGCCCTTATTCTTGAGTTCTTGGAGGGTGCCAAGGAGGGCGCTGTTGTCGCGGGGATGAAGGCCGATGGTGGGCTCGTCTAAGATGTAGAGGACGCCTTGAAGATTCGAGCCGAGCTGGGCGGCAAGGCGGATGCGCTGGGATTCTCCCCCGGAGAGAGTGACGGCGGAGCGGTCGAGCTGGAGGTAGCCGAGGCCGACGTGATCGAGAAATTCGAGCCGCTGGATGATCTCGGGCGTGATGTCCCGTGAGATGGCAAGGTCGCGCCCTTTGAACTTGAGGGATTGAAGGATGGATCGGGCGTCTTTGACCGTGAGTGCGGTGATTTGGGGGAGGGAGAGTGACGGAGACTTCTGGTCTCCTTGTCCTTTTTTACTTTTTGCTTTGGCTTGGCGACCGGAGGTCTCCGCCATGGGGAGAAAGACGTGGCGGGAGGTTTCGCGGAGGCGCGCGCCGTGGCAATCTGGGCAGCTTGTTTGTTCTTCAGGGGCGGCCTTGGCGGCGCGTTTTTCTTCGTGAATCTCGGCTTCGGCCTCGGAGTTGTAGCCTTTGAGATCTAGGGTGCGGCTGGTGAGGTGTCCGTAACCACGGCAGGTTTTACACCAACCGCGGGGTGAGTTGAACGAGAAGTGGTGGGGGTCGAGTTCCTCGAAAGATTCGCCGGTGGTGGCCGAGACGCGCTGGGTGGAGAAGGTGTGGAGATCACCTTTTGCGGTGAGGGCGCGGAAGGTGCCTTTGCCGTATTGGAGGGCGGTGGCGAGGTGGGCAGAGATTTCTGAACCGGCTTGGCGCTTGGAAAGCACCGCTACGACGAAGTCGATATCGTGCGCCTTATGGCGGGCCAGTGGCTGAAAGTTGGCGGTCTCGATGAGTTGACCATCAATGAACATTTCTTCAAAACCGGCTTTCTCAGCAGCGGCGGCGTATTCGTTGTGGAAGCCCTTGCGTGCTTTGAGGACGGGTGAGAGGAGGCGAATTTGTGTGTGCTTTTTGAGGAGCTTGCCGAGTTGTTCACCGATCGCCTCGGGGGTTTGAGAGATGACGGCCTCGCCCGATTGTGGGCAGTGTTGGATGCCGATTTTGGCGTAGAGGAGGCGGAGGAAGTGGTAGATTTCAGTGACGGTGCCTACGGTCGATTTTCCGCCCCCGCGTGAGATGCGCTGCTCGATCGCGACGGTGGGCGGGAGGCCGGTGATGAGATCTAGGTCTGGCTTCTCGAGTTGGCTCGCGAATTGGCGAGCGTAGGGAGACATGGAGTCTAGGAAGCGCCGTTGGCCCTCGGCGAAAATGACATCGAATGAGAGGGTGGATTTCCCTGAACCTGAGAGGCCGGAGACCACTACGAATTCATTGTGAGGAATGGTGACGTCGATATTTTTGAGATTGTGATGGCGGAGGCCGTGGATGGAAATTTCCGGTTTGGATTTTCTAATTTTTAATTTTGGCGGCTTGGTAGAGGGAGGGGCGGGGAGACTGAAAGTCTCCGCCACGGGTGGGCCCTCGTAAACGATTTGGCCTCCGTTTTGACCGGCTGCGGGGCCTAGCTCGATGACGTGATCAGCATTTTTGATGACGTCGCTTTGATGTTCGATGACGACAAGCGAGTATCCGATATCTACGAGGCGGTGGAAAATGGTGAGGAGTTTTTCAATGTCGATGAAGTGCAGCCCCGTGGTGGGTTCATCGAGAATGAGGAGGGAGTTCACACTGCCGCTGGTGGAGGTGAGGAGTTGGCAGAGCTTGAGGCGTTGGGCCTCGCCACCGGAGAGGGTGTTGAGCGCTTGGCCGAGTCGTAGATAGCCGAGTCCGGTCTCGATAAGGGGCTGGAGGGCGAAGCGGGCTTTGCCCAGAAGGAGTTTTTCTTTATTCGTCTCGGCATCGATCCCTTCCAGAAAGTGCAGTGCTTCAGTGGCGGTGAAGCGGAGGAAATCCACGACCGATTTTCCGTGGTATTTATAGGATTCAGCGGCCTGAGTGAAGCGGGTGCCATTGCACTCTGGGCAGGTGAGGTAGAGGTCTGAGAGGAACTGCATTTCCACTTTCTCAAAGCCGTTACCAGCGCAGCGTTGGCAGCGTCCGGGGCCGGAATTAAAGGAGAAATAGCCAGGGGTGAGCTCGTTGAGTTTTGCCGCTTTGGTCAGGGCGAGGAGCTGGCGCAGATGCTCGAAGGCGCCTAGGAGGACGGCCGGAGTGGAGCGAGGAGTGCGGGAAAGGGGAGATTGGTCGATGAGTTGGACGCCATTAATCTCATCCATTCCGGAGAGCTCAGCAGGGGCTGGAGCCTCATCGATCGTGATGCCAAAGTGGCGAGCGAGATTGTTAAAAATGATGGGGTGAGCAAGGGTTGATTTCCCGGAACCGGAGACTCCGGTGAAGCAGACGAAGAGTCCGAGCGGGAGGTCGAGGGAGAGGTTTTCAATGTTGTGACAGGAGCCCTTACGGATTTTTAGGTGGGCTTTGGGTTTGCGGGTGTGCTTGGGGGTGGGGATCGACTTCGTGCCGAGGAGGTAGGGGAGGGTGATGGAGTTGGGGAATGTTTTGAGAGAGGATTTGGAGTTGGCTTGGCGCTTGGAAAGCGCCGCCACGATGGTGCCACCGGCTTCGCCGGCTTGGGGGCCCATGTCGAGGAGGTGATCAGCTTGGCGCATCACCGCTTCATCATGCTCGACGACGACGAGGGTGTTCCCTTTATCGCGGAGATCGTGCATCACTTTGGTGAGGCGGGCGATGTCACGGGCATGGAGTCCCACGGTGGGTTCATCGAGGACGAAAAGAGTCTGCGTGAGAGCGGAGCCGAGACAGGTGGTGAGATTGACCCGGGCGATTTCGCCTCCGGAGAGGGTCCGGGCGGGGCGATCTAGGGTGAGGTAGCCGAGGCCTACTTCACAGAGGTAGTGGAGACGGGAGGTAATCTCATTGAGGACTAACTCCGTGGTTTTATCGAGCGGGGCATGAGCGCTGGCGACTCCTTCGAAAAAGAAGAGAAGTTGATCAAGGGGGATTTGCCAGAGTTCTGGGAGGGCCTTACCGAGGATCTTAAAGTGGAGGGCGTCTGGCTGGAGACGGGTGCCTTGGCATTCTGCGCACTCGGTGTAGGCTCGGTAGCGGGAGAGGAAGACGCGGACGTGCATCTTGTAGGCTTTGGTTTCTAGCCAGTCGAAGAAGCCTTGGATGCCATACCACCGGCCCTCACTCCACAGGGTTTCTGATTGCTCAAGCGAGGAGAGGGATGATTTATTACTGCGTTCGCCGTACTTGACCCAGCGTTGCTGTGCTGGGGTGAGTTCATTCCATGGAGCATTGGGATTAATGCCGGCGGTTTTACAGTTGCGGAGGAGATCGCGCTGGCAATCTTCTCCACGCTGACCTTGGAAGGGCTTGATGGCTCCATCGCGGAGGGAGAGGAGGTGGTTCGGGATGGCTTTGTCTAGGTCGATGCCGATGACGCGCCCGAAGCCGCGGCAGTTGTTGCAGGCTCCGAGAGGGGAGTTGAAGGAGAAGAGGGAGGAGGTGGGCTTGACGAGGGGAGCCCAGGAGGTGGAGAAAGAGTGGGCTTGGAGACCGGAGGTCTCCGCCACGTTGCAGCGGCCCTTGCCTAGGGCGAGGGCTTGCTCGAAGGACTCGGTGAGGCGTGATTTATTACGAGAAGAGACCTTGAGGCGGTCTTGGATGATCCAGACCTCGGTGGGGAGTTTGCGTAGCTTGGGCGGGGAGTCGGTACGGATGATCTCGCCTTTAAAAAAGATGCGAAGGTAGCCTTGGGAATTCAGAAACGGGAAGAGGTCTGTCGCTTTGGTGTCTTGGGGGACGGGGATGGGGAAGAGGACGAGGATTTGTTGATCGGTGAAGTTTTTGAGGCAGTGTGTGAGGATGGATTGGGGGCTGTCTGGGCGGACTTCTTCGCCGCTTTCTGGGTGGTAGCCGGTGGCGAGGCGCGGGTAGAGAAGCTTTAGGTAGTCATTAACCTCAGTGAGAGTGCCGACGGTGGAGCGGGTGGTGCGGATGGTGTTTTTTTGCTCGATGGCGATGGCGGGGGGGATGCCGTCGATCCGGTCGACCTCGGGCTTATCCATGCGGTCGAAGAACTGGCGCACGTAGGGCGAGAAGGTCTCGACGTAGCGACGCTGGCCCTCGGCGTAAAGGGTGTGAAAGGCAAGTGAGGATTTCCCAGAGCCAGAAGGCCCCGTGATGACCGTGAGCTCGCCAATGGGGATCTCTAGATCGAGATTTTTGAGGTTATGCTGACGGGCCCCCCGGATGTGAATCACGTTTTGGGAGGGCTTGGGAGCAGCTTTCTTAGGCACGGGGCCAAGGTAGCGTGCGGAGGGGGCTGCGCAAGTGGCTTAGGCTGCAAATGATGGTGAAGGGGCGACTGAGCCGCTCAGCGGGTGAGGGAATGGATTAGAGAAGCTCAGCGATTTGCACCGCGTTGAGTGCGGCTCCTTTGCGCACTTGGTCGCCGACGATCCAGAGGGCGAGGGCCTGGGGGAGGACTTGGTCTTTGCGAATCCGCCCGATGAGGCAGTCATCTTTTCCGATGGTGTCGAGGGGGACGGGGTAGAGTCCCTGCGAGGGGTCATCTCGCAGTTCCACTCCGGAGGCATTTCGAAAAACGGCCTGAGCTTCTGCGAGGGTGGGGTCTTTTTCAAAGATTGCGGTTACAGAGATCGAGTGTGAACGCATGACGGGCACGCGGACGCAGGTGCAGGTGACTTTGAGTTCTGGGAGGTCTAAAATTTTACGTCCTTCGTGGAGCATTTTTTGCTCTTC
Organism: uncultured Verrucomicrobiales bacterium; assembly: GCA_937944055.1. Lineage (GTDB taxonomy): Bacteria > Verrucomicrobiota > Verrucomicrobiia > Verrucomicrobiales > Akkermansiaceae > SW10. The sequence continues at coordinate 36,494 of CALDZJ010000041.1, read as the reverse complement.
TTTCGTGTAGCCGCTGTCTTGGAAGACGTCGACATGGGGGATGACGTTGTGCGCGATTTGGTGGGGGTAGACTTTTTTCTCGATCGGGGTGCCGGCGACGAGGGACTGGACTTGGCTCTCGAGCTCGGCGATTCCCTGCGCGCCGCTTCCTGAGACGGCTTGATAGGTCGAGGCAATGAGGCCGGTTAAGCCGAAGGCTCGATGAAGTGGGGCGAGGCCCATGAGGGTGATGATGGTGGAGCAGTTTGGGTTCGCGATGATATTGCGCGGATGCTGCTGAGCGGCCTGAGGATTAATCTCGGGGACGACGAGGGGAACCTCAGGATCCATCCGAAAGGCGGAGGAGTTATCGATGACGATGCAGCCACTTTCGGCAGCGATGGGGGCAAAGGTTTCGGAAATGCCACCTCCGGCAGAGAAGAGGGCGATGTCGATGCCTTGGAAAGAGTCTTCCCGCAGTTCTTGAATGACGATTTCTTCTCCTCGGAAAGTGAGCGTCTGGCCTGCTGATCTTGCGGAGGCTAAGAGGGTGAGCTTTGAAAGGGGGAAATCACGTTCGGCGAGACAGATGAGCATTTCTCGACCGACGGCGCCGGTGGCACCGACGATGGCAACATGAGCGGGACTTTTCATGGAGGGCGGACGTTATCGCGCATTTTCGCTGATGCAATCCCAGTTTTCAAAGGAACTCAGCTTGGAAAGTTTAGAAAAGATTCCTTAATCACTTGCATGGGATAGGGACTTACCTATTCTTTCGGCAACTTGGAACGGTTAGTAACACTCTCCGAACCTCCCAAGATGAGGGGGATGAATCCCCTTTCTCTAAAACAAAAAAAACAACATTAAGAAATAACAATGAAAATTGCTACTATCCTCAGCCTCGTTGCAGCTCTTGCTGGATTCTCACTCACTTCTTGCGGAAGTGCTCCTGACGTCCTTGCTCCTCTTGCTCCTGCTCCTGTCTCGATTCCTTCTAAGTAATCTAGACCAGCGATTAAAATTTGAGCCGGGGTAGGTAGTAAGGCTATCTCTCCGGCTCTTTTTTTCTCGAAAACCTTTCACTCAATTCAAGCTTATGAAATTCCTTAAAATTTTCGCTCTTGCTGCCTTTTCGCTCGGTTCTCTTGGTCTCAGCTCTTGTGGCTGCTGCACAAGTGAGGAGCCAGTGCCGCCATTGCGCCCACTTCCAGGATTTGGCGGCCAGCCAGAAATCCCCGTGCTGAACCAAAAGTAGGACGGATTTACCAATTTTTCTCAGAGAGTTGCGGTTCTGTCCGTAGCTCTTTTTTTTGTTTTCTGGTTCGGGAGCTTTGAGGCTTTGCATGTCTTGGCCTTCGTGGGTAAAGTTCAGGGTGGTTGAGAATAAGAAGTTGTTCATGCATGCCGTCATTTTGACCTTGTTAGTTTCGTATACAATTTTCGCGTGGAATTCTTCTAAGCGGGAGGCTGCGGAGGCGGAAAGGGCGGCGGAGGAGGCCTTCATGAATAGTGATATTGACCCTTATGCCGAGGTGAAATTAGCGGAGGGTGGGAATGTGGAGACTTCGGCGATGTTAAAAGTGGGCGCTCCGATGTTAATCTCGATCATTTATGGAGGAGTTTTGGCGGTTCTTTATGTGTTGCCGATGTTCGTTGATAAAATTGGGGAGGAGGTGATGGGCTCTAGCGCTGAGGTGGAGGATGATCCCTTGGATGAAGCGAGGGCGGCGGTGGCGGCGGGGGAATATGCTGAGGCGATCGGAGTGTATCGAAAAGCGTGGTTGGAAAATCGGGATGAACGATTCCCGGTGTTGGAAATTGCCAAAATCCAGCGGACGAGCTTGGGGAGCCCGGTGGTGGCTGTGAGTACGTTAAATGAGGCTTTGGATGATCATGAGTGGCCCGAGGATGATGCCGCTTTCATGATGTTTCGGATCGCGGAGATTTATGAGGAGGATCTGGGTGATCGAGAGGGCTTGGCTAAGATTTTAAGAGAGGTGACGGAGAAGTTGGAGGGGACGCGGCATGCTGCAAATGCCGCGCATCGCTTGCGCGAGATGAGTGAAACAAGCGGGCCACGCACCAAGTGATCGCGGCTTGGGGGAAATCACGGGAGGTTTTTGCTCGGGTGGTGGCGCTGGCACCGCTCGCGCCGCTGGCCTTGGGCTGTCTGGCGGGAGCGGCATGGGCTGAGGCTCAAGGCTGGGCTTTTGGCGTGTTGGCGCTGGCATTTTTGATCGTGGGGGCGCGGCGAGTTTCTCTTTTCTTGATTGTGCTGTGCGCTTTGGTGGTGGCGATCCGCTTTGAGCGATTAGAGGAGCCTGTGCGTGAGAGTTTGGCTCAGCCAATGAGTGAATTCGTCACGGGTTCTTTGCAGGTGGGTCCGCGGGTGACTCAGTTGGGAAGGGAGCGCTATGGTAAGCTCAGGACGAAGGAGGGGGAGCGCAGGGTGGTGGTGATGAATGCTTCCGGCTATGCGGCGGGGCAGATTTTATCGGTAATGGGGAAGTTTTTTGTGCCGGAGCGAGAGCGGAATCCTGGGAGTTTTCAGAGGCTTGAGAGGTGGCGGCGGGCAGGTGTTTTTGGGGGTTTTCAAGTGCATGCGGAAGAGGAGCGGGGCTGGGCTTGGTCTGCTGGTTTCTACCGCTGGGCTGAGTTTTTACGGGAGAGCTTAAGGAGGGGGATGACGCTGGGGCTCTCAGAGGAGTCAGCGGGACGGCAGGTGATTCAGGCGATGGTTTTGGGTGAGAAACCTCCGCGCGATTCTGCGGTGAGTCTGGCCTTTCGTGAGAGTGGGGCGATGCATGTTTTCGCGGTGAGCGGGCTGCATGTCACTTTGGTGGGAAGTTTATTTTGGGTGGTTTTTGGGAATTTGCCGATCCCGCGGCGAGTGGCTGTGCTTGGGGTGATTTTAGTGATGCTGAGCTATGCGATGGTGACGGGGTTAAGGCCGCCAGCGGTCCGAGCCACTGTGATGGCGATTTGTTTTTTGGGGGCCTTTGTTCTGCGGCGGAGGCCTTCGCTTTTCAATGCGCTGGCGCTCAGTGCAATGGTGGTGATTTTGTGGAGGCCTTCGCAAGTTTATGAGGTGGGTTTTCAGCTATCGTATGGGGTTTTGCTGACGATTGGGCTGGGGGTTGCTTATGCCTTAAGAGTGACGGGGAAGATTGCTGAGTTAGATCCTTTTTTTCCATCGCGTTTGCTCACGGATCGACAAATGAAGTTTATGAAGGCTCGTAAATTTTTGGCGGAGTTGAGTGCGAGCTCATTCGTGGCTTGGCTGGGGTCACTCCCGCTGATGTTATGGCATTTCGGCTTCGTGACGCCGATTGCGGTGGTCGCGAGTCTGTTTCTGATTCCAGCGACCTGGGTGATTTTGGCGCTCGCTTTTTTATCGGTCCTACTCGGGACGCTGAGCCAGACTTTGAGCTTCGGGGTGAATCGGGTGAATGAGGCGGTCGGGAATGGAGCGTATCATTTGGCGAGGGGTTTTTCAAAAGTCCCCTTTGGTCATTGGCAGGCGCGGGAGATGGCTCCGGCCGACTGGGTGGTGTTTGATTGTCATGATGGAGGGGCTGCTTCTTTTTTAAACGTGGGAGGAGGAGTGATGGTGGATGTGGGAGGTGAGCGGTTTTTTGAGAGAGAGCTGGCAGGGATCTTAGGGCGTTGGAATGTGAGCTTGAAGACGGTGTTTTTGACGCACCCGGATGGGGATCATGTGGGGGCTTTACCGTCTTTGTTAGAAAGAGGTGGTTTGGAAAAAGTGCTGCTGCCGGTGGAGGAGGCATTGAGCCCAAATTATCGGGAATTTTTGGCTAAGGCAGAGGAGAGCTCTTGCCTGAAAGTGCTTGGGAAAGCAGGGGAACGCTATGACTTAAGTGAGGAGGTTTTTGTGGAAATTGTGAGCGAGGGGAGTCCGTTTGAGAGAGAAATCGCCGATAATCGCGTGATGGTAATGAGGGTGCATTGGAAAGGGTGGCGGGTTCTGGTGACGGGAGATCTGGGGATCGGTGGGGAGCAAGATCTGGTGAAGGCGGGGGTGAATCTCGAAGCTGATGTGGTCTTAATGGGGCAGCATGAATGGGGGGTGTCTGGGCAACAGGCATTCTTGGAGGCAACGGGGGCGAAAATCATCATCACCAGCGCGGGGCAATTACCAAAATTTCAGATGCCGAAACGGCGATGGGTCAAGCGGGTGAGATCGCAGGGCTATCAGCTCTTTAATCAATGGGAGAGCGGAGCGGTGATGCTAGACTTCAGCCGTGATGAATTGCGTGTGTGGTCATACCTCAGACCGGGTGAGGAGGTGATCCTTCAGCGGTAGATGCGCTCGACCCGTGGAGTGATCTGGGTGAGGAGTTCCCACGCGATGCTTCCTGACTTTTCAGCGAGCTCGGAGACGAGAAGATCTTTACCGAAAAGGGTGGCTTCGTCGCCTGCTTGGCAGTGGCTGAGATCGGTGACATCGACGATGATTTGATCCATTGTGACACGGCCAAGAAGGGGGCAGAGGGTCTCGTTAATGAGCACTTGGGCATTTTTTTCTGAGAGTGCGCGTGGGTAACCATCGCCATAGCCGAGGCCGAGCACGGCGGCCTTGGTGTCACGCGTTAAGAGGGTGCGGCCATAGGAAACGCCGTGGCCTGCCGGGAGGTGGTTTATTACGGAGACGCGGGACTTGAGCGACATCACGGGCCGGATCAGTGCTTGATGCTCGGGCAGAGGTGAGATGCCATAGAGGAGGAGGCCGGGGCGGATGAGGTTCGTGCTACGGCTCTGATAATCGAGAAGCCCGGCCGAGTTCTCTAAGTGAATGTGAAAGGGCGAGGACTGCTGAGGAATGCTCTCAGCGAGTGAATCAAATAGCTCGAATTGGGAGCGAGTGAAAGCGGGGTCCTCATCGGCGACGGGGAGGTGCGAGCCGACTCCGGTGAGGATGATGCCGGGGCAGGTTTTGAGTTTCTCGAGCGCGGTTCCGACTTGCTGAGGAAGGAAGCCGCCGCGGCCCATTCCGGTATCGAGGGCGAGGTGCGCGGAAATGGGTGAATTTTGGCCGAGGCGGTTAAAGTGTTCCATTTCTTCCAAGGAACAGAGACAGGGAGTCCAACCGCGTGCTGCGATTTCTTCCCGCTCGGCTGGGAGAGTGGCCCCGAGAATGTAAGGGCGAGTTTGGATCCCTGCTTCATAGAGTCGGCGGGCTTCCCCTGCATTTGCTACGCCAAGAAAGGGGAGCTTTTCAGGATCCAGAGCCTTAGCAACTTCCACCAATCCGTGACCATAAGCACCGGCCTTAATGACGGCCATGACCTCTTGGCCCGATCTTTCACGAGCGATGCGAAGATTGTGCTGAAGAGCGGCCAAATCAATTTCGGCCCAAGCGCGGGGAGGGGACTGAGTCACGCCGTGATAATAAAGAGAATTTTGGATTTAGAAATTCCCAATTCCTCAGGTATGACAATCCCATGGAAAAAACCGTGAGCGACTACGAAAAGATGGGATCCTTTTATCTCGGAAAGGAGTATGATATCGATCAGCGCGAGGTGGGCGATGACCTCTTGCTCTATGATTCTAAAGATCTCGTCACTCACGGCGTGGTTTTGGGGATGACCGGATCCGGTAAAACAGGCTTATGCCTCGGTCTCTTAGAAGAGGCTGCGATGGATGGGATCCCGGCGATCGTGATCGACCCGAAGGGGGATATTTCAAATCTCCTCCTTACCTTCCCTGATTTTGCAGGGAAGGACTTTCGCCCTTGGATTAACGAGGATGACGCACGGAAAAAAGGGATGAAGCCGGATGCCTTCGCGGAAAAAACGGCCAAGATGTGGGAGAAGGGAATCGCTGATTGGCACCAGTCTCCGGAGCGTGTCCGCCAGCTAAAGGAGAAGGTGGACATCAATATCTTCACTCCCGGCAGTAAGGCGGGGATTCCCGTTTCCATCTTAAGCTCGCTCGATGTCCCACCCTTCGAGGTGATGGATGATGGTGAGCTTTTAGGCGAGCGGATCGAGTCCACGGTGTCTTCACTCCTCTCTCTCGTGGGGGTGGATGCCGACCCGATCCAGTCTCCTGAAGCGATCCTTTTAGGCTCGATCTTTAATCACTGCTGGGCCGCGGAACAGTCCCTCACTTTGGAGTCACTCATTCGGAATATCCAAAAACCGCCCTTTGATAAAGTGGGGGTGATTGATCTGGAGTCCTTTTTAGGGACGAAGGATCGCCAGAAGCTGGCCCTGAAATTCAATGCCCTCCTTGCTAGCCCCGGTTTCTCCACTTGGCTGGAAGGTCCGCCGCTCGATATCCAACGCATGATGTATGATGAGGATGGGAAGCCTCGCATCTCGATTTTTTCAATTGCCCACCTCAGTGATAGTGAGCGCATGTTCTTCGTCTCGCTCCTCTTTAATCAGATGCTTTCATGGATGCGGAGGCAGTCTGGAACGACTAGCCTGCGCGCCCTACTCTACATGGATGAGATTTATGGTTATCTCCCGCCGACCGCGAATCCGCCCAGTAAGAAACCACTCATGACGATGTTGAAGCAAGCTCGTGCCTTCGGCCTCGGCGTCTTGGTGGCGACCCAAAATCCGGTCGATCTGGATTACAAGGCGCTCTCTAATATGGGGACTTGGTTCTTAGGACGGATGCAAACAGAAAGGGATAAGGCGCGTGTCCTAGATGGGCTAGCGGGTGCTGCTGATGCCCAAGGAGGGGGCTTTAATCGGAAGCAGATGGAGACCATGCTCTCTGGGCTCGATAGCCGAGTTTTCCTGATGAACAATGTGCATGAAGATGGGCCGGTGGTCTTCCATGTGCGCTGGGTCATGAGCTATCTGCGCGGTCCTCTCACGCGGCGTCAGATTAAAACCTTGATGGACCCAAAGCGGGACCGCTTTGAGAAGACGCAAACGGCTCTCGCTGCTCCCGCAGAAGGGATGGGCATGGCGATGAGCCGAGCCTCTGCCGCTCCCGAAAAAAATGAACGGCCCTCGGTAGGGCAAGGCGTGGTAGAGCGCTTCGTTCCCTTTGCTGGGGAGGCGGAAGAGATCACCTACCATCCAGCTTTACTGCGGGATGCCCATGTGCATTTTTCCTCAAGTAAGGCCAGTCTCGATGGCTCGCGGATCGTTCGCTTTGTTAATCCGATTGGAGCAAAAGCGATCGATTGGTCCACTGATTGCGGCTGCACCTTGCCTCTGAAATCCTTGGATGATGAACCGCGAAAAGGCGCGGGCTTTGCGGAACTAGCGGGCTACGCCATGAATGCCGATAACTATCAAGGAGTGGAGGATGAGTTTGAAGATTGGATCTACCGTAATGAGCGGGTGAAGCTCTTCTACTCGCCACTCTATAAAATGTACTCACAGCTTGGCGAGTCCGAGGGCGATTTCCGAGCCCGCCTTTCCATCAAAGGGCGAGAGGAACGAGATGAGGCGATTGATAAATTACGTGATCGTTACGCCTCTAAAATCCGCACAAAGACCAGTCAGCTCGAGCGGGCTGAACTCGCAGTGGAGAAAGAAGAAGCGGAGGCTAGTAGCTCCACTTGGCAAGCCGGCGCCTCGATGCTGGGTGGCCTGCTGGGAGGTCTCCTTGGAGGGCGTAAATCACGGCGGAGCGGAGTGGCTGCAGCGGGCCGCGTCTTAAAGCAGCGGCGTGATGTGAAAGTCGCTGAAGAACGGCTAGCACTCATCGCCGGTGATCTTGCTGATTTAGAAGCAGAGCTGGCTGAGGACATCCATCAATTAGAAGGGAAATTTGACGCCTCATCCACCGAGCTCGAAACTGAAGCGATCAAGCCCTATAAAAAGGACATCGATATCCGCTCGGTTTCCCTGCTTTGGCTCCCTTACGATTCTGATAAAAATCCCGTTTGGTAAATCATGACTCTTGCGGACTTAAAGCTGACGACTGAGGAAGAGGTGATGTTTTTCGACACCGATTGCGGAGGCGTGGTGCATAACATCGCCTACCTCCGCATGATCGAGACCTGCCGCACGAAGCTGGCCGGAATCATGGGGATGGATCTAGCCACGATGGCGCAGACTCAGCTCTTCCCCGTGGTCGTGAGGACCGAGATTGACTATAAAACCCCAGCTCGGCTTGGCGATACTTTGCAGATCCACGGACAGGTCACTGAGATGGGCAAAGTGAAATTTTTCTGCGAGTTCACCGTTCTCCGAAAAGGAGAAGCTCGACCGCTCATTCACTGCCGCCAAGCGCTCGCCCTCGTGCAGATGCCGAGCGGGAAACCGCAGAGGCTTCCCCAAGAATGGCAGGAGTCATCCTAAGAGCCTTTCTCGCTCCAATGCCTTGGGTTTTGGCTTTTCGGATGGAGCGGGAAGCCCTAACACGGTGCTGCAATGGCTCACAAACCTGTCGTATTAATCATCCGTGATGGCTGGGGACTCAATCCCGGCGGGAAAAAAAGCGCCGAAAAGGATGGGAATGCCGTCGAGTTAGCAGACACCCCCTTTCATGATGCGATGGAGCCTCTCTACCCGAAAGGCCATCTTTCCGCATCCGGATTAGATGTCGGTTTGCCGGAAGGTCAAATGGGGAACTCCGAAGTTGGTCACTTAAACTTAGGCGCGGGGCGCATCGTTTATCAAGACTTGACCCGCATCAACAAGGCGATCTCGGATGACACTCTGAAGGAGAATAAGGTGCTGCAAGAAGCTCTTGCTCAGGCCAAGGGAAAGCGGCTTCACTTCGTGGGACTCGTCTCTGATGGCGGCGTCCATAGCCACCAAGATCAGCTCATCGCGCTGGCTAAAGTGGCTAAGCAAAGCGGCTGCGATGACATCATGGTGCATGCCATCACGGACGGGCGAGACACCTCACCAACTGGTGGGCAGGGATACGTCAGCTATGTCGAAGATGAATTGGCAAAGTATGATGCACGCATCGCGACCGTGATCGGCCGATACTACGCGATGGATCGGGACCAGCGCTGGGAGCGTAGCAAATTAGCCTGGGAGGCCATCGTGCATGGGAAAGGCAAGCGCTCAGAACTCCTCGCCAGTGAAGCAATCGCCGAGCAATACGCCGAAGAAAAAACTGATGAATTCATCATGCCGATGATCTTTTGTGAGCATGAAAGCCAGCGTGTTAATGATGGTGATGTGGTCCTCTTTTTCAACTTCCGCGCCGATCGCGCACGCCAACTCTCTGAGGTCTTCTTGAGCAAAGGGGACTTTGATGGATTCCGAGCGGGGAAGATTCCGAAAGTTAATTACGTCACCCTCACCGAGTATGATGAGACTTACGATTGCCCGGCGATCTTCCCTCCCGAGACGATTAAAATGACCCTCGGCGAGACCGTCGCGCTCGCAGGAAAAAAGCAATTACGCATCGCCGAGACTGAAAAATACCCTCACGTTTCTTACTTCTTTAATGGTGGGGAAGAAAGGCCCTACGCTCTCGAGGATCGTAAAGTGGTTCCCTCGCCAAAGGACGTCGCAACCTACGACCTCAAGCCCGAGATGAGCTCGGAAGAAGTCGAGCAATACGTCGTCAGTCACTTGAAGGATTACGACCTCGTCATTATTAATTTCGCCAACCCTGATATGGTGGGGCACACGGGTGTGGTTGAGGCTGCGAAGAAAGCGGTAACCCGCATCGATGATGCGGTGAAAGCAGTGACCGAAGAAACTTTGCGCCTTGGTGGAAAGCTTTTGATCACCGCGGATCATGGAAACTGTGAATTCATGAAAAATGCGGACGGCTCACCGCACACCGCTCACACCACTAACTTGGTGCACCTTTGGTATGTCGCCGAGGATGCCTCCGCGCGGAAAGTGTCTGATGGCATCTTAGCCGACGTCGCCCCAACCCTCCTTGATATGATGGGGATTGATGCCCCGGAGGAGATGACCGGGAAGAGCTTGATTTAAGAGAGCTTGATTTAAGAGAGCTTTCGGGGGCGGGAGGCCTCCACGCCTTGCTTGATCCAGTGATCGAGAAGGTTCAGGAATTCTTCTTGGCGGGAGCCGGAGAAGGGCTCGTGCAGGGCATCGGGGATTTCTTGGTAGGTGATTTGATTTTCGGGGAGCTTTTGGAGGCGTTCGCTTAAGATTTCGGCAGGGCAGATGGGGTCGCTGCTGCCTTGGGTGAAGAGGATGGGGATGTCGGGGTGGAGATTTTGGAATTGGGCGCGGACTTGGTCGGCGGTGTCACGGAGAGTGCGTCCCCAGCCGAGGGAGATGCGGCTATGGTAGAGCGGCTTGATCTCCTGAGCATGGCGCGCGGAATCTTCTGCAAAGTCTCCGCAATCCTCGCTGCGGACTCCGGTGCTAAGGGTGAGCCATGGGAAGATTTTGGATACGAAGGGGAGGACGCGGCGCATCCATGGCTGCGCTTGGCGCATGGGATCGAGCAGGGGAGAGCTGACCCAGGCGGCGGAGAACCGCTCAGGGAATTTTAAGAGATAATGCAGCGCGAGGAGCCCGCCCATGGAGTGGCCTGTGAGGATGATGGGACCGGTGAGCTGAGCGAGGGAGGATTGTAAAAGCTCATTGACGAGAGTGATGCTGGGCACGTCTCCACGGGTGCCGGGGGAGCGGCCGTGGCCGGGAAGATCTGTGAGGATGCACTGGTAACCTGCGCGGACAAAGGGCTTTAATAGGGGCGGGTAGCGGTCGATGAAATCGCCTTGCCCATGGAAAAAGATGAGGCCTCCTTGGATCGTGGTCTGGTCATCTGGCGAGAGGATGAGGCGGTGAAGGGCGCGCCCGGCGATGATGGGCTGCTGTTCTGCGATGGTCATGCGCGGATCGTTTTCATGAGTTCTTGGATCAGGGCGGCATCATCAAAGCGGCCTACTTTGTTAAAGGAGAGATTCAGATTGGCGAGAACGCGGTGGAGGATGGCGGCGAGAGCGCAGGGCTGGCGCACGGCCTTGCGAGCACTGTCTGAGAGCTCGGGGTGATCCGCCAGGAGCTTGCGCACGAGGACGGGCCGCCCGCGGTGAAAGCAATCGATCAAGGTGGGCCCCTCGGCGGAGTCGATCAGGGTGAGGAAGTGGCCGGGGTAGTTCGCTCCGTAAACTGGGAGCCCCAGACGGTGGGCCACGAGGATGTAAATCAGGGAGAGCCCGATGGGGTTGCTTTGGTCCTCTTCGAGGCACCACGCGAGGTCGGAGTTTCGCGGGTCATAGGGCGCGACACGATTTCCGACAAAGCGGCCGGACTTGAAGAGCCAGTGAGCGAGTTCCAAGGGGGTGCCCACCTCGGTCTGGGCATCGCGGGCGAGGAGGTCGAGTTCATCAGAGAGGCTGGGGCGCAAGGTGACGCCATCGTGGAGAAAATCGGAGAGGAGGCGGAGGGTCGACTCGAGGAGGTCATGATCGGAGTCGGGGTAGCGGAGGCGATTGGTGGGCATGATCCATTGCTCACGGAGGGTTTTTTGGCGGCCGGGATGGAGGGAACCTGAGAGGAGCTTAGCTTCCTTGGTTTCTAGGTGGATGCCTAGGGCGGCGAGGTCATCACTGGCGTCGCCTTGATAGTTCATGAGAGCGGCTTGGACTCCTTGCTGGACGGCCTCGTTATCATCATCGAGGAGTTTCAGCAGAGAGCCGAAATGTGGGGGCTGAGCCATGTCTTCAAGATGCTTCTTCCGGGAGGAAGCGCCAGAAAATTTGTGGTGGTGTTTTGAGTTGCTTTGGCATGGCGCTTGGAAAGCGCGGCCACTTAGGTTAGACCGTCTGCATGCTCGCCAAGCGAATTATTCCTTGTCTCGATGTTACGAACGGACGTGTGGTCAAGGGGACGAATTTTGTGAACCTCGTGGATGCTGGAGATCCGGTAGAATCAGCGGTGGCTTATAATGAACAGCAGGCGGATGAGATTGTTTTTTTGGACATTACGGCATCCAGTGATGGGCGTGATACGATGGTGGATGTGGTGCGCGAGACTGCGGCACAGTGCTTTGTGCCTTTAACGGTGGGAGGGGGGATCCGGGAGGTGGCGGACATGAGCCGTATGTTATTAGCGGGTGCGGATAAGGTGGGGGTGAATACCGCTGCGATTGTGCGCCCAGAGGTGGTGGATGAGGGGGCAAAGGCTTTTGGGAATCAGTGCATCGTGGTCGCAATCGACGCGAAAAAAATCGGGCCTGGGAAGTGGGGCGTTTACACGCATGGCGGGCGTAAGCCGGTGGAGGGGCTGGATGCCATCGCGTGGGCTCAGGAAGTTTACAACCGGGGTGCGGGTGAGATTCTGCTCACGAGCATGGATGCAGACGGGACGAAGGATGGCTACGACATCGAGTTGACCCGGGCGGTGAGTGAGGCGGTGGGGATCCCGGTGATCGCAAGTGGTGGCGCGGGGAATCTCGATCACATGGTAGATGTGCTGGATCAGGGGAAGGCTGATGCCGTTTTAGCGGCGAGTATTTTTCATTTTGGCCAACACACGGTGCCTGAGGCGAAGGAGTTTTTCAAAGGACGTGGCATCCCGGTTAGGCCGATGGTTTAGGGAAGATCGTAGAATTTCTCCGTAGAATTACTCAGCAGCGAGGGCGCAAAATTATTGCCAAGCGGAGGCGCTTGGGGGATGCTCTTTTTAATGAGTGATAAGCCACTGAGCGGGAAAACCGCAGTTGTTTTTGGGGTTGCGAATAAGCGGAGCATTGCTTGGGCAATTGCGAAGGCTTGGTCAGATGCGGGAGCGAAGTTGATTTTCAATTATCAGGGCGACCGCTTGAAGGATAATGTGGAGCAGTTAGCGGGGACCTTCGGCGAGGATGTGCCTCTTTATCCTTGTGATGTGACAAGTGATGAGGAGATTGAGGCCTTTTTTGAGAAGGTGAAGGAGCATACCGATACGATTGATCTGGTTCTGCACTCGGTGGCCTTTGCTCCGAAGGAGGCGCTGGAGGGTGATTTCTTGAGCACCACTCGGGAGGCTTTCAGTATCTCTCATGACATTAGCGCTTATTCCTTGGTGGCTCTCGCGCAGCGTGCCGTGCCGATGATGCCGAATGGGGGAAGCATCGTGGCGATGAGCTACTATGGCGCAGCAAAGGTGGTGCCTCATTATAATGTGATGGGGGTGGCGAAGGCCAGTTTGGAGGCTTCCACTCGCTACCTTGCGGCAGACTTAGGGGCGAAGAAAATCCGGGTGAACTGTATCAGTGCGGGCCCCGTGCAGACCCTTGCGGCACGTGGGATTTCAGGCTTTGGCTCGATGATTAAGCACTACGAGGAGCATGCGCCTTTGCAGCGTTCCTGCACGACGGATGAACTCGGCGCGACTGGGGTCTTCTTAGCGAGCGAGGGTGCGGCATCGATCACGGGCCAAGTCCTGTACGTGGATGGAGGCTACCAGATTATGGGGATGTAGATTTCCCTCTCTGAGATGGGTGAGTGGTATTACGGAAAGAGTGGTCAACAATACGGCCCGCTCGATCAATCGGCGCTCCGCGCCTTGATCCGTTCTGGAGAGATCGGGCCGCGTGATCTGATCTGGACTGAGGGCATGCCTTCATGGAAGCCACTCATCGAGTTGCCGGAGCTGGGAGCGGGAGCGGCCCTGCCTCCTGCGGCTGCTACTCCTCCGGTTCTCCCGCCCTCTGAGCGGGGGGAGGCCCGCGCTCAGGCAGATTTTGGAGCTTCATCAGAGTCGCCTTATGCGCCGCCTGCGGTGAATCTTGGCGGGGCTTCTCCTCCGGGGCCGGCCTTGCCTGTGACGAACGGCTTGGCGATTGCGAGTCTGATTTGTGGGGTGTTGTCTCTGGTGTTTTTTTGTTTTTGTGGCGGGGTGTTCTTTGGAGTTCCGGCTGTGATTTGTGGCCATCTTGCGGGGCGGCAGTTAAAGGCGGAGGGGAACCAGCAGGAGGGGCGCGGGATGGCGGTGGCGGGCTTGATTTGTGGCTACATCGGCTTGCTTGTTTTCGCGATGATCATGCTGGGCGGAGAATGGAACATCGAGTGGTGAGAGTGGGGGGGGCTCAGCGGGGTGCGTGGCCACCATGGGTGCTCTTTGCGCCACTGATTTTACTGGGAGTGGCTGCGGCGCGCTGGCTTGTGGGAAGTCTTCCTCCGTGTGTTTTTCATGAGAAAACGGGGCTGCTTTGTCCGGGTTGTGGTGCTACGCGAGCGGCGCTGGCGCTGGGAGAGGGGCGCTGGCTGGAGGCTTTTCAAAATAATGCGTTCTTTGTCATGACGGTGATATTGGGGCTCACTTGGATCGTTATGAGTGCGGTTGCTCTCCGTTTTCCGCAGCTCGCTTGCTTAGGGGGCTTCCGCTGGCGGTTGAACTTTTTATGGTGGGTGCTCGCCACCTTGCTCATTTTTTTGATTTTGCGGAATGTGCCGGGTGTGACTTGGCTGGGTCCGAGTCAGGGATTTCTCCCGTGAATGGGCAGGGAATGAGCTCTCGTTCTTCCGCTTTCTAGCATTGCAAAAATGCCGTGTTTTCGGTTCTCTAGGGCGATGAAAGATGTCTATCTCGATGCGAACGCGACCACTCCTGTGCTTCCGGCTGCGGCTAAGGCGGCTCTGGAGACGATGGAGGATCTTTTTGGTAACCCGAGTTCTTCTCATGTGGCGGGGCTGCGGGCGCGGAGTGTTTTGACAAAGGCCCGGGCGGCGGCTCTCGAGGTGATGGGAGCGAGGAGTGGGCGCATTGTCTTTACGAGTGGCGCGACTGAGGCCATCCAGACCGCGATTCTTTCGGCGATTTGCGAGATTCGGGATCGTCAAAAAAGTGAAGATGGGCCGGCGAGTGGTGATTCAGCGCTGCGCTTCTTTCTCTTTGGGGCGACTGAGCATAAGGCGGTGCCTCAGGCGCTGCGGCATTGGTGTGAAATTTTGGGAATGTCTCATCAGATTCTAGAGATTCCCGTGAATGAAGAGGGCTTGTTGGATCTTGAGTTCATTGCGAGTCACGCGGCTCAGACGGATTTGATTTGCACGATGGCGGTGAATAATGAAACGGGCGTCGCGCAGGATCTCAGCGCGGTGGAGGAGGCCTTTCGTCCCACTAGCCCACGCGCTCTTTGGATGGTGGATGCGGTGCAGGCAGTCGGGAAGCGGGATCTGAACTTGACTGATTTATCGATCGATTACGCTCCGGCGAGTGGCCATAAACTCTATGCGCCTAAGGGGATCGGCCTGCTTTACGTGCGTGAGGGAACTCCTTTTAAGCCGCTCATCGCGGGAGGTGGGCAGGAAAGCGGAGCCCGTGGGGGGACGGAAAATCTTCCGGGAGTGGCGGCGATTCATGCGGTCTTTGAGGCGATGAAAAAGGGCTCCTTTAACGCGCACGAGGTCATGCTGGGCTATCGGGAGCGCTTGATCGAGAGCTTGAAGCAGGCTTTCCCTAAGATTGTTTTTAATACTCCCTTCGAGCAGGCGGTGCCGACGACGATCAACTTTGCGGTGGCTGGGCTGACGAGTAAGGAAATTTTAGACCTCTTTGATGCGGCGGATGTGCGTGTGAGTTCTGGCTCTGCATGTGGCTCCGCCCTGGTGGGGTCCTATGTATTAGAGGCGATGGGGCTGCCCAAGTGGCGTTCCGATGGTGCGATCCGGCTTTCTTTTGGCCCTCTCATTACGGAATCTGAGGTCAATCTAGCTTGCGAGCGGATTGTGGAAGCGGGGAAGGCGCTGCGGAATTCTTGCTTGATCGTGCGGGAGGAAGAGGCTCCTCCGATCTCTCCGATAACGGGCTTGATCCAGCTGAAACGTGATTCCATGTGTACTTGGGTTTATTTCGATGCGGAGGCGAAGTCTGCGGTGATCATCGATCCCTTCATCGAATTGGCTGACCGCATCGAGCTTATGATCCGCTGCCAAGGAAGCCGCATTTCGGCGATTCTGGACACGCATATGCATGTTGATCATGAGTCTCCACGGGTGGAGTTGATCGAGCGTTTTTCAGATCTTCTCGCGCCTGGAGCACGGACGGATGATCCTTTGGGCTGGCCCGTCCCGACTCAGTCAGTGCGGGTGGGCTCTGGTGAAAGCGCGCCCATTATGGAGTTGGGAGGCGGTAAAGTCATCGCACGAGTTGAGTTGCCGGGTCATACGGTGGTGGGCTGTGCTTATCTTTTAGGAAGACCGTTAAATGAGGCACTTTTACCTGAGCAGGTGGAATTGGCCTTTACTGGAGACACTGTCTTGATGGGGGGAATTGGCCGCACGGATTTCGGGAGTAGCTCGATGCAGGCGCTTTACCATTCTCTGAAGAGTCTGCCGTCCCTCCTTGGGTCGAGTTCTGTCATTTGCCCTACTCATGATTACCACAGCGGTTTCGTGACGACCTTGGCGAGCGAGCAGCGGGGGAATTGCTTCTTGAGGCGTTTACTTGATGAGAAGAATCCGATGACCTTGGAGGAGTTTAGCCGCGAGAAGCCGATTCTAGATCAGGGCATCGATGATGAGGCGAGCACGGAATTGGTCTGTGGGAATATCTCGATGTCTTCAGAATTCCAAACCTCTCTGAACATTGCTCCGGAAGATCGGAAGGAGTTTTTCAAAGAGCATCAGGGTGCAATCATCGTGGATGTGCGGGAGCCGCAGGAGTTCGGCTTTGCGCAAGATTGGCTTGATCTCGGGCTGACTGAGGCTCCAAGAAATGTTCCCCTCACGCGCTTTGCTGATTACTTGCACACTCTTCTCAAGGAGCATGCAGACCCCTCGGCAGTGGAGGTGATTTGTCTTTGCCGGAGTGGCACACGTAGTGAGCGCGCGGCGGAGGTCCTCCAGCGTTGTGGCTTTCCCAATTCTTGGAGCCTAGTGGGTGGCTTGGCTCTGAGTGAATCAGTCTCGCGTGACGGGGCGGCTCTGGGAGCTGGCCTTGGCGGTGAGATGGAAATGGAGTACGCGATTTAGGGGGCGTAATTTAGAATGTGAGAACTCTCCCGGGGCGGGTGGAGCGGCGCGCGCTTAAGCGCTGAATTCCTTTCCGAGGATTAAAATCCCAGCAATGAGAATGAAGTAGCCAAATCCTTTCTGCAAATGTGCGGTGGGGATTTTTTGAGAGTAGCGTGAGCCTGTGAGAATCCCCAGAAGGGAGAGCGCGAAGAGCTGGAGGAGAAATGTCCAATCAATGGGCTGGCCGATCTGTAAGTCACCTGCGAAGCCGATGAGAGACTTCGCGGCAATGACGAGCAGTGAGGTGGCCACCGCGATACGGATCGGGAGCTTGAGTAGCCAAATCATGACGGGGACGATGAGGAATCCGCCGCCCGCTCCCACTAGGCCAGTGACGGCTCCCACGATGCTGCCCTCAAGCGCGGCAATAAGGTGGCGGGGCCGAGCGCTGTCATTGAGATTTTCCTTAGTCTCATTTTTCGATCCGCTACGGCGACCTCGGATCATCAGGCTTGCGGCGGCGAGCATGAGAAAAGAGAAGACGAGCATGATGAGTCCATCACGCGTGACTTCCAGTCCGGCAATGGAGCCTAAGTCGGGCGGGATGGCAGGGAGCAAAAAGCGCCGTGATAGGTAGACGCTGAGGATGGAGGGGAGGCCGAAGACGAGAAAGGCCTCGCGGTCAAAGTTCCCATGCATGAGGTGCTTAAGCCCACCAGCCAGCGCGGTGGCACCTACTAGCGCAAGCGAGTAGGCGGTGGCGAGGGTGGGCGAAAGGGCGAAAAGGTAGACTAAGATAGGGACCGTCAAAATCGATCCACCTGCGCCGATGAGTCCTAAGGTTAGCCCCATCAGGAAGATGGAAAGGTAGCCGATGATCTCCAAACTAAGCATGCCGGAGCGTGGCAGTGAATGAGGGGAGGGGGAAGTCGCTGATGGGCTTATCTTACGATCTTGCTGGGCTTTGCCTCGGGGTAGGTGAATTCCTTGCCCTCGTAGTTGCGGAGGATGGTGTGCTCGGTGTTCGATTCGACGACGTATTGCGGGTTCACTGGGATTTTTCCTCCGCCGCCGGGTGCGTCGACCACGTATTGGGGGATGGCGTATCCGGAGGTGTGCCCACGGAGGCCTTCGATGATTTCGATGCCCTTAGAGATGCCTGTGCGGAGGTGGGCGGTGCCTTGGATGAGGTCACCTTGATAGAGATAATAGGGCCGGACTCGACACATGAGGAGTTTTTGAACGAGTTCTTTTTGAACTTCAACGGAATCGTTCACTCGATCAAGGAGGACGGATTGATTTCCCATAACAACACCGGCATCAGCAAGGCGGCCCAGTGCATCACGTACTTCTGAGGTGAGCTCGGCAGGGTGATTGGTGTGAATAGAGAGGAAGAGGGGGTGGAACTTTTTGAGCATTGCGCAGAGTTCTGGCGTGATGCGCTGGGGTAAGAAGATGGGGATGCGGGAGCCAATGCGGATGAACTGGATGTGGGGGATGGCGTGCAGTTTGCTGAGGAGTTTTTCTAACTTAGCATCGGAAAAAAGAAGAGGGTCCCCGCCAGAGAGGAGGACATCGCGGACTTGGGGAGTTTTTTTCAGATACTCGATGGCGGCGTCCCATTGGGTTTCGAGTTTTTGATCTGAAACGCCAGAGACGACGCGGGAGCGGGTGCAGTAACGGCAGTAGGCCGCGCAGCGATCTGTGACGAGAAAGAGAACGCGGTCTGGATAGCGGTGGACGAGGCCGGGGACGGGCATGTGGGAGTCTTCGCCACAGGGATCTGCGAGTTCAGAGGGATCGGTGTGAGTTTCCTCGATGCGTGGGATGACCTGGCGGCGCATGGGGCAGTTAGGATCGGTGGGGTGGATGAGATTGAAGTAATGCGGGGTGACTGCGGTGGCTAGCTTTGTGCCGGTGAGGAGGATGCCAGCGCGTTCTTCTTCACAGAGGGTCAGGTGCTTCTCGATATCGGCGAGCGAGGAGATGCGGTTCTTGAGCTGCCACTTGGCAGAATTCCAGTCTTCTTGGGAAACGTTCGCATCTGCCCAGTAGCCGGGAGCGGAGGGGGTGAAGGTAATTTCAGTCAAACTGGGGGAACCTTAGCGGATGGTCTTTGACTTGTCAAAGTGCGGAGCGGCAGGAGACGGAGCGAGGGTTTCTTATTAGAAGATCAATCTTGGCGGGGTTTAGGGTTTTAGAAGCGAGCTGGGAGGGTTAGTTTCTGAATGAGAAGAGATGTTTTCACCGGTGCACAGAGAGACCATGCGGGCGTCTTGGGCGGCTATATTAGAGGCGCTCAAGCTCTCTGACGGGATGCCGGTGTCAGAATTAGCGCGCGAGCTGGGGATGAGCTACATGGGGGTGAAGCAGCATTGTCAGAAACTCACGGAGCTGGGCTTTTTAGAGGAATGGCGAATCCCACGAGAAAAAAAAGAGGTGGGAAGGCCGGAGAAGCTCTATCGGATAAAGCCGAAGTGTGAGGGACTTTTTCCAGAAGCCGGAGTGGAGTTGACCTTAGCGGTGATGGAGGGGGTGAGACAAATTTATGGGGATTCAGCTCCCGAGAAGCTGCTTTTCCACCACTTTCAAAAGCTACGTGAACAGTGGCAGCCGAGGGTCCGGGCTGGAAAATCAATGGTCGAGAAGGCGACTCGTTTAGCAGATGTGCGGGATAAGGCCGGCTGGTTTAGTCGCTGCCATTATGATCCCTCCACGGGCTTTCGCATCGAGGAATTTCATAGTCCGATGGCTAAGATCTACGCGCAATATCCGAGCGCGGTTCGCATGGAGGTGCAGATGATGGAGCAGCTTCTGGGGACTAAAATTTCCCGCAATGAGGTGTCTACTGGGAAGGGGCGGCGTCGTGTGGTTTATGAAATTGCGACGCTCGGGGTACGGGAGGAAGGGGCGGCGGCTGAGAGGAAGCCGATCCGGCCGGTCAGCGAGAAGGATGGGGAGCAGGGGCGCTTGTTTTAGAAGGTGGGTGAGGCTCCCCGCTGGCTTGGACGATTAGGGGGGGCGCAAAAAAACCCGTGAGCGAGCACGGGTTTGATGTGTTTTTTAGAGGACTGGATTTTGACTCTGTCTGAGCGGCCTTAATTGAGGGATGAATGGATTTGTTGGAGAGTCATGATGGCATAGCTGGTGACGAGGATGGGGTCATTTTCCATCCAGCGGCTGGCCTCGGTATTGATCCAAGAACCGTCTTCGCGTTGTTTGTTGATGACGGTGGAGGCGAGGTCAGAGCGCCAATCGATGGCTAATCCATCTTGCCCTTTGAGTTCTGCGATATTAGCCGCGACGAGGCTCTTGGCCATGGCGTGGTAGTAGTAGAAAAGTCCTTGTCCACCGAGGCCGGGGTTTTCTTTCAGAGTGTAGTTCTCATTAATCCAAGTGCTCACTGCTTTGACCCGTGGATCGGCCGCATCGAGATCGGCATAGACGAGGGAGAGGAGGCCCGCGTAGGACATGGAGCCGTATCCGCGCAGGGCAACGCGCCCGGTTTTACTGTCGACAGCCTCTCCTGCTTTTGAATTTCCGGGGAAGTAGACAAAGCTACCATCGTCGCCGGAGTTCTCGATCTTATTGGTGGCGCGGAGATTTTGGCAGCGGGAGACGAAGGCGAGGGCGGCCCCCCAGTCGAGCTCTTGGACATTTTCTTCCCCGCTGTCGGTGGCGAGAGCGCGGGTGTGGTAGAGAGCTTCGAGCGCTTGATGGGTATTGGAGAGATCAGAGTGAGCGTAAGTGCCGCCGTACCCGATGCCGCCATCGAACTCAGTATCATTTGCGCCTTTGACTCCCCAATCGGTTTGTTGATTGATGAGGAAGCCCCGCGCTTTGATGATCTGCTCTTTGTATTTTTGTGGATCGGCGACCCAGAGGGCCATGATGGCGGAGGCGGTGCTGTAGGTGGCCATTCCTTTTCCGTAGATGCCGCCATCTACTTTTTGCTGGCTGAGGAGCCAGTCGAGTGCTTTTTGGACGGAAGCGGAGCTCGCCCCTTTCGGGTCATAGGCGGGATCGACGAGCAGACAGCGCAGCGCGTAGGCTGTAAAAGCCGGGAGCCTAGGGTCACCCCAATGTCCTTCATCATGTTGCTGGGAGAGGAGGAATTTATTCCCTTTTTTGATCGTTTCTTGAGCCTCGAGCTTGAGAGAAAGGTGGAGGCCTTTGATGTTTTGGGGGAGCTCTTTTTGGGCGTCTTCCTGTGCTGAAGAGTGAAGGGGGATGAGCGGTGCTAGAGCGGAGAGAGTGAAGAGGGTGGTGGAGATGAGTTTCTTCATTTTGCTGCTTGGTGGTGTGGTTTAATGATGATTTTCACGACGGTTCCCAGCGGTGGAACGTTTTTCTGATGCGGTATCCAAACGTCACCCAGATGGCGATCTTTGCCAGAAAAGTTTATGATCGCTTGCTCGGCGGTGTAGATGCCGATGATCATCCCATCGACTTCCGCTTTAAAGCGGCCTTCATTGAGGTAGGAGCCGGTGGAGAGCCAAGGGCCGGGTTCCATGACGCTGAGCGGGATGTCTTGAACCTCTACTTTTTGGTTTGGCTGAGGGGTCTGAGCATCTTCTGGCCAGTCGATATGGTGAATGAGTTGGTTGACGGGGAGGCGTTTTTTTTGTTCCCCTTCGCCCCATTCCACGAAGATGTCTACGAGGGAGGCGGCGTGAAGCTCTGGGCTCACTGCGGGGAATTTCCCAGTGGGTTTCCAAGTTTCCTCATCGATGATCTCGAAGAGTTCCTTCGATTCTTTGATTCCGAGAAGCTTCATTGCGATGTTAAGATTGAGCGGTGAAATGTCGGTGAGGAAGAGCGTTTCGTGAACTTTGTCACTCTTCGTGGTGACGAGAAAGTACTCGATGAGGCCCTCGACCATATTGAGGCCAGCTCCAAAGCTCGCTTCCCGTTTGACTTGATCGATCGTAATTTTCCCGATCTGGTACTCGCTTTCGCTGATTTTTTTGATCTCCGCTGAGGGTGTTTTACGATCTTTTGCAGAATGAGTTTCCTTCTCTTTGTCTTGTTTTGGCTCTTCTTCTTGAGCGTGCATGAAGAGGCAGAGGCTGAGTGAGAGCGAAAGCTTGAGGAGGAGAGCGGGAAGCGCCTTCGTAAACATGGGTTCTATTTCTGGGGGGTGAACGATCCTCCGAGGGGGGATCTTAGGCTTAATTCGGGGAGGCCGCGGCGTCTGACTCTGACTCTGACTCTGGTTTTGGTTTTGGTTCTGGTTCTACGGAGGGCGGTTCCTTGAGAGATTGTGCGAAATCGCGCCACATTAGGCGGGTGATATGAGTGGTGAGGAGGGTCCTCCCGGGGGCCTGGAGTTCCGGCGGAGAGGGGTAGCTAAGGGTGGCGTGATTGCTCAGGTGGGAGCGGACGGTTTGGAAAACGGCGAGAGCGATGTCATCGATCGCTTGCTCGGTCTGCTCTGAGATTCGGAGGCTCATTACTGGGGTGCTGAGGTCCTTTTTATCTGGGATACTCATCCAAAGCGTGATGGGGCTATCGGGGAGGACTTCGGAGCGCCCATTGGTGATGATCTTAGGGGTGATTTCCAGTTGGTCGCTTGATGAGTCGCGAATGAGAGTGGCCACTTCAAGAAGAGCGGCTTTTATCTCATCAGGGGCTTCTTGGGCGGTCCCGAGGTGCAGGATGAGAGCGTTCTCTTGGGTGGGATCGATGATCCAGCGTGGCAGGGTGGGAGCAAGGGTGCTGATCCCCTGAGCGGCTTCTCCGAGGGCGGTGGCATCAGCCTCGGCGGTGTCAATGATGCGCTCGAAGGCTAGGAGAGCCCGCTGAAACTGGCCGCGCGCTCTGAGGGTGGAGGAAAGCTCGAAGAGGCGGTCGGCTGGGTTTTCTCGGCCGAATGCGCGATAGGTATCGAGCCCCGGACTGGCATCTAGGTCACCGAGGTCTTGGGCGGTGATTTCGGCAACGATGTTTTCTTCCGGTTCTTCAGGATTCCCGAGTACTTCTGATCCTTCAAGGTGATTGCCAATTTCGGGTTGCTGGTTTAGAGGGCCACGGGCGAGATCGAGTCCCTGATCCTCTGGGGGGAGTTCCACTCCATCAGGGGTCATGAAATCCAAGTGGCGGGTACGAAAGTGCCAAGTGAGAAGGATGGTCCCAATCACGGCAAAAATAACAACTGCCCAATGAACGCGCAAGATGCGGGAGAGTGGAAGAGAGAGGAGGGGAGGTGAAGTGTAAAAAAGAGCAAAAAAAGCCGCTGGGAGAAATTTCTCTCAACGGCTCAGAGATTTGATCAGAGCAAAGAGCCAAGAAGGGCTGTTTTAACTCTGTGAATGGATGGGCCTTATTCAGCGGCTTTCACCTGAATCGCGCGCTTACCGACCCGATCGCGGAGGTAGTGCAGTTTTGCGCGCCTGACTTTACCGCGAGACATCACTTCTACTTTAGCGATGCGAGGGCTGTGAAGAGGGTAGACACGCTCGACGCCGACTCCATAAGAGATTTTACGGACGGTGAAGGCCTTATTTACGCCCGTTCCGCCCATCGCGAGGACGATGCCTTGGAACATCTGGATCCGCTCTTTTCCGCCTTCTACCACGCGGTTGTGGACTTTAACAGTATCACCTACTTTGAAGTCGGTGACTTCAGACTTCATTTGTTCTTTCTCGATCTTGCTGATGATATCCATGGTCGTAATAGCGCTTAACGGGGGGCAGGAACTACGGGATGGGCTCTCCCTTTGCAACTGTTTTTTTAATGGAGGGGGGATGATTTTTGCGGAGTGCGAGGGATCTGGGCAAAAAAAGGCCGGGATGAGTCACCCCGGCCAGGTTTTATTGAGTCATCACACGGATGCTCTAGAGGCTTCCACCTCATGTCGAAGTGGCGCCTCAGGCTGGAGTTGGTGATGACGGAGCGGCGGATGGGGCGCAGGAAGCAAGTCCGAGCGCACCAATGGCAATGAGTATGAGTTTCATTTTCATAGTTGCGTAGGTAAGAGATAATAAATTCTCGAATTATTCCAATAATTTCGATTTTTTTTCTCAGAAAGTTCGAGTGCCTCAAATTAGGAGATAATTCCGTAGCGCACGAGTGAGCTATAAATCCACCAACAAACCGAAACGGTGGCGGCAGCAAGGAGGACGAAGAGGATAGTGTTCCGAGTGTGATATCGCTTTTCGTTGATGATTTGTCCTTTGCTCAGTTCCGCGTAGAAGCGGCGCTCGCGGCGGCGTTCTGCGAAGTCATCCGGAGGAGGAATGGTATTGCGCTCTCGTTCCCGCTGCTCGAGAAGCTTGCGTGGGGCATCTTCGATCAATGATTCATATTTCTGAATCTCGAGGTCGATTTCTGAGAGTTCATCTGGGGTGGCTGGCGCCGGTTCGCGTTTCATTTTTCGGAAAAACATCGTGAAGCGGGGAGGGGAGGTTATTTGAAAAGAAAGATAAGGAGGGCCAGTGAGCCGAGGATAATCACGGGCAGGTTAAAGGCCATGCCGTTGCGGAGCATGGTCTGGAAGTCAGAGCTACTGCTGTGAGTTCCTAGCGAGTGAGAGGAGGCTCCGAAGATGCTGCTCTTCCGGGTCCCGGTGAAGTAGGAGACGGCTTGTTCATATTCGTCTTCCGCCTTGTCGAGGATGGAGAGTGATTTTTGCAGCTCCACGCTGAGGGTGTCTTTTGGCCAAGCTTCAGGATTTAGGCTCTCGATCCTTTGGAGATGGTTGACAAAGGCCGCGCGAGTTTGGTCGAGGTCCTCCATTTCTTGCTTCATTTCAAAGAGTTCTCTCTCGATGGTGGTGACGGCATTTGAGAACTTCTCAGAGAGCTCGATCTGGCCGTTCAGGAATTCCTGCTTGCGATGATTCAGGTCTTCTAGGGCGATTTTTTGGCGTTCAAGTTCCCGTCTTTGGTTCTGGAGAATTTCAAGTTGGGACTGTGCTTCTGAGAGTTTCCCCTCAAAATCTTCAGTGAAGGCGGGCCGGTCAGAAGGGATTTCCATCTGAGTTTCACGGACTTTGATGTGTTGTTTTCGCTGGAGAGAGCTTGCCATATAAATCAGGGTGTTAGGAACAGCCCTGTGAAATTAGCAAAGAAGAGGTGCTGAGACGAGTTTTTAATTAAGCAAACTTAAATTTCTTCTCAACCTTATCACAGCGTTAGTCCTTTGCTCCTTCATCGCGGAATGGTTTTGTGTACCACTTGATGAGAGGGCGGACGAGAGCCTTGAGGTCTTCTAGCAGAAGGTAGGCGCAAGGGATGAGGAGAAGGGTGATGGCGGTGGCAAAAAGAATCCCGAATCCGAGTGAGACCGCCATCGGTTTCAGAAATTGGGCATGAATCGCGCGGTCTAGCATGAGGGGGAGAAGGCCTACGAAGGTGGTGATGGAGGTGAGAAAAATGGGGCGGAAGCGGCGGACTCCAGAAATAAGGACGGCCTCCATGAGGTCCATCCCCTCTTGGCGCTTCTTGTTGATGAAGTCCACGAGGACGAGTGAATCATTCACGACGACTCCGGTGAGGGCCATGATGCCAAAGATCGAGAGCCACGAGGGGGTGATGTCTAGTGCGATGTGGCCGGCATAGGCTCCGATGACGCCGAAGGGGACGGCTAGAAGGACGATGAGGGGTTGGAGGATCGATTTAAAGGGAATGGCGAGGAGGGCGTAAAGAACTAGGATAAGAGCGGCGTAGAGCCAAGTGAAGCGGCTCCCGGTCTCCCGGTCTTCCTTGATGTAGCCGGACCAGATCCAGCTGAGGTTAGGGTCCTGGGCGACAATCGCGGAAATGTCCCCCTCGAGGCGCTGGGCCATGTTTAAGATTTCCACCTCGTCAGATTCAGGGCGGGCATTTACGTAGGAGACTTGTGCGCCATTGTATCTTTTAATTTTTCCGGGTGCTTCTTGGAGGGTGGCGGTGGCGACGGTGGAAAAGGGGATGACGGAGTCATTCGGTGCTCGGATGCTCAGGTTCTCGAAGGTGAAGAGGGACTCGCGTTTGTCTTTAGGGAGCCGGACCATGACTCTGATTTCTTCGCCATCGCGTTGTAGTTTTTGTGCTTCCTCGCCGTAGAATGCTTGGCGGATTTGCTGGGCGAGTCCTCGCTGCGTGATGCCTAGTTCGGCGGCTCGCGGCTTGAGTGAAATCGCAAATTCCTCTCGCTGGCGTTGATTGTCTGCGTGGGCGCTTTCGATGCCTTCTTGTGCTTCGAAGAGGAGTTCTAGCTCCTCGGCGATGGAGCGCTTTGACTCGCTATCGGGTCCACGGAGTTCCACGCTGAGATGGTTAAGTTCAGAACGTCCGCGCCTGCGGCTGCCCCATTCACCTGAGACGCGGAAGTCCCGAACGGCGGGAATTTTTCCCACGCGGTCCTGCCAGAGTTTTGCGATTTCCGAATTGCTGGGCCCGGGTTCACTGCGCTCGCTTGGAGGCATGATTTCTAAGGAGGCGAAGCCTTGCTCGGGGTCACCGGGGCCGCCGTGGCGGGAGGCTCCAGTGCTACTCATGATATTGCGGACCAGGGACTCTCCACTCCCGGGGTCGGTGAGCTCAGCCTTCAGTTCTTCGGCGGCCGCTACGATGCGGTCAATCTGTTTTTGGGTTTCCGCAAAGGGGGTATTATCGACCATGCTTAGGTAGGCGGAGATCCGGTAGCGCTCGACCTTTGGCATATCGACGAAGCCCATCGCGCCGCTTTTAAAATAGCCCACGCCCGCCATCGCGAGCGCAATGAACAGGCAGATCGTGGTGTAGCGGTGATAGGCGGCGAGCTTTAGAAATGGGCGGTAGACTTTCTCTATAAGGAGCTCCAGAGAATCGGCGATTTTTTTCTGAAAGCGGGCGAAGAGGCCCATCTTTTTACGATTTGTGCTGAGGTGTTTCAGGTGAGATGGGAGAATGAGTTTTGACTCGATGAGTGAGAAGATGAGGACTCCGGCAACGATGGGAGGGATTTGCTTCGTCCACTGTCCCCAAAATCCGGGGAAGTAAGCGAGAGGGATAAAGGCCACGATCGTGGTGATCGCACCAAAGGTCACCGGGGTGGTCACTTCCTTGGTGCCTAGGACGGTGGCTTCTAAGGGGCTGAGTTTTTCGCGCAAGCGCGTGTAGATATTCTCTCCGGTAATGATGGCGTCATCGACCACGATGCCGAGCACGATGATGAAGCCAAAAAGGCTCATCGTGTTCGCCGTGACGCCGAAGTAGGGCATGAGTAAGACCCCTCCCGCGAAGCTTACGGGAATGCCAATGACTACCCAGAGGGCGAGCATGGGCCGCAGAAAGAGACCGAGGATGATTAGGACAAGGCCCGCTCCCACGAGGAGAGAATTTCCCAAGGTAGAGAGGCGGCCACGGATGCGGATCGATTCATCATCCCAGGCGAAGAGCTGGACTCCATCTGGCAGAAGGCGGGCTGAGTGGTCGATGTATCGGTGAACGGCGTCGGAGATTTGGATCGCGTTTTCATCGCTCGAGCGGAGGATGTCGATCATGATGGAGGGCTTGCCGTTAAAGCGGGTGGAGATTTGGGCGTCTTCAAAGCCATCTTGAATACTGGCGAGTTCATCGATCTGGAGTTGTGCTCCGTCTTCAGAAGTGACGATGATTTTGCCGAAGTCCTCTCCTCGATAGGCCTGACCATCAGTGCGAATCATGATGGAGCCGGCTGGGGTTTTGACCGAGCCTGCGGAGAGAGCGAGTGAGGAGCGCTGGATCGCCTCTACTAAGTCCTGAAAGGTGAGGCCATGATCGAGCAGTTTCTGATCATCGGCCTCAATGCTAATTTCGAGCGGGAGATTACCACGCATGTCAGTGCGGGAAATTTCAGGCAGATTGAGAACCTCGTTTTCGACTCGTCGGGCCGCTTCATAGAGCTCGACTTCGCCCAGCTCTCCGGTGATCGCGATGGTGAGAACTTCTTGATAGTTGGAGATGTTCGGAATGCTGATGCGGGGCGCTTCACTCTCATCGGGGAAGGTATTGATCGCTTCCACCCGAGCTTGCACCTCATCGCGGAGTTCTCGCAGATCCACTCCATCTTCTGCCTCCACATCCACCACCGCGAGTTCACTGCGGGCGTCTGAGTCGATGAGTTTCACGCCGGGGAGATCACGCAGGGCTCGCTCGATGGGGATGACCACATGCTGTTCCACATCTTGCGGGCTCGCTCCGCGAAATTTCATCCGCACCTCGACCTCGCCAATATCAAAGGAAGGCTGGACTTCGAGGGGGACTTTGTTGAAAGCGGTGTAAAGGCCTGCTAGCAAGATCGCGACCAATAGGAAGTTGGCGGCGATGTCGTTTTTAGCGAACCAGCGAATCATCTGTGCGGATTATAACGGAGGATTTGAAGCTGTCCTGTTCATTCTTGGGAATTTGAGAAGAAGAATAAAAAACCGGAACCCTCTCAGGTTCCGGTTTTTTGCTTGAGGCTTGGCTTGGAGACCGGAGGTCTCCGCCACGTTTACTTGTGATTGACGCGGGCGAACTGCTTCAGGCGGAGGCCGTTTAGGGCGATGAAGCCGCTGGCGTCGTTCTGGTTGTAGGCTTCTTCTTGGCCGCCTTCCATGGTGGCAATGTCCTCATCGTAGAGGCTGTTCGGGGAGCGGCGTCCGGCGTTCATGATGTTGCCTTTATAAAGTTTCAGGCGGACTTCGCCGTTCACGGTTTTTTGAGTCTCGGTGACGAGGGCTTGGAGGGCGTTGCGCTCGGGGGCGAACCAGAAGCCGTTGTAGACGAGTTTGGCGTAGTCTGGGATGAGGCCATCACGGAGGTGCTGGGCGTCACGGTCGATCGTGAGGGTCTCTAGGTCTTGGTGGGCGGCGAGGAGGATGGTGCCTCCGGGGGTCTCGTAGATGCCACGGGACTTCATGCCGACGAAGCGGTTCTCGACGATGTCCACCCGGCCGATGCCGTGTCTCCCGCCTAGATGGTTTAGCACGCGCATCACGCCGTAGGGAGTGAGGAGGGTGTAGCCGTCTTGCTCACCCTTGACCTCGAAGTCCCCAAGCTCGGAGATGTAGCTGGCGAGGGAGTCATTCTTAAGCCCGATGATGTTCCCTTTTTCAAAGAGGCATTGTAGGTATTCCGCCTCATCTGGGGCGTCTTCTGGAGAGACCGAGAGGACATACATTTCTTTATCCGTCTCGGTCGTGCCATCGTACCAAGTGTCTTCTAGGGCACCGGCCTCGAAGGAGATATGGAGGAGGTTGCGATCCATCGAGTAGGGTTTGGAGGCGGAGGCTTGCACGTCGATTCCGTTGTCGGTGCAGTATTGAATCATTTCAGCTCGGCCGGGGAATTGCTCGCGGAAGGAGTCATCACGCCAAGGGGCGATCATTTTGATATCGGGAGCGAGGGCATTGAGAGCGAGCTCGAAGCGGACTTGATCATTTCCTTTTCCAGTGGCGCCGTGGGCGATGGCGTCAGCCCCTTCCGCGCGGGCGACCTCGAGCATGCCTTTAATGATGCAAGGGCGAGCGATGGAGGTTCCGAGGAGGTAGCGGCCTTCATAGACTGCATTGGCCTGGAACATGGGGAAGATGTAGTCGGCGGCGAACTCTTCCTTGAGGTCACCGATGTAGCATTTGGAGGCTCCGGTAGCGAGGGCCTTGGCTTCGAGCCCATCGAGCTCCTCTGCTTGGCCGACGTCGGCACAGTAGGCGATAATTTCGGCGTTGTATTTTTCTTTGAGCCAGAGGAGGAGGACGGAGGTATCAAGACCTCCCGAGTATGCGACCACGATTTTCATCGCGCTTGGGATAGGGTAGAGAAGGGGAATTGGCGAAAGTTTTTTTTAAGGGATCTCGATGAGAAGTGGCCAGGTGGTGATTCTGAAAAAGGCCTTGGGGCGAGCGGTGATGCCAAGCTCGAAAGTTCCCTCACCTCGGAGGTCTGAGGTATCGCGATCAAGACCGGTCCAATCCGCAGGCTGAAGGGTTGTGGACATTGCGAGATCATAGCTGATGCCGGTGATCTGCGTGAAGGAGACGAGGGTCTCTCCGGCTCCTGGGGTGATCTTGAGCGAAGGGGGGCTGAGGTCGGGGAGAAGGGCAAAGTTATCAATCGCGATCATTTCGCCATCGGCCTCAGTGGAGGAGGCGAAGAAATTAAGGCCGACTTCGATCACGTCACGGAGGGATTCTGGAGTAAAGATGGCGGGGATGAGCTCGTTCGTATCTCCGCGGAAGGTCAGCCATTGATCATTTGAAATGGAATGGCTGAGGGTGGACCAGCCCGAGGTGGGAATGCTGAAGGTGACGCTGAAGTAGATGTCTCCCTCGCTCGTTAAGATGAAAAATTCCGCTCCGCTAAAATTACGGGCATCCTCCACAAAGACATCGCAAGAAAGCGTATCAATTCCCGCCATGGTGTAGTCGCCCACGAAGACGCCATCCGAGGTGATAGAATCTGCGAAGAATGAGATTGGGGAGTCTTGGTCAAATGAGCCTGAAATCTCCCCGCTCTCGTTCCAAGTGGCTGGGGTCGCCGTGAAGGTTTCTAATTCTAAGAAGCCCCAACTCGTGGAGCTTTCCTCCTCGGTAAATGAGGCAAAGGCTCCGAGCTCTTGTGCCGAGAGTGAAGCGAGAGGGAGGATGCTCAGGAGGGTGAAAAGCAGAAGTTTCATGAGATTAAAGGCGAGCTTAAAGAGAGGGCGCAGAGATGCCCAGATATTTGTCAACTCCCCACGCCTAGGGGGCTGATTAGCGGCTCAGCGAGATGACACATTCAAGGTGCCGCGTCTGGGGGAAGAGATCGAAGGGCTGGATGCTATTGATGCGGTATCCCTCACTGATGAAGCTTTTTAAATCCCGCATTTGGGTCGCTGGATTACAGGAGATGTAAACCACTTTACGGGGGGCAAAGCGGAAGAGCTGCTCTAAAAAATCCTCACTGCAGCCCTTACGTGGAGGATCGATCACGACGCTGGTTTGCTCCGGCGGGAAGTTGATGTCAGCGAAGAGATTCTCCGCTGAGGCCGCGATGAAATTAGCATTTTTAATGCCATTGGTGAGCGCGTTCCGACGGGCCCAGTCGGCCGAGGTTTCAGAAAGCTCGATGCCGATCACTTGGTCGAAGTGCTTGGCGAGGCTCAGGCCGAAGAGCCCGGAGCCGCAGTAGGCATCGAGGAGATATTTCTGCTCAGGGCCCTTTGCTTGCTCGGCTGCGTGCTCAGTAAAGGCCTCGAGGATGAAGGGGTTGTTTTGAAAGAAATCTCCCGCGAGGAAGTTGAAAGTGAGAGGTCCTACTTTTTCAGAAACGGGGGCGCGGTGATTGGTTTCGACTCGGTTCCCAGTGGCGCGCAGAAGAAGGGTGGCCCCTTTCTTATATTCGGCGGCGCGTTTGCGGACATCATCACGGATTGGCTGAAGGTTCGCATTAATGACATCCATTGCGATGGGGCAATGGTAAACATCGACGAGCCGGTGGCGGCGGTTAAACTCAAGGAAGCCGATGGGGAAGTCCTCGCCCGGCTTTGGGCGCTGGAAGTGGGGCGTGATCTTCGAGCGATATCCCCACTCCCTGGGAGAAGGAATGGTGGGGCTGACCTCCGCTTCCACCCCGACCATGTGAGTGAGCAGCTCGCCCACTTGGCGGGTTTTCCAATCCAACTGCTTCTCGTAGGGGAGGTGCTGATATTGGCAACCACCACAGGTCGCAAAGTGAGGGCACTTTGGCTCGATGCGATCGGGCGAGGGCGTGAGGATTTCGACAAGATCGGCGTGGGAGCAGTTCGCTTCATTTCGCCAGACTCTGGCGCGGATTTTTTCACCCGGAAGAGTGAAGGGGACGAAGACGACCCAGCCTTCTGGTTTTGCAATGCCGGCTCCGAGATTGGAGAGGGCCACGATCTCGAGTTCTACGATCTCGTGCCATTCATAGGGTTCCGCTTTGAATTTGCGGGGGCGTTCTTGAGGCATGATCTGGACTTAATCTTTAATCTCAGGGAGCTTAGGAGCAGGTATCTCGATCGCGCTGTCACCCTCGACTTCCGGAGGAGGGGCGAGTTGCGAGTTCGCGCTCGTGAGGGTCTTTTTCTTCGCTTCAGTCATGAGCTCTCCCGTGGTGTCAGGGTCTAAAAACCCGAGGGGGTTTTCAGGGCCAGGTCGGGTGGAACTGGTCGAGACAGGGGTGGGCGAAGACTCGGGAATGACCTTAGAAGCTGGAGCAGGGGCGGGGCTAGGCTTGGGAGTCTGAGAGACAGATTCAGGAGGTGGTGGCGCGGGGGCGGGCGCTTCTTCACCCTCAGGCGTCAAGTCAGAACAAGACAGCAAGATGAATGGGGAGATCAGACTGATAAAAAGTTTCACGGAGGGGCAAGGTGTCGCCGGAGAATGCCTGTCTTCTCAGGGCGAGGCAATGCCGAAAACGTCTAAGAATAATGTTGGCCTTTTATCTGGCCTCCAAAGTGGCCTGAAGCTGATGAACAGCAGGAGAAGTTATTTCAGGGCGGTGAAGCGCGAGGCAGTTTTTTCTTCGCAAGCTTCTCATTCAAAAAGAATCGACTCGTTCGCTCGAAAGGTCTTTTCTGGCGCTTCTGATTTTACCGAGATTATTTGTATTGAGAATGGTCGTGTTAAGTAGCGATGCACCTTCCTAGGTTATGGAGAAAAAATGATGCCGGGTTTAGGCTTGGTGATCGACATTTTTTCGTCGTTCGATTCATTGATAGATCAATGAATCATGGCTTTTTACGAGAAATTAGAAATGAGATTGTATGATTTTTGTTTCCACAAAGATTTGATCTGCTATCTCAAGAGAATGCTTCGGAAAAATCCTGTAATTCGCCTTACAAATTATTTTCTGTTTGGGATTCTTGGCGGTGGCCTTTTGGCTTGGATGTTGAGTTCGTTGGATAAAGAGGAGGTTCAGATTCCCCCAACAATTTCGCAGTCGGAAACAGTCGAGTCTCAGAGAAAGCAAGACGGGGTTATGACTGCGGAAGCGCTCAATAGCACGAGCAGTGATACTGATGGCGATGGAATTCCTAATACGTGGGAGCTTTCTCATTCTCTCGATCCCAATGATCCGACCGATGCTTCCTCGGATTTTGATTTTGACGGCCTGACCGCTCTTCAGGAATTCCAGCATGGGACATCTCCTCTGGGAGTTTGGGTAGAAGAGGGGCTCGACTTAGGTGGCGTGTTAAAAGCAGGGTCTCGACAATATCTAAAATTCACCGCTTCGGGTTATATTCTGCTTAGTGGTGCGCTAAAAAACACATCCTTCGGTTCGGGGCGATCAGGGATTCTCTGGCATCGGGATACTGGCCCCGTGGAAATCGCCAAGCCTTCTGGTTCGTCCCTCAATCTCTGGGATGTGAATGAATATGGTGAAGTTGTTGGAGGGTATATTCCTCCCGGAGGGGGTCTCCAAAGAGCCTTTCGATGGTCTCCAAAGAGCCTTTCGATGGTCTGCGAAAGACGGCTTTCAAGAGATTGCGCCTCCTAGCTCGATGACTGGAGTTGTCTTAGGCTATCGTATTAATGATCTGGGTGATGTTCTTTTACAATCAGTTTCATCTGCCCCCATTGTCTCAGCTGTCGTGAGTGCAAATGGTGAAACCATCACTGAATTGGCGAGTGACCTCGACCAACCGCGCCTCCTTTGTCTCAATAACTATCGGGAAATGCTCGGCGTTTACCTGAGTCCAGCAGATGGCACGCCTAAAGCATTTCTTCGCTTACCGGGATTATCTGATTTTGATACCTCTCTCGCCTCTTCCTATCCGAATCTCTTTGATGAAGATACCGCAGTCTCTCTTTTCACCGCTCAGATGAATGACTTTGGCGAATTTGGCTGTGATTACGAAGTGGAGGGGCCTGCTTGGAATCCCATCATCGATTCTTATTTCTTTGATGGGGACTTCCACTCGTTCCGCCAAGTTGACGATAAGCGGGTTCAACTTCTTGGGCTCAATAATCGCCCCCAGCTTCTTTTCTCGGTCAGAACATCCGTGGGTGGCTCTTACACCCTGAGCAGTAGTTACCGTTTCTCAAGTGGGGGACAGATTGCCCCTGTATCCTCTTTCCATGATAATTCTGCGTCTACGCAAGCCCCAAATTATGCGAGGATCAACGACAATGGTGTGATTTTAGGGTATCGAGGATATAGTCGGCAACCTTTTCTCCTGCGACTTGATCAAGATGCTGATGCCGATGGTCTTTCTGATGATTGGGAAAACTACTATGGTTTTAACCCCAATTCGGCTCTAGACGCCAATCAAGATGAGGACGGCGATGGTTATACCAATTTAGCCGAATTTAGGCTGAAGCGGAACCCTACCGTGGCCGAAGTTCCTTCCGCGACCACAGGTCAAGTGCCTGACCTCCGTCCCGGTATCGATACTGATGGCGACGGCATGCCTAATGTGTGGGAAGTGCATCACGGGCTGAATTGGGAAGATCCAGCGGATGCCGCTTACGATCCTGATCGAGATGGCTTTACGAATTTAGAAGAGTTTAAGCTCGGGACCGATCCGCAAGGCGCTCCTGCCTTTCAGGTTTTGTCACTTCCAGATCACTACCAAAATGCTGGAGGCTCACTCTCTCTCATGGCTGATGATGAAACAGGATACTTTGGGACCTTTGTCGCAGGGCCTTCGGAGAGTGAAGTGTTTCAATGGACCCCTCAAGATTTGACTCCCGGCTCAGTGAAGGCCGAAAGCCTTACGCGTCATAGCACTACTCAGTATGGTGAATGGCCAGCCAGTCTTCGCGCACATGCCTCTGGGGTATTTGGAGGGAGTTTGCGGAGATCTTCCACCTCTCACGTGAGAATCCCAGCTTACTGGGATGCTCAGGGCGTTCACCGTTTCGATTCCTTTGGGCTGACCAGTGGATCGATTCAGGCGATTTCTAACGATGGACGTTTTGTCTGTGGAACACGCCAGATCAATTCTATTCATCAAATTTTTGTTCATGATCGCCAGTTAGGAACAACTCGACCAGTTTCCCTAGGAAATCTCAAGGCTTTGGGTTGGGGGAATTTTACAATCCATCCATCAGGTTACCTTCTGGCACCCGTTCGAAACGTCGGACATGCTTCGGAAAGCGCAATTTTCAAAAAGACTACATCTGGCACGTGGGTTTTAGACACCTATTTACCAGGGAGTATTTCCACGCAGACTTATATGAGCCAAAAGAGCGACGTCACGGTAGCTGGGACAATGAGACCATCTGGCACCAAGGCCCATCTCTTCACCTGGAGTCCAAGTCAAGGATATCGTAATGTCGGTCGTCCAGATGGGGGAAGTGAGGCCTATGTTCGAGCAATGAGTCCTTCGGGAATTTTTGCGGGCCACACTCGGGTGCTCGATCAAAGCACTGGAGAGCTTGTGAACCGAGCCTTCCTTTCTCGTTTCAATACAGACAGCGGAGACGTCACCTTTGACTTTCTAGCAACACCAGCGGGGTTGTCGAGTGAGGTGAGATCGCTTAATGACCAAGGCGAAGTTTTAGGCTTCGTTAAAGATGGCGACACCTCGACCGATGGGATTTGGCGGGGTTTATCAAGCTTCTATGCTTTGGATGACATTATCAACAGTCCTGAGAAAGAGATCTTTCACACCTATGTGTCTAAAATTAATGAGCGAGGAGAAATCTTAGCTCATGGTATTGTTGATGACGTCTATACGAGCTTCGTTCTTCAACCTGTGACCGATACTGATGCTGACGGCATTCCTGATCGCTATGAAAACAGCTTCGGATTTGACCCTTTTAGTCAAGATGATGGAATTTTAGATTTTGATGGAGATGGGCTAAGTAATCGTGATGAGTTTAAACATAATACTGATCCCGTCCTTGCCGATACTGATGCTGACGGCATGCCTGATTCTTGGGAAGTCGAGTGGGGGCTGGACGCTCGTGACCCCTCAAATGCTAACCAAGATCCAGATCGTGATCGGGTCAGCAACCTTCGCGAGTATGAGATCGGAACCGTTCCTACAGGACTCTATCAAATGTCTCATCTTGAGCTTCCGGCTCTCCCATCCCAAAGTGCAACCTTAGTAAGTAAAGTTCCCGACCAAGACTCCTACTTAATCAATCTAAACGCATCTGACCTACTAAGGCGCCCTGTGATTGTATCTCCTGGATCGGCGGGAGGCCCGCCAACCCTCACTCATTTCCAGCCTCTGACTGTCGGAAAGCAAGCCTCCGCGATCAAACTGACCGAAAATGGTTTTATCATTGGGTATAGTTACACCCCGAATTATCGCAGACGAATCGTGCTCTGGGAGACCGATTACCCCAACCAAAAACCTCGCCCTCTTCTTTATGATGTTGGCGATGGTTATCAGAGTATCATTGATATTTCGGAAAATGGATACTGGATTTTGGCCCGTTGGCAAAAATTTGATGGAAGCTACACCGTTGGAGTTCTAAATAACTCCGAGCCTTGGGATGGGGTGACGATTAGCTCTGACTATAATGATTTCGGTGACCAGTTGGCTGCCGGAGAGAGCATCAACTGGACCCGTATTAACGACCGAGGAGAAGTTTTAGGAATTCGGAGCGGACCCGGTTCGCAAGCGAATGAAGACAGTTTTAACATTGTCACTCGCGCCAGTCCGGATGCTTTTGGAGCTTCGTCCGGTATAGTCAACCTGTTGCAAACTCCGATCACTGCTCCCTCGGAAAGTTGGCCTTGGATGCAGATCAATGGAAACGTCAACGATAGATCCTACGTCGTTTCTTTGGAAGAGTATCGATCGTATTCCG
>CALDZJ010000040.1 GCA_937944055.1 uncultured Verrucomicrobiales bacterium | reverse complement strand
TAAGTAGGTGCTATTGGCGTACCCCGTGTTCCAGTCATAGACCGAGAAGGCGCTTCCTCCATTTTCTCCAAATTGGAGGACGTTTGCTCCGTCGATGGGGTTGCCGGTGATGTCTAGAGCTGTGAGGGTGAAGAAGGTGTTACCATTGCGTTCTTGGACCACGAGGTAGTCGCTCGTTTCAAAAGCAAATCGGAAATTAATGCTGAAATCAGCAGTGTTCGCTATCGGATCTGGGGTGATGCCGTCGTAGAACAGATAGGAGTTGAGATTGGGGCTTTGGAGCATCTCTTCAGTGGCAGTGACGAAGGCAGCAGTTCCTCCGCTTCTATTGAGGGTGATTTGGGTTCCGTCTGCTTGTAAAATACCGACTCCGGATGGTTGGACGTCGGCGAAATTTCCGAGAGTCACTTCCGCTCCGGCGAAGTTAAAGACATCGAGATTGGTGTCATTTTGCAGGCCGATTCCGGTGAGGTTGACTGGGGTGCTTCTTTGAATGTTGGTGCTGGGTGCTTGTGAGCTTGTTTGGATGACTGGGGTGCCATTGTCATCAAGGGAGACGGACTTTACTGGGGAGAAATTACCTTCATTGGGTCCCACAAGGACGACAGATTGCGCGAGGGAGGAAAGAGGACTGAGAGCGATCGTAAAACTAAGGGGGAGAGTTTTGGTGAACATGCGAAAAGTTATCCACATTCATTTAAAATGACTCAAAGCTTACTATTAGTTTTTTTCAAAAAGCAAATTTTGATTTGAGAAAGGAGCTTTAGGGATGCTGCTGAATTGATGCTTAGAATTGAAGCTTTCCGGTGGCTGGGCGATTGCGTTGAAGTGGGTAATTGATTGATTATCAGTGAATTTGATTGTTCTTATTTTGCTAAAAAAACTCAGGACCTAGGTCCTGAGTTTTTCATGAGGGTGGGTTTTCTTACCCTGAGTTTTTGGCGACCTATCGGAGGGTGGCGTTGATGCGGAAGAACTGCCTGGGTTCTTCATCGAGGGTCTTGGTGCTCTGCCAGATGGTCGTGGCGGTGCCGTCTCCGTTGAGGGTGTGGCTTTGGATGACGATGTCGGCGGCGAGACCAGACCAAGCATCGAGGTCAGTCGAGTGGTGGGCGCTTGCTACGACGTCGTCCTTGCCGATGATGTAAGTGACCTCGAAGGTGGGGAAGTCTGCTCCTGAGGCTACGAGATCAGAGACACCGAAGTGATTTCCGGAGGTTGTCGAGTCGTTATCGGATGTTCCGAGGAGGTGTTCGATCAGGGCGGGGATGCCGTCACCATCTTCATCAGCATTGGCGACGCCATCGAATTTCACGCAGGCATCTGAGGTTCCGGGGTTTCCTCCGGTTTGTGCACTTGTGCGCCAGCTGGAGGCTAGGCCGTGATCTGGGACGGAGTCGGGGGCGATGAGGATGAGGCTGTAGCCATCACCGTCTGCTTCTGTGGGCCATGGGGTGGAGTCAGAGTAGGTGAAGGATTGGATGATGTTTCCAGAGTTACCTTGGAGTGTGATGAGTTCTCCAGAATTCCGGAGGCCGCTGCCATTTTCAAACTCTCCGGCGATGTTTAAGCCTTCTCCATATGCTTCGATGAAGGCGACCTCATTTGATACGACGAGGATGCGCTCACCGGGCTCGAGGATTGTTCCTTGCGGGAAGGTGAATTCGATTCCTGCGGTGAAGGAGCTGCCGGAGAGATCCAGCGGGGCGGTGCCGACGTTGAGGAGTTCAATGAATTCGGTCGCATCGCCGCTGCCGGGAGGGTTGTAGTAGATTTCCGAGATGACGAGATTCGCCATTTCGGGAGTTTGGGGGCCGCCGGTGCGGGTGATGGTGATGCTGTCACTGGCGAGGAGGTTCCCTTGGCTGTCATAGGCTTCAAGCGTGATGGGGTGAACGCCTTGACCGAGGGCGAGGTTCAGCTCCCAGGCGTCGGTAGAGGTCCAAGTGAGGTCGAGGCTGGTGCCGTTGCTCAGGCGGATTTCTTCGATGTCGATCCATCCATTTCCGGAGAGAAGAACGGGGGAGTCATTCGTTGTGAAATCGTTTCCGCCATTTGTGGTGATGGCAAAGTTTACATTTGGAATGCTTGCGTTGATTTCCGAGAGGATGAAGTTCGAGCGTTGGTCGACGAAGGTGAGGTCATCTGAGAAGACTGCGGGTCCTGGGATGCAGTCATCGAAGTGGTCGGTCCAAGTCTCCATCCATGAGCGATTGTAGACGCTTGTGCAAATCTCGTAGAGGTGCGCTAGGTAGTCACGGCGGAAGCTTGGGTTGGCAATGATACGGTTGAGTTCATCGTTCTGGAAGATGCTGCGATCCGTGCGGAAGGCAAAGTCATGGTCGTGAGGGAAGTAGAGGATCTTTCCATCAGGGCGACCGTAGAATTGGCCGTTGTGGCGGGAGTTCGAGTAGAAGGTGTCACCTGCTCCGGTGGCACATGAGTAGGCGAGGGCTCTGAGCCATTGGTCGACGTCTAGGACGTCAGCGACACTGGCGGCGAAGTCGGCATCAGACATGCTGAACTGCTTGCCGAGGGTGATGGCTGGGTCGAAGTTATCGAACTCTTGATTATTCTTGATGAGGTAGGTCCAGCGGTATGACTCGGGATCGTCTCCGATGTCGTCGATCCTCCGTGCGAGGACGACGTCTGGTTGGGGGACTTTATATCCGCCAGCGTCTGTGGTGAGGGGGTAGTAGACGAGTTCATATTCGTAAACCGTGCCATCGCTGCCGTCTTCGAATTGATCTTCAAGGAAGACGGAGCCGAAGCGGGCGAGTTGGAGGATGGCGGGGCCAGTGTGATTTGGATTTGGAGAGATGACGTAAGCGAGGTCGTTAAACTCGCCGGGAACGCCGCCGGTGGAGGTGGCCATGATGTCGAAGAGGAGTTCACGTTGCCCGACGACTTGTCCTTCAGAGCGGTCGATGGCGACGGAGCGGTGGACGTTCCGGAAGAGTTGCTCAGAGGAGAAGCCGACGTTGAAGCCGAAGCGGGTATCGGAGGAGCGGGCGCGTTGTGAGCCTTTGATGCGGACTCCGACGTTGTAGTAGATGGTGCCTTCGCGGTCAATGAGGGTGCAGGGAATGCGGTCATTGCTCATGAGGTTACGAGGGGTCTCGAAGAAGATGACATCGTTCGGGTCCATGATGATGCGGAAGTTGTTGATGCAGGGGGAGTCCACGGCGCGCCCGTCTTGCACTTGGTAGAGTGCGCGGGAGTCGGGTCCAGCTGCTGGGATGAGGTTACTTGCCCCGAGGGAATCAGTCGCGGTGAGGTAGAATTGCACAACGTCTCCGGCGCTTTGCCCGGGGATGGTGCCTTGCCAGGTTGAGCTGGCTCCGGCGGGTGTCATTGGGGTCGTGGAGAAGCTGCCTCCCTCAACGCGGTAGTGCAGGGTGATGGATGCGACTCCATCGGGGTCAGTGACGTCGACGCTGATGGTGGTGGGTTCTCCGGCAGCGGGGACGACGGGGAAGTGGGTGAGACTTTCTGAGGTCGGGCCTTCGTTACTGACGAGAGTTGAGTTCGCGGTGCCGGGAGTTCCGAGGATATCTGGGCGCTCTAAGACGAAGGTGTGAGGGACGCGATTGAAGTAGAGGCGGGTGTTGAGGAGGTGGTTCCCGCTGAGCCAGCGAGCTCGGAAAGAAATTTCGTAAACGAGGCCATTGGTCACTGTCTCGTTATTGCGGAGAGTGGTCTCGATGTTGTTGTGCATGTGCTCGGTGGAGTTTGAAGCACGGAGGTGGAGGACGTTGCCTCCTCCATCGGGGTCAGGGATGATGTTGGCGTGGCGGTGGGTGCCGCGGAGACGCCAGGTGTTGAGGTTCCCATTCTCGAAGGAGCCATCGCTGATCATGGGGACGCGGGCGCCATCTGGGTCTTCGATAACGGTGATGTCATCGATGAGGATCTCTCCTTTCTCGAGCATGCCAAAGACGAATTCACGCCATTGGCTGTCAGCTCCGACGGGGCTGGGAGCTGCGACGCCGCGGAAGCTGTAGTTTTGCCAAGAGGTGCGGGAGAGTTCGTCACTGTTGGCCCAGGCTGCGGGGCGGGAGTTATCGGCATCAGGGTCGGTCAGTTCCATGGTGGAGCCGCCGGCGTCTGCGTTAGAGGGCCATCTTCCGCCATCAAAGTAGCGGAGGGAATCCACTGTGTTATTATTTTGATCACGGAGGGTGATGGTCTCGCTACGGCGGCTGAGGCTGCCGCCAAAGGGGCCTAGGATTGTGATGCCGGGATGCTGGGCGGCGAGGGTGGCGGGGTCGTTGGCGATGACGAGGTATCCGCCAGCTGGAAGGGTGGTTCCGGCAGGGAAGTTGTAGTTAATTCCTGCGTTGAAGTTCCAATTAGAGAGGTCTACGGATTGGTCACTCCGGTTGTGAAGTTCCAGCCACTGGGTCTCATTTCCGCGTGGGGGAGTGCGGGGCACGCCGGGCGAGAGGACGGTCTCGATTCTAGCCTCGAAGTCGAAGTAGACGTCGGAGCTGGTGGAGGCGCTTTGGTGAACTTCTACTGAGATGCGGTTGAGGCCGGCCACGGCAGATCCAGCCTCGATTGGTAGGATGATTCCGCGGTTCCATTCAGCATTGCCGACGGCTGGGGAGGCGAGTGTGCTAGAGCTTACGGAGGTCGAGGCAATCTGGAAACGGTGGATTTCAATCCCGTTTAGATAGACGATGGCGCCATCATCGAAGCGGCGATCAATGGTCATGCTGCTGAGACCGGCTGCTTGCTCGGCGGTGAGGGTGAAGTCTCTTTCAAAGTAGTATGTGATGACTGAGGGGGAGTTGTCCCTGGGGTTTCTGAGGTTTGTGACGCCAAGATCGGAGTCGTAGGCGAGGGGGGAGTTCGCAAGTTCCCAGTTTCCGCCTACGGGGTGTGCTTGAGTGGCCCAATCAGAAGGGAGGGCTTCACCGCTTTGGTTGAAGCGCCAGGCGGAATTCGGCCCGATGAGGGAGGTGGTTTCAAGGGTGGCTGGGATGGCTGGGATTCCGTCAAGAATGGGGGGATTGTAGCAAATTTCGTTGATGACGATGTCGGTATTGAACGTGAAGAAATTTGGGAGTCCGGGAGTGGGGTTGTTTGGGAAGAGCCATTGATCAGGGTAGGCTGAACTGATTCCGCGGAGGCGACTTGTGACCTCGCGGGCGTCTAGGATACGATCGCCACTGGGGGAGGCTAAGAAGAGTTTATCAGAGCGTGCGGGGATGATTCCGAGAGCTGCCTGGTCGAGGAGAAGGAGGCCGCCGGGTTCAAGGCTGGCGTTGGGAAGGGCGATGGAGGAGCTGGTTTCTCCATCGATCATAAGGGTGTAGCCGTCCGTGTTAAGGGTTGAGGGGCTGAGGTTTACGAGCTCGATAAAGAAGTCGGCAGAGCCAGCGGGTGAGACCTCATTGAAGCCGATCTCAGAGACCGAGTTAGTGACGGGATGTATCTCAGTTCCTTGAAGTGAGGCTGCGAAGAACGAGGAGGTGTTTCCGGCAGCGGGGTGAAGCGAGACGGCGAGGGTGTTTTGGCCATTTCGGAGGGCGGTGGTGGGGATCGTGCTAAATCCGGAGTTTACGGGCTCGGGAACATCGCTCAGGGCCTTCGTGTTATGTGAAATGGGGCCAGCGGGCATGTTGACCCGTTGGATTTCCTCTCCATTGAGATAGAGGACGGCTCCGTCTGCGATGAAGTGGTTAAGACGCACGGAGGTGTCATCTGGGGTTCCATCGAAGGTGAAGGATTGGCGGAGGTAGGTGGTGGAGCCATTGGCTGCGATGGGGGTGGTAACTCCTGCCCCGGGAAAGGCGGTATCGACTCCGTAGCGAGTTTCTAAATATGCGCCTACGGAGGAAAATTCATCATCGGTAAGCTCGTCAGAGAAGACGAGGAGCTCAGCGATGTCACCATTGAAGCCTTCGCTGACAGTGGGGGTGGCATGGTTTCCGATCATGATGGGCTCGGGGATGAGGGAGGAGCCGTTGTCGTTCTGAGCACCTTCTTGCACGCCATCGACCCAAATTTCGAATTGATTGGCGCTGCGGTTCCGGCGAATCGCGACGATTTGGTATTCGCTTGTGGAAATGGGGGTGCTGGAAACGGGTCCTCCTAGGCCGGAATTGTTATCGTGGCGTCTTTGGAGGCCGAAGCGTCCGCCATCTGATTTGAGAGAAGCGAGAGGGAAGATTGAGTCAGCAACGTTACGGTCCCAGATGTAGGTGCCGTTCCCGTTTCCGACTCCGCCAGCGGAAGGGGGGGAGTTGGCTTTGACGACTGCGAAGTAAACGAAGCCGGAAGTGCCTGAAATGTTAGGTGAAATGCTGCTGCTGAGGAAGGAGTCTCCGCTGAAGCGAACCGCGGGTTGGCCACTGGGGGTGGCGTTGGTGGCGAAGGTGGGAGGGTTTGTGCTGGTAGCATCTTGAGCGACTCCATCGGCAGTGGCGGTGTCAGGCCAAGTGAGGACGGCGGCGCCATTGTTCAGGTTGAGATCACTGGCGCGGAAGCGCTCGACGAGGTGGTCGGTGACGGTGAGGGTCACGCCTCCTTGTCCGCCATCCGTCCCGATGACTGTTTGGCCAGTGGGCCACTGGGCATCGTTAAAGTTCGTTGAGTTCCAATTTATGGGAGGGGTGTCACCGGAGTCATCGATGCTCCAGAGGGCGTCATCTGGGACGAAGATATGGCTGGTGAGGGCGCTTGCTTGAGGGAAGTTGACAGCTCCAGGGGTGCCTCCGATCTGGGAGCTGGCGGCCCAGGAGTAGCTTTGGTCGGAGATGAGGGAGGCGTTGGTCTTGGCGAGGGTGGCACCGGAGCCGTCAGGAGCGATTGGCCACTCTCCTGAGTCTGCGTATTCCACCTCGTCCATGATGCGGTTTGAGCTGCTACGCAGGCGAATCGTCTCTCCGCCATTGGAGAGTGATCCCTCAAAAGGTCCTACGAGGCTGAGTCCATTCAGGGCTGGGTTTGTGAGGTCCCGAGCGATGAGTAAGTATCCGCCTCCGGGAATGGTGGTGCCGTTTGGAATCGTGAAGTCAACGCCGCCTGAGAGTCTCCAGCCTGAGAGGTCGACGTTGATGGACATCTGGTTATAAAGCTCGAGCCACTCTTGGCTATCGGCAATCCCAGCGGGGTTGTAGTTGATTTCATTAATCGTAACGACGCTGTCAGCGGCGACGAGAGGGAGGGATAATGCGGTTAATAAGGCAAGAGGCTTCATTAAGGATAGTAGGTAGGAGTAGTCGTCTTGGGATCTGGCCCGTAAATACAAACGTTTCTAAAGGTAAAACAGCTTGGCGAGAAAGTCGAAACAATATGATATTGGATACTTGTATTTTATTAATCCAACTATGCGGAATCTGGAAGGAGCAGAGCTAGATGCCGAGGGTGTGAAGCTGGACAAATAAAATGAGCGCGGATTACTCGGAAATCATGAGGAATAAGGGAGTGAGAGGGGAGGGGGGTGGGGAATTTCTTGTGGTAAGAAAATTTTGAGGCGTCTTCAGGCGTTATTTGGGTCGTTTTTTTAAAGGGTTATTTTCCCAAGCGAAGATGAAATTTTTGAATTTTCGGATTTTCGGCTTATCGGCGGATCTTTTCCGGCCTATAAACCGGTCTCCTACGATATGGGTGCTTTTCAACTCAACCTTCAGCGCGGATTACTAATAGGGCTTTTAGTTCTAGGGACTCCGGCTTTTGCTCAAAATTCTCTTCAGTCAAGTGAGGCGGCGGCCCGGGCGG
This sequence comes from uncultured Verrucomicrobiales bacterium, assembly GCA_937944055.1. GTDB lineage: Bacteria > Verrucomicrobiota > Verrucomicrobiia > Verrucomicrobiales > Akkermansiaceae > SW10. The sequence continues at coordinate 43,031 of CALDZJ010000040.1, read as the reverse complement.
CTGATGCGCGCGATGCTTACACTCTCCTTGAAGCGGGTGATGTGGCTTATCTTAAAGGAGATTTTCAGACAGCGGTGACTCAGTATTCCGAGGCTGTGTCAAAGCTCCCAGAAGGGGCAAAGGCGGTGGCGGGTCTTCGGGTTTCTGCGGTCCAGCGTTTTTCTCAGGCTTCACTGGTGAGGGCGCAAGACTTGATGCGGAAGGGCGATCCTGAGGGCGCACGAGCTCTCATGGCGGGGGTGGAAGCGGTTGATCCTAGCAATGCAAAGGTCGCTCAATTTCGTAAAAAAATCGACGATCCGATCCGGAGTAATCCTTCGATCAGCCCGGAACACACCGCGAATGTCGATAAGGTCAGGCGGCTCCTTTATGAGGCGGAGGGCTATTATGACTTGGCCAAATTTGATCATGCGATGATGACCTATGAGGACGTCCTCCGTATTGATAAGCATAATAAGGCGGCCCGCCGGGGAATGGAGCGCGTGGAGGCGGCGAAGACCGGTTACTTACAAGCGGCTCGCGATCAAGCGCGTGCTGAGCTCTTGAAAGATGTCGATGCCTCATGGGAGCAAGCGGACCATTTGACTGAGCGGGCGCCAATCCTTGAGGGGGGCGGCATTACGCTGGAGGGGAGTGGCGCGGTCAATATCGAGACTAAGTTAAATACGATCGTTCTCCCTGAGGTGAATTTGAATGGCGCAACTCTTGACGAGGCGATCGATTTTTTACGAGTGGCGTCCGAGCAGGGTGATACCAGCACGCTCGATGAGTCAGAAAAAGGAGTGCCGTTTGTCGTGCAGCTCGGGGATGAATCTAATGAGGCGGTCAAGGAAGTGAGGGCCTCGATCATCAACCTTAAGCTACGCAATGTGCCCCTCTCTGAGGTGGTTCGCCTCGTGACTGAGGCAACTTTGACCTCATACCGAGTTGATGAATTTGCCGTAGTGATCAATGCTTCTGGTTTTTCTGATCCAGCCTTGATTCGCCGTAGTTTCAAAGTGCCCCCTAGTTTTTTAAGAGGGGGAGTCGCCAAGGAGGTGGGAGCTGCTGATGATCCCTTCGCTGAGGCGATCGCTGGTGAGGGGGGCTTGATTGCAAAGTCGCTCACTGCTGCTGAAAAATTAAAAAGTTTTGGAGTGAGTTTCCCAGAAGGAGCGACGGCCAATTATAATTCTGGCACGAGCACTCTGACAGTGCGCAACACGGTAGCTAATATCCGCTTGATCGAGGCGATCGTGGCTGAAGTCGCGAAGACTGAGCCCGTGATCGTCTCCGTGAAGACCACGATTCTGGATGTCAGCCAAGACAATCTTGAGGAGTTAGGCTTTGACACCGTTTTGGGAGAGTTCAACGTCGGCGCAAATGGGGTGTTATCAGGTGGGACGACCGGAACAGGCATTCCCATCACGGACACGATCGGCGGAGCTCCCGTCAGTTCTGGGCTGCGAAGTGGTGAACTTTCTAACACTTCCGATGGTTTAGATGCTCTCCTAAATCGGGGTTCGGTGCCCACTGCCTCAGGAGCATTTGGTCCGGGTTCTAATGCGATCTCGACAGGGAACATCCAAGCACCTGCCGGCGTCACTGAGACCGTGCGCTCAAGCGGCGTCATCAGCCTGAGAGGCCTGATCGATGGTACCGCGCATGAAATCTTAATGAGAGGCCTGTCCCAGAAAAAGGGAACGGATGTCATGGTTCGGCCTGCTGTGCTCACGCTTCCGGGGCAAAACGCCTCGATTCAATCGGTCATGGAATTTCCCTTCCCAGAGGAATATGAGCCGCCCGAGCTTCCGAATGCGGTGGGAGATGGATCGACCCCAGTCACTCCTGCGAACCCCAGCAGTTTCACCACAAAAAACCTTGGCGTATCCTTGGAGGTGCTTCCACAAGTTGGGCCAAATCGGCAGATTATCGAAGTTGCGGTGAATCCCGTCATCACTGACTTTGAAGGATTTGTGAACTACGGGAGTCCGATTGTTGGCTTTAATAACTCGCCGACCTTGAACCTCGTGAACATGGCGGTAACCTCGACCGGATCCTTTACGGAAATTACCGAAAACGCGATCCTTCAGCCGATCTTCCAAACGATCCGAGGGAAGACCAGTTTACGGATTCTTGATGGTCAAACGATCGTCATGGGAGGGCTTCTCTCCGAGACAAGGCGGAACGTGAATGACAAGGTCCCCGTGCTTGGTGACCTGCCTTTAGTAGGGCGTCTTTTTAGAAATGATGGGGTTTCGGTTGAGAAGCGATCCATTTTGATCTTCATTACTGTCGAGCTGCTAGATCCAGCTGGAAATCCCTACCGAGATCGTTAATGAGTCAAGAGCCACCCCTGAACCCTCTTCCCCCAGTTCGTGAACCTTCGTCTCCCGAATCGGAAGGGGCAAAAGACCAGTATTCGCTTGATGAAATGATGAAGGCGCTCCGAGAAAAGGAGCGTGCTAAGGAAGAGAAAGGTGAAGTCGTGACCCGCTCGGATGGCTCGGTTGCACGAAAGGTGAAGCGGCGTCGGCGGCGTTCCGATCAGCCGGAGAAACCTTCTCCCGAGAAAGAGAAAAAGAATCTTCTCTTTAAAGTGATCTTAGTCGCTTGTGGTCTCTTCGCGCTTTTTCTAATCGGTTTTTTCCTTCTGCTAAACCATAACAGCAAGGGATATCAGGAAAAATTGGAAAAGATCGCATCTGATTGGACTGGAGCAGAAGTGAGGCTACAGGGCTATAAGCGCCTGCCTTTTTCGGTGAATGTGAGGGCGGCGACCTTCGACTGGCCCGCCAATTCCTATCTCCGCGAGTTGAGTGTCTCGAGGGTTGATGGAGATGCCAAGTTTAGCTCCTTCTTAGGAGCACGCCCCGGCGGCCTGCAGATCGGCGGGACGAATGGGAAGCTCGTGATGGGAATGCCCACTGCGACCGGTGAGCTAGGGCAGACTTTTGAAGAAGAAGATTTCCCCTTCACCTTTGATCAGTATTACTGTCAGGCTCTTGACGTTGTTTTTGGCGAGAGTAAACAGATCGGCTTGCGCGGAGTTAGCGCCAGCCTGCGCCATATCCCAAATGATGGGAGTCAGCTCACGATGGATCAAGGAAGCCTCGTGCTTAAGGGGTGGGAAGCTTTCCCGATTTCTAGCGGCCTGATGCGCTTCCAAGATGGAGCGATCGATCTCAAATCACTTTCGCTTGATAGCCCCGAAAGTGATGACTCGCTCTTCACCTCAAACTTTAAAATCAGCGGCCTCATCCCCTTGGCTGCTGGAGAAAAAGCCCACCTCAAGACCGAAACTGGCCAGTTCTCCTTCAGCGCGTTAGCGGGTAAGAAGCTCTCCCGCTTTTTTAACGGCGCGGTCATCGAGTCAGATGGCGATATTTTCTATACAATCGGGGAAGAAGAGCTTGATGAGCTCATGATCCGCTTCAGTGCAGATCAAATTAAGATCATCAACTTTCCCTTCCTTGCCAACATGGCTGAATTATTTCCAGATCGTCAGCTTGAAGAGATGAAATTTGATAGTGGTCTCTCTGGCTCAGCCATTACCGGAGTTTTAAGGGCGCGCCCTGAAGGCATTGCGATCGAGAACCTCGAAATGGCGCAGAAAGGAAACCTCCGTTTCAGAGGTGGAATGATTATTTCGAAAGCAGGAAAAATTGCCGGCAAGGTAGAGCTTTCGATCAATCGAGTCTTCGTTGCGAGTAACGAACTCCTTGCGAATAGTTCACTTTTGAGAGGATCCGAGAAGACGGGATATATCAAAGTCTCCTTCCGTTTAGGTGGAACTATCAAGAACCCGACAGATACTTTTCGGTCGGAGCTCGGCCTTGAAGGCACTCTTCCTGACTTTCAACAGCAGCCCCGCATCGGAGATGAGGATCTTTGGGATGAGCTGGGGAAGCCTGATTTTTCTGATGATTCAGCAGAGTAAGCTGGGGAGGAGGCCTCGAGAATGAGTATTTATTTCTCTCTACTCTTGTGGAGTGATCTCTAACAGCCTAATCTCTCCCTCACAAAGTCCTAAAATCCCCCAGTTTTATGCCCAACCCCTTCGGAACAACCTTTGAGTCTCTCGAAAGCCCTGCCGGTCCCATTGTCGATTCGGTTCATGAAATCCCTTATCGTCGGCTCATTGAGTTGATTGATTCCGGTGATGGTCAGCTAATTTCCCTTCGAGCGCCACGTGCTGGTTATGGTAAAACCATGCTTCTCTCTCGCCTCCGTGAGAAAAAGAAATCCAAGATTAGCATCATCCCCATCCACCTCTCAGATGGTCGCCGGATCGAGGGTGAGCGAGTGCTAGAAGAAACCTTGACCCATCTCACTGAAGCAGTTCCAGGAGCGGCTGGACTGACCAAGATGGACCTTCACACGCGGCGGCTCTTTGCTCATGGCTTAATCCCCATGGTTTACTCAGGAGAGGTCCCTTCTCAAGATAAAGACGGAGCACTGGCTAGTCTTAGAGAGCGCCCTACCGAAGCTTTTGATTTTCATAATGAAGGGGCCGCGATCGCCCAGTGGACCAAGAATCAATTTGAAATTCTCTCTCCACGCCTTTCTTCCGTTCTCGGAAAAGCGAGCGGTGCATCGACCCGGGATACTGCCTACTGGCTTTCTCGCTTATTCGAATACTCGATCCGCACTCCGAATGAACTAAGCCGCACCGGGGATCTCATGGATCGGGTCTTTGGCGCAGACAGTCGCTTCCGTTCCGGAGCCGGATTCTTAGAAGGCCTCGGTGCTTTTCTCAATCTCATCACCCTTGTCGAGCCCACGGTCCTCGTGCTGGATGAGGTCGATGGCCTCTCAAGTGATAGTGACTCAGCTCTGCGCACTACGAGCAGCTTGATCTCTCTCTGGGAAGCTGCTCCAAGAATGAGCGTGATCATTTCCGTGAATGATGACGTTTGGGAGTCCGCCTTCGCGCCTCGTTTGCCGCTTGGTTTACGTGACCGACTTGAAGATGTCGTGATCCGTTTAAAGCCACTCACAGCCGATGAGGCACAGGCTTTGATTAAAGTCCGTTCGGGTGATGACGCCAAGAAGGTCTTAGAAAAAATCGACCTCACTTCCGGTCAGCTTTATCCTCGCGGGGTTCTGAAAGAAGCCCGTGATATTTGGAATGAAAATGGTTTTGACCAAACCTCACCCTCCCAAGCGACTGCGACTGATAGCGCGAAAACTGAGGGAGAACTGAAAAAAGACCTTGAGAAGGAGAGTGTAAAAACCTCGCAGAGTGTAAAAGCATCTCCAGTTGAGGAGACTCCCGTCAGCGAATTTTCTGTGCCCAAAGCGCAGACAGAGCAAGCAGTGCAGCGCAGCGCCGCGTTCACTCAAGCAAATGAGCAAGCAGCTCAGCCAAGCGCGGAGCTTAGCTCATCCTCGGAAAGTGTAGGGGCTACTCCAGCAGCAACTTCTCTGGCCGCGGCGACTTCTCCGGCCGCAGCGACTCCTCCAAAAAAGCCCAAGAAAGTTTATCCACCTCTCGTCGTGCGCCGAGTGGCGGTGCCAAAGTCCTTCAACGTTGAGCGGATCCGCCCTGCGGCTTCCGTGACTTCTAGTTTTTCTGCTCCGGCTCAGACTGCTCCGGCTCAGACTGCTCCGGTTCAAGTCAGCGCGGCGTCTGCCTCACCCTTCGCATTGGCCTCATCGCCAGAAGCTGAGCCAGAAGCTGTAGCCACCTCCGTATTTCAGCAAACGGCAGAAACGGTGAAGCCACAGGATTCTCCCGCAACTCAGCCCGAGCCAGCACCCGCAGCTCCTGCAACTGCCGCAGCTCCTGCAACTGCCGTAGCACCCACAGCTCAGCCCGAGCCAGCACCTGCAACTGCCGCAGCACCCGCAGCACCTGCAACTGCCGTAGCACCCGCAACTGCTGCCTCTCCCTTCGAATTGGCTTCTGCTGAGCCTCCCCAGCCGGCTCCAGTTGCAGCAGGATCAGCCTCGCCATTTTCGGAAGCTGCGGCCGTCGTTTCACCTTCCGCTTCGGAAGCTGCGGCCGCTGTGACGAATAGCCCTTTCCAAGTGGCGACGCCCGCTGCCCCTGAGCCTCAATCAATCTTACCACCAGTGCGGCCTTCTCAGACGGCGCCAACGCAAGAAGCGCCGAAACCGGCAGCAACAGCAACCCCAACCCCTGTGCCCTCGCCTAACGCTGAGGTTCAGGCGGAGGTCCCAGCGGAGATTTCCCAAGAAAGTGGAGATCGCCGCCCAGGCCGCGCGTTCCCTTCTAAATCGCCCTTCGATGTCGCTAGCACTCCTGCTAGGCCACAACAATCCGCCCAACCGTTCCAATCAGCCCAGCCGTTCCAATCAGCCCAGCCAATGCAGCAGCCGACGCAGCCCACTCCGCCTGTCTTTGCCGCGGCGGCTCAGCAGCTTGAGCCTGTGACCCAAGCGACCTCGGCACCGTCGCCCTTCGAGGCAAATCTCGCTCCGCGAGCGGTGCCGCCTCAGCCTGAAGTTCCAGCCGCTGATGCGGATGCAATTGATGAGCTCCTGCGTCAGTTCCGCGAGCACCGCGATAGTTAAAGTTTAAAAGTAATCCCCGAAGACTCGGGTCAATGCCTTTCTCATGGCGCTCTTCATCTCATTCATTGAGATCGGAGCGCCATGTTCATTTTCGGCGCTGGTCATGCTGACTCCATCGATCCCGCAGGGGATGATGCTCTCGAAGGGAGGGAGGCTGATATTCTGCACATTCAGGGCGAATCCATGAAGTGTGACCCATGAACGGACGCCGACCCCGAGGGAGGCGATCTTGCCGATGCTCTCTCGCTTCTCGACCCAGACTCCCGTTAATCCATCGCGCCGCGAACTATGAATTCCGAATTCTCCCAGCGCTAAGATGATGGCTTCTTCGAGCTTTCGGAGATGGTCATGGAGGTCTTTTTTACGCTTGGTCAGATCGAGAATGAGGTAGCCTACGAGCTGACCTGGTCCGTGGAAGGTCCCTTGGCCGCCGCGATTAATTTCGACGACGGGGTGGGGAAGTTGGGCCGCTTTTTTAAGGCTGCTTTGGTCCCGGGTGCGGCCAATCGTATAAACTGGTGCGTGTTCTAGGAGGAGAATGGTATCACTGATTTTCCCCTCGCGTCTTTGCTGGACGAGTGCTTCTTGGAGCTCCCAGGTTTCTTTGAAATCGAGATTCTGACCAAGATCTTGGATGTCAAGGCGGCTCATCTTTTCGCTTTTGGCAAGGCCAGCCACTTTTGCATTTCAGCAAGTGGAAGGCAGTTTATGACGTCTGCTTGGCGCAACCATCCCTTCTTGGCGAGGCGCGCGCCGTAAGCGAGAAATTGCAGCTGCTCGGTGGCATGAGCATCTGGATTGATCGAGGTGAGGACACCTTTATCGCGAGCGCGCTGCCACCAACGCCAGTCCATATCGAGCCGCCAAGGATTACAGTTTAGCTCGATGACAGTGCGTGTTTCCGCCGCGCAATCGATGATTTTTTCCATGTTGAGGGCGTAGGGGTCTCGTCGCAGAAGAAGGCGGCCGGTGAGGTGCCCGAGCATCGTGACATGCTCATTCTCCATCGCTCGAATCAGGCGAGCAGTCATCTCTTTTTCAGGGAGGTTGAAAACGTTGTGCACGGAGGCCACGCAATAGTCGAGCTGGCTTAAAACGGCATTCTCAAAGTCGAGCGAGCCATCCTTGAGGATGTCCACCTCGGAGCCGGCGAGGAGTGTGAAGCCATCGAATGATTCGTTGAGCTTTCGGATCGTTTCGACTTGCTCGTGGAGTCTTTTTTCATCAAGGCCATTCGCCTGGAAGGAGGACTTCGAGTGATCTGCGATGCCGAGGTATTGGAGCCCGTGTTCCCTTGCTGCCTCCGCCATTTCTTCCAGCGTGTTTTGACCGTCGGAGGCGGTGGTGTGGTTGTGGAAAGTGCCTTTGAGCTGAGCGAGCTCCACGAGCTTGGGGAGTTTTCCTTCGCGCGCGGCCTCGATTTCTCCACGGTTTTCTCGCAGTTCCGGCGTGATCCAATCGAGCCCAAGGGCGTGGTAAATCTCTTCCTCTTCATGAATCTCGGGGAGGTCTCCCTCACCCGTGAAGTCATATTCATTTAGCGAAAGCCCTTTCTTTAAAGCAAGGGAGCGGAGCTCTACGTTGTGCTCTTTGCTGCCGGTGAAGTATTGTAGTGCGAAGGGAAAGTGGGCATTGCTTACGGCGCGGAGATCACATTGCAGGCCGTTTTCAAGGCGGATCGAGGCCTTCGTTTCCCCCTGCACGATGACTTCATGAACTTCCGGGAAGGTGGTGAAAAATGCGGTGAGTTCAGCTCCGTCCGTGGTGGCTACGAGGAAATCGAGATCGTGTAAGGTCTCCTTCGAGCGGCGGTAGGATCCTGCAATCGCCGAGCGCGAAACCTTGGGGTGGTCACGGAGCCGGGCTAGGAGGGTTTCAGCAAGTGGGGCGACATCACCAAGACGGAAGCGATCGGCAAATTTTTCGCGATTGGCGATGGCGGTGAGGATTTTGTCGACCGTCTTTTTTCCAAAGCCGGCCAGCTTTGTCATCTCCTCCCCTTGGCAGGCTTCCTTGAGCTCCGCGACGGATGAGACCTCTAACTTATCGTAAAGGGCTTTGATCTTTTTTGGCCCTAGTCCCTGCAGTTCAAAGAGCTCGAAGAGAGTCGGTGGAAATTCTGCTCGGAGATTTTCATAGTATTCGAGTCTTCCGCTAGAGGCCAGTTCATGGAGTTTTTGCTGGAGGGCATCGCCAATTCCCTTGATCCCCTTGAGGTCATCTTCCGCGGCTCGGGCTACGATGTCGCCATCGAAATTTTGGACAATTTCAGCCCCTTTCCGGTAGGCGCGGGTTTTAAAGGGGTTCTCTCCCTTGAGTTCTAGCAGGAGGGCGATTTCCTCAAGAGTGCTCACTAAGGTGTCACGGGTCACATCAGCCATGTTTGGAAAGATGCTCCTGTGAGATTGATTTGCAAGACTAAGGCCTTCGCGAATTAAAGTGAATCTGATACCTCTCTGCCCATGAACACTCCGAATGCGAAGTTTTACAATGCGGCGATTGAAGCGGCCCAAGCTGGTGATCTGCCGACGGCTCTTAAATCGATCGAGGCCGCGCTGGTGGAAGATCCGAATGATGTGCAGAGCTGGCAGCTGTATTCGGTGGTTTTAAATGCGCTCGGCGAGACTGAGAAGGCGGAGAAAGCGCTCGTTAAAATTAAGGAGCTGGGCATCAGTGAAGTGGATGAGCTGGTCATGAAGGCGGCGGATGCGATCGGGCAGAATAAGTTTAGCCTCGCCATCACGCACTATGAAGATGCCTTGGAATTAGAGCCTGAGCGTTCTGAATTATACGTGAGCTATGCTCTTGCGCTGATGCAGGGAGACTATCCCGCTGATGCTGAGGAGGCTGCGAAGAAGGCGGTGGCGCTCACTCCGGATGATGCCTCAGCTTGGTATGCGCAGGGGCGGATTTTACGCCTGCGGGCTAAGAAATCTGAAGCACTTCTTAGCCTTAAGAAAGCGCTGGAGTTACAGGGGAGTCTAGTCCTAGCGCGCTATGAATGCGGAATGATTCTGGCTGAAACGGGTGAGTTAAGTGCCGCGCTCGAGTGCTTTGAAAAAGTGCTCGAAGACCACCCGGAAGATGAGAATGCAATCTCTGCGAAGGCTGCGATCTTAGAGAAAATGGACGAGTTGGAGGGCTAAATTCCTCGTTGATAAGGATTGCATGGCGGAGTGGGGAAGGCAGGATTCGCCCAGCAAAATCGCGAAAAAATCATGAGTCATAAAATTTGGTTGGATGGAAAAATTGTCGATGAAGCGGAGGCGAAAGTTTCTGTCTTTGATCATGGCCTTCTCTACGGAGACGGTGTCTTTGAGGGGATCCGATTTTATGAGGGCCGCGTCTTCCGTCTTGAGGAGCATCTTGAAAGATTGTGCCTTTCCGCCAGAGCGCTTCTTTTGAAAATGCCTTGGTCTCTCGAAGAGATTGCTCAGGCGACCTTAGAGACAATTCGCGCGAATGGATTAAAGGATGGCTATGTCCGCTTGGTGGTGACGCGCGGGGTGGGTGACTTAGGCTTGAACCCGCATCTCTGTGCTTCGCCATCGATGTTTGTGATCGCTTCGGCGATCGCGCTGTATCCGAGGGAGCTCTATGAGCGGGGTTTGGAGGTGGTGACTTGCTCCACGCGGCGACCCACTCCGGCCAGCCTTAGCCCGCAGGTGAAATCTCTGAACTATCTGAATAATGTCATGGCGAAGGCGGAAGCCTTGAAGGCCGGAGGGGGAGAGGGTCTGATGCTGAATGAGCAAGGATACGTCGCGGAGTGCACGGGGGATAATATTTTTATCGTTAAGAAAGGCAAAGTCCTCACTCCGCCTGTTTCTGATGGCAGCTTAGATGGCATCACACGGCAGGTGATTTTTGAGCTTTGTGATGAGTTGGGAATCCCGATTCAGGAGGCTTCTCTGACGCGTTATGATCTCTACACGGCGGATGAGGCATTCCTCACTGGAACGGCGGCGGAAGCGATCCCGATGGTGAAGCTGGATGACCGAGAAATCGGCAGTGGGAAGCCGGGACCTGTGAGTGGATGCTTGATTGAAGCTTATGGCAAAAAGGTCCGCTCGGAGGGAACGGTCATCTAAAAAATTCAGCGAGTTTAGCCTGCGCTGGGTTGTGCGATGTTCTTAATCGCTGCGTCTCGGGCGTGCGCCCATCATGAGGCGGATCGCGGCGAGTGGAAGCAGCCCGATCAAGGTGGCGGCGGCGGCGACTTTCAGGCCGGGGTATATCCGTGGGCGGTCTTTGATGAGTGCGCGTAAGGAATCCCGCACGACTTGATGGGCGGAGACGTAGAAGGCTTCTTTGACGGGGAGTTCAGTAGCGGAGCTTCTGCGTGCGACTTCTCCGAAGCCGGTCTTAATGGGTCCGGGGCAGACGGCTAGAACACGGACTCCATGATCACGGAGTTCTAGGCGGAGGCCCTCGCTAAAGCTGGTGACGTATGCCTTAGAGGCGGCATAGACGGCGAAGTCAGGGATGGGCAGTGTGCTGGCAAGTGAGCTGAGATTGAGGATCGCTCCGCGTCTGGCGATGAGGCCGGGGAGGAGGGCGTGAGTGAGGTGAGTGAGGGCCTCTATATTGAGGTGGAGCATTTGCTCGTTTTTGGACCACTCGGAGGTGCGAAATTCCCCGTAGTCACCGAGTCCCGCATTATTGAGGAGGAGGTCTGGGTAGAGCTCTTCTTGTGAGAGGGCATTGAGCAGATGGTGGCGGCCTGCGCCAGTGGCCAAGTCACAGGGGATGGTTTTCACTCGGAGAGCGGGATGGCGGGTCACTAATTCTTGCGCGATTTCACTCAGAAGGTGATCGCGCCGCGCGACGAGGATGAGTGTCTCGACATGCGGGGCGAGTTGGCGGGAAAACTCCAGTCCCAGCCCTGAGCTGGCTCCGGTAATGAGAGCGCAACGAAAGGTGAGAGACTGGCTGGAGTGAGACACGTCTAGGGGGTGGGGGGGTGGCTTTAATTCTAGCCGGGGACTCTATCCTTGCGGGCTTCCTTCATCGACTTTGACGATGCGGAGAGGAAGGCGCTGGATGAGCTCGCCGTCGACGAGGATATCGACAGAATAGACTCCGGCACGAGGGAAGGTGAGGCCTTGAAAACCGACGATGAGGTGACGGGTCATGAAGGCGACGTTGTCGGGCATTTTGACAGGCATGGCTCCTTTGATGGGCATCTTGTCGTTGATTGCTTTCCCGTCTTCGTCGATGATTGAGATTTGCAGTTCGTGATCTCCGTCATCTTCTGGGGTGAAGCAGAAGCGCATTGCGAGGGAGCACTGTGGGTGCACGATGGGGGTGGCTTTGGCTGCGAGAGCATCGAAGGTTCCTGAGATGCACATCTTGCCTTGATATTCAGCGGCGAAATCGCAGAGAGTAGCTACTTGTAAGTCCATAATTAAGTGTAAATAGAGTGACCGGGTGGAGGGTCCAGAATCGGCACGCCCTTAGGTGCCTTTTCAAAGGGGGGTCGTAAAGTGTAAAAGAGGAGGGTGTAAGAGGAGTTCAGCGGTGAAGGCTGGCTTCTCGATGCGATTTTTTTACTGATCTGCTGGGGCTTCTGGCTCCTCTTTGGGGGCGTCAGCTGGGGCTTCCGGTTCGTCGACTGAGGTCGCCTCGATTGGTTCTGCTTGTGGGATGTCTTGGCCGGGTTCTGTGGGTTTTACGGGCTCGGCATTCGGGATGTCTGCGGGGCTATCGGGGGCGATGGCGGTGGGGACATCTTCTGGGATTTCTGGTTCGCCAGCATTTGGAGCAGGGATGAGGTCCTCGGCCATGGGAATGTCACTTTCTTGGACGAAGATGGCTTTGGGAATGGAGGCTTCCACTTCTTTTTCTTCTTCGTCATCTTTAATGACGATGGCGCGTGGAGAGGTTTTGAGGTTTCGCAGGATCTCGCTGCGGAAGTTGCGGAAGAAGCGCTTGACCATGGGGGCGGCCTTACGGCCTCCACTGACGTTTTCACCGGGCACTCCTTCATAGACTACGGCGAAGGCGTAGCGGGGATTGTTAAAGGGGAAGAAGCCTGAGAACCAGGCGAGGTTTTGGTTGATGGCGGGCTTCCACTGGGCGGTCCCGGTCTTACCGCACATGATGGTGAAGCCGATGTCGGCCTTTTTCCCGGTGCCGTATTTTGCGTGGACTACGTTGCGCATGCCTTCTTTGGTTGTTTTTAAGGCGATGGGGGAGAGGCTGAGCTCGTTGCGTTTTCTGGGTGCGGGGGCCTCGATCACGCGGCCGTGGAAGTCTTGAATCTGCCTGACGAGTTGGAGGTCTGTGAGGACGGAGCCGTTTCCGATGGCGGCCATCGATTGGGCGACTTGCAGGGGGGTGGCGAGCATGAGGCCCTGACCGATCGCGAGGTTTGCGGTGTCACCATCGGTGGTGGGGCGGCCCATTTCCTGCATGATGTAGTCTGGGGTGGGCGCGCGCCCGGCTTTTTCTCCGACGAGGGGGAGGCCGGTTTTGGTGCCGTAGCCGACGCGGCGAGCGACGGAGAGGAAGGCTTGTGGTCCGGTTTTGATGCCGACTTGGTAGAACCAGGGGTTGATGGATTTGGCGAGTGCTCTTTTAGGGCCGACCCAGCCTTGGTGGCCTGCGGAGTGGTTGCGCATGAAGATTTCACCAATCTTGATTTTGTAGGGGCAGTCGAACTTTTGGTTGTAGCGGATCGCTCCGTTGGTGATTGCGGCGAGGGTGACGATGGGTTTGAAGGTGGAGGCTGGTGGGTATTCTCCTTGGAAAGCGCGGCCGAACATGGGCTTTGCGGGGTCATTATTGAGGGCGTCGAAGCGCTCTTGGGTGATGTAGGGGACGAAGTCGTTTAGGTCGAAGGTGGGGCGGGAGGCCATGACGAGGACTTCGCCAGTTTGGATGTCGATGACGACGAAGGCTCCGCGCTTTGATCCTTCACGCAGCACTCGCTCGGCGTAGCGTTGCCAATCCAGATCGATGGTGGTGAAGACGTTGCCGCCGGGACGGGGGCGGCGAATGGCTTCATCGAGGACTTTTTCGCCGTTTTTATCAAAGATCATCTTCTTGAGGCCGGGCTCTCCACGGAGCTTATCATCGAAGACTTTTTCAAATCCCGATTTTCCCATGACTGATTGGAAGAGGGGGTCACCTTCGTTGATTGGGCCGGTGGGGAGCCTGGTCTTAGCTCCGACGTATCCGATCAGGTGCGCAGCGACTGATTTTTCAGGATAGAAACGTTGGTAAACGGGGAGGAGAGTGAGGCCTTTGGGGAGTTTTTTCTCTAATGACTTGGCTTTCTTTTCGGTGAGAATTTGAGAAATGATGCGTGGAAGCCAGCGGCGGTTTTGGTAATATCTGGTGAGTTTCTTGTCGGTGTAGGTCTGGTCACCATCGACGAGGGCGTTGGCTTCTTGAACGCGTTCTTGAGCCCAGGCAACGGCGGAGGCGCTATCGACTGGTCCATCATAGGCTGTGAAGTCTAGGGCGAGATGGTAGGCCATTTTCGATTGAGCGAGTGGGCGGCCTTCTCGGTCTAAGATCAGTCCACGCGGTGCGGGAATGGTGATGGTCATGGTCCGAGCCATGCCTTGGTTTAGCACGGAGGCGTCAGAGGCGGTGGGGACCTCATCCACTTCATCGTCATCATCTTCATGGGCGCCCTTGGGTAGCTGTGGGTCGACGAAGGGCTTTACGAGGAGGGGCTGTTCCGCCGTGCCAAGCTGGGCGGGGAGGGTCATGGCGGTGCCAAGACTTAGGAGGAGGGCTTTCCAAAGCATGGGGGGATCTTAGTGGGGTATTTTTGATTTTACCAGTCCCACTCGCGGGGATTTCCCCGAAAACTTTTTACGATTTCGGTGGGGAGGAAGACGGTTTCTTTGGTCCACTTCGTCTGGGGTTCCATTTCAAAGCGGATCCATTTGGTTTCGGTGCGGCCATTTGCACGGACGCTGACGTTTAGGTGGATTTTGATTTTTCCGTCTTTGCGTGGGTAGACTTGGAGTTTCCCGGGGAGCTGGAATTTGGCGAAGGTTTTTCCTTCTTCGCCGGGGATGGGGACGAATTTGGCGTGTTCACCGAGGTATGAGCTGGGGAAGGGCTCGCTGCGTTTGGTGGTTTCGGTGGTGACGCTGGCTTTGTTGAGGCGGAGCCATTCGTGCTGTCCTTCTTTGCCTTCTGCTTCGACGCGCCAGATGAAGGGGCCATCAAGGGTGCCTGTGCCGGCGGCTACGATCATGGCTGAGAAGGCGATGCCGCCCTTGCCGCCCATTGCTTTTAAGGCGCTGTTGACCTTGGCGCCATTGATCTCGACTGAGGGGGTCTTGCGGAAGCCATGATCCTTCATAAGCATGGAGGCGCAGCTCGAGAGGAGGAGGGAGACGAGGCCCGCCGCTAGGGGAGCGGAAAATTTAGTCATGGCGGGTAATCTAGATGTGAATCTGCTTTCTGTCAAAACAAGGGAAAAGATTCCCGCTTGCCTATTGCGGTGGAGTCCTTACCTTGGCGGGGTTGGAGGCGATTGTGCGCTTCTTAAGATCTGGAAAGGAGACCTTTTCTCGATGCTAACTTCTCTTTGCAAGCCTGCGTGAATGCACTTGCCCAGCATCCCTTTCTTGGTTGAGGAATCATCAGGCTTTCAACGATACAACTACTGCAGAATGAGGAGTTTTTTCTTTTCGGTTTGAGTTTGAAGTTTCTGAAAGGCCTCTCACGGCTTTCTCGCTTCCAGGCCCGAGTCTCCTCATGGCACTAATGGGAATGATACCCAGTCTGAACAATGTCAGAACAAGATAGAAACACGTCGGCCGGCCAGTCCTCAGAGGGCTCCGGAAATCAGTCCGGAAATCGGAATCGGAATAATAATCGCAACCGCAACCGGAATCGTAATAGAAACCGGAATCGTAATCGAGGCTCTGGTGGGCCAGATGGAGGGGGGCAGCGCAGTCAGCAAAGGCGCAATCATAATAATGCGGAGGGGCCACGCCGCCGCAGTCCTAGACCTAAGCCTCTGACGACTTGGCAGAAGGTTAAGAAATTTTTTGGTCTTTATAAGGAGCCTGAGAAGGCCAGCGGCAGGCCTGCTGATCAAAAGGCGGCGGCATCAGGTGGGCGAGCTCGTAAGGAAAATGTGCGGGATGCCTCAGGCCGCAGTCCGCGTGCTCCACGCTCTGAAAAAGGCGGCAAAAATCAGCGTGATGCTGCGGGTAAAACGGCGCGCGCGCGCCAGAAACCCCGCCCAACTCCTGATAGCTCAAGTGTGGAGGGGAAGCGCCTTTACGTGGGGAATCTCTCTTATGATGCGGCGGAGCATGACCTTGAGGATTTGTTCAAGGGCGTGGGTGCGGTGCGTAATATCGAGATTGTTTATAATCGTAATACGCACCGCTCGAAGGGATACGGCTTTGTGGAGATGGCCCGGGTCGATGAGGCGAAGCGTGCGGTGGAAGTCCTCCATGATCAGCCTTTCATGGGGCGTACCTTAATTGTCAATGGGGCGAAGTCTAAGGGGCCGGTTGATGCTGATGGTGATCCTGCTCCTCAGGAAAACCCTCCGCCTAATCTCCCTGAAAATCCGGAGTAGTCCCGCGAGAAATCGTGACTTGATCTTTCAGCCCGTTCGGAGTTTTTCGAGCGGGCTTTCTTTTGTTAAACTTTCCTCTGATGACACTTTCGCCATTTTATCTTTGCGGCACTACGGCAGCTGGGAAAACTGCGCTGGCGCTGGCGCTGGCTGAGGCTTGGGGAGGGGAGGTTGTCAATGCCGATGCCTTTCAGGTGTATCGTGGCTTAGAGATTCTCAGTGCGGCTCCGAGTGAGGCGGAGATGGCGAGTCATCCGCATCATCTTTTTTGTTTTCAGGAGGCGAGTGAGGCGATGGATGCTGCGAAGTATGAGGCGCTGGCTCGCCCAGTGATTGCGGAAATTCAAGCTCGGGGGAAGAGGCCGATCGTGGTGGGCGGCTCTGGCTTGTATTTAAAGTTTCTGACTCATGGAGTGGCGAAGGCTCCTTCTGGTGATCCAGAATTACGCGCTGAGTTGGAGAGTTTATCTACGGAGGAAATTTATCGTCAGCTGCGGGAGCTGGATCCGGAGGAGGCCGCAAAACAGAATGCGGGGAACCACCGTCATCTTTCACGGGCATTGGAAATTTGCCTAATGACGGGGGGGAAGGCTTCGGATTTACGGAGTAACTTTGCGGATGCCTCTCGGGTGGAAAATTTAGAGGGGGTCGTGCTGCAGTGGCCGCGCGAGTGTTTAGCGGAGCGGATTGCGCAGCGGACCGAGCGGATGCTGGCGGAGGGCGCGATCAAGGAGGTGCAGAATCTCCCGGCGGATGCGGGGACGATTCGGCAAGCGATCGGGGTGAGAGAGGTCGAGGCTTATTTACGAGGTGAACTGACTCACGGTGAGTGCTTGGAAAAAATTACGATTGCGACTCGTCAATATGCGAAGCGGCAAAGGAATTGGTTCCGGCGAGAGAGTTGGTTGCGAGGGGTGGAGGGGGAGCTCCCGCTGGCAGATCAAGTCGCCAAGGTAAGGAGCTGGGTGGGCTGAAATACGCTTGCTTACTCGGCGGGGGTGGGCTCGATGAGCTCGCTCGTGATGCGGACGATGACTGAGTAATTTTCTCCTTCTTGGCCGGTGCCGAGGAGGATGGAGTGGTCATTCTCGCTGTGCCAGAGGTGGGAGCCTAGGATGAGTCCGTCTTGGAGATTCTCGGCCTTTGGGTAAGGGGCGCTTTGGAGGGCATCGCCATGCAGGATGGTGAGGAGCTGGATGAATTCTTTCCAACTACGCTGAAGTTGGCTTTGGTAGTGAGTGGGGTCTTTTGGCTTTGTGCGCAGGGTGATTTCCTTGAGCTTTAGGTCATCATCCCAATCGAAGTAGAGGTGGGAGTGGAGGCCGCCGATGGCTTGCTTGGTGCGGAAGTTTCCGTTGAGCCCGAGCCGTGCGAGCATGACTTCTGGCACGGTGCATTCTAGCATCTGACTGTTGCGGAGTTTTTCAATGACTTCTGAGTTGGAGTCGCCGAATTGTAGGGCATCAAAGGCTGCTCCCTTTGGGGTGGGTGGGGCAGTCTTTGCAGTTTTTTTTGGGTGACTCTCGGTGTTTTGTTTTGCTGCTGTTTTCCCGACGGGGTGATTTTGTTTCAGCCATGCTTGGTCATCAGGGTGGAGTTTGGTGATGTCAAAGGTGAGGATGCTTTGCTCTCTGCGGAGTGTGACTTGCTTGCCATCATTCGAGAGGTAGGTGGCTTTAAATGATTGGGTGCCTGCGGCATTCTTCCATTCGCGAGGGCTGGCGGAGAGGGACGCAAAAGATAAAATGAGAGTGGCTATTAAGGCGAATCGGAGCATCGTTTCGGGAAATTAGATGTACTGGAGGGTGGACCTGTTCTGAGAAAAGTCCATGAACGAAAAAATGGCCCATTTTGGAAAGTTCATAAAATCATGCTGGAGTAAGAAGCTTCTCTGCGATGAAAGCTCTCTGCGCACGAGGGGGAATGCCGTCACGCTGTTCTTTTCTGGGGATGAGGCCTATGCTGCGATGGTGGATGAGATCGCGCAGGCGCGGAGCTTTGTGCATCTAGAGATGTATATGTTTCTCTCGGATCAGGTGGGGCAGGAAATTGCGCGCGCGTTATCGAGAAAAGCGCGCACTGGGGTGGCTGTCCGCGTGGTGTATGATGCAATCGGCTCGGCAGAGGCTGATGAGCTGATGTTTGAGCAAATGCGTGATGCTGGAGTGAGGGTGGAGGTCTTTCGGCCAGTTGCGCCTTGGCGGAAGCGGAGTGGGATCTTAGGCCGGAACCATCGTAAGAATCTTATCATCGATGGGCGGGTGGCTTTTACTGGGGGGATGAATCTGGGCGAGGTTTGGTCACAGAAGGCCAGTGGCGCTGGAGCTTGGCGTGACACTCATATGAAGCTGGAGGGGCCGGCGGCTGCGGCTTGCCAGCACTTTTTTAAGGAAGCTTGGCGCAAGGTTGGAGGGGAGACGCTGAGCGAGGAGTGCCACTATCGGCAGGATGAGCTGGGGCCGGGCGAGAGTGAATGCGTCATCGTGGGTGGGCGGGGGATTTCTCGACGGAGGGCGATCCGCCGCTTGTATTCGCGGGCCTTTCATGAGGCGCAGGATCTTGTGGTCATGACTGTTCCGTATTTTGTCCCACCGAAGCGGGTGCTGGATGTGATGCGGAGGCGGGCTTTGGCGGGATTAGAGGTGCGTGTTTTAGTGCCGAGAAATTCTGATGTTCCTTTTGCGGATTGGATCCGGGAGGGGCTCTATTCTTCTCTTATGGATGATGGGGTGAATTTTAGCGAATATACGGCGAGTGTGCTGCATGCGAAGTCACTGGTCTTTGATCATCGCGTCGCGATTGTGGGGAGCGCGAACTTTGACTATCTCTCCTTCTCTTTTAATTGGGAGTTAGCGGTGGTGCTGGATGATCCGGCGATCGTGAGTCAACTGATGGAGCAATATCAGCGTGATTTGGAGTCGAGCGAGAAAGTCGATTGGGACTGGGCGGAGAGTCGGCCATGGTGGCGGAGGGTTCTGGCGCAGATCGGCGCGGCTTTGATCCGGAGGCTCTAAGGAGGGCGTCTCTCCGCGCTTCAGATCTGGGGAAAGGGTGTGGTCTGTGACTTGCTTGACGGAGTGATGAGCCTTTGCATGCGGTAGAACTCGCGCCCATAAAAAAAACTGACTTCCGGAGAAGTCAGCCTTTTTTAAAAGTGAAGAAGGCGGTCGCTGAGTTTTTGGCTTTCCGAGATCGGTGTGCCAGAATCAGGGTGCCTAGTAGCTTACCAACGTTGTGAACGAGAGTGGCTGAAGTAAGACTCGGCACCAAGTTCAGGTGGGAACTCAGAGAGACCCTCACGTGGGTTCATTTCGATCCGGTCATCAGCTCCGCAACGGGTGTAGGGGGGCTTAAAAGTGCCGTGGAAAGTAGGGCAATGGAAGGTGACGAGCTCGTAGAAGCCGTAGCCGACCCGCTTGAAGGCGCGGCGCGTGCCGTCAACTAAACCGTGAGACCAGCCAGCTTTGCTGCCGTCTGTATTCGTCTTACGGACGATCTGCTCTGGGATCTCGATCACTCCATAGAGGATGTTACTAAGAGCACGTCCGAGCTTGCGAGCTGAGGTGTACTTTGATCCCGGAGGGGCCTGAATGTCTGCTTGGACAGGCACTGCGAAGGCCAGTGCGAGGGTGATCATTAGAAGCTTTCTCATTACGGCTTCTATCTCACCGAAGAACTCAGCGCTTGGCAATGGAAAATGTCGCAAAGGCTCGAATTTTTTAAAAAGAGGGAGTGGGGTTTTTTTACGGAGCGGGATTGGGAGTTGTCATAGAAGTTGAATTCATTAGGATCACCATAGTTTTATGAGACGGAAATCTTCTCCGAGACAGTTTGTGTCCCGATTCATCTTTGGGGGCTTCGCTCTGTTTTTCGCCATCACTTCTTTGCTGCGAGCGGAAAGCTACATCGCGGTAGAGGCTTATAGCGGGAAGATTCTCTTGGAGCTCGATGCGGACCGGAAGCGACCTGTCGCGAGTTTGGCAAAGGTCGCCACTGCGATGGTGGTTCTCGATTGGGCGGAGCTCAGTCGAACGAGCCTCGCTCAGCTCGCGGTGGTCCCGAATGCGGCAGCGACCCTAGGTGGGTCAAACCCGATGGCGATGGTGCCGGGGGATCAAATTTCGCTGAGAGAGGCGATGTATTCGATGCTTCTGGGCTCTGACAATGTCGCGGCATATACGCTGGCGGAACACGTGGGGCGTTCGATCCAGAGTCGGGCTGGCGGTCGGACGGCGCAGGGGGCCTTCGTGCGGGAGATGAATCAGTTAGCCCGTGGTCTGGGGATGACGCGCAGCCGGTTTGCGAATCCGCACGGGATGGATACGGCTCGTGAAAAGGGTATCTCGACGGCGCGCGACATGGCGCGGCTAGCCATTTATGCGATGCGCGATACGGGATTTCAGTTTTACGTGAAGCAGTCACAACGGACGATCGCTTGTTACCGAGGGGGGCAGAAGAGGGCCTTTAAAGTGTCGAATACGCACGCCTTGATTGGCAAAGGAGGCGTGAATGGCATCAAAAGCGGGAATACGGTCCTCGCTGGGCCCTGCGCGGCGACGAGTTCAGAAAAAAAGGCGATTGTGCAAAAACTCCCGAATGGCACGACGAACCTGACAGGGCGGCGATTGATCGTGATTAGCTTGGGGAGTCCTGACCGCTGGGGAATCACTCAAACCTTGATCACACAAGGATGGGGTGCTTATGAAGGGTGGCGGAGGCAAGGATCTCCTGTAACTCAAGCGCGCGAATTGCTCTCCGTCCCGATCCCAAGGTAGGCGTTTCTTGACCCCGAAATACTTTCAAAAAAAGAATCATGAGAATTGGAATTCTAAATTGTGGGGGCGATTGCCCGGGGCTCAATGCGGTCATTCATGGAGTTGTCGGAGCGGCAGCGGCGAAGGGCTGGGAGACGATCGGGTTCCGAGATGGCTTTGAGGGACTGCTCCCTCCGGGTGATTTCACCTTTCTAACTCCGAAGGATACTGAGGGGATTCTAAAGCAGGGCGGGACGATTCTGGGGACGACGAATAAGGGGAGCTTCGCGGCGAAGATCGGTGAGGGGAACATCGCAAAGGTCCCGCAAGAGATTATTGACCGGGCTAAGAAGACTCTCGATCAGCTCGAAATCGGCGCACTGGTCGTGGTGGGTGGTGACGGGTCACTGACGACGGCTCAGCAGCTCTATGAGCAAGGCTGGCCCATTATCGGGGTGCCTAAGACGATTGATAATGACCTAAAGGCGACTTCTATGACCTTCGGCTTTGATAGTGCTGTGAGCACCGTGGTCGATGGTCTGGACCGTCTCTATACGACCGCGAAAAGCCATAAACGCGTCATGGTGCTAGAAGTGATGGGGCGCCATGCGGGCTGGATCGCGCTCTGGGGCGGGATGGCGGGGGCGGCCAATGTGATCCTCATTCCGGAGATTCCTTTTTCATATGAGAAAGTGGCGGAGCATCTACGGGTGCGTGAGGCGCAGGGATATAAGAGCTCCCTCGTGGTGGTCGCGGAAGGGGCCATAAATCCGGAAGGAAAACTCACTACGATCGATGAAAATTGTGGAGGAGAAGTGCGCCTTGGCGGCATCGGAGACCAGGTGGCGATGAAAATTACGGAACTGACTGGGAAAGAGACGCGCAGCACGACTTTAGGGCATATTCAACGTGGTGGTGCCCCTACGCCGCTGGATCGCATTCTAGGGGTCCGCTTTGGGGTGATGGCGGTCCAGCTCGCTGCTGAGGGTGACTTTGGCAAGATGGTGAGCTATCATAGTTACCATGTGGGCTCAGTGCCGATCGCGGAGGCGGTGATGGAGCTGCGCCTTGTGGAAGCGGAGACGGAAGTGGTGAAGGCTGCCCGCGCTATCGGAGTTTGCTTCGGTGATTAAGTGTAAGCCTCGAACGATTGACTCTCTCACTGACTTTATGATGAATGAACTCCTCGATCTCCTTCGGCGAAATGCCCGCCAATCAGATGCTGATTTAGCCGCGCAGGTGGCCTCCACAGAAGATTCCGTCAGGGCGCAAATTACAGCGTGGGAGGCGGATGGCACGATCAGCGGGTATCGCGCAATGGTGGACCCGGCCCGCGATGGGGGCGATCAAGTGACGGCCTTTATTGAGGTGAAAATCCGCCCGGAGAGGGGTGGGGGATTTGATCGCCAAGCGAAGCGGATCGCGAAGTTCGAGCAGGTGACGAGTTGCTACCTCATGAGCGGTGGATACGATCTGCTCGTGATGGTGGAGGGATGCGATCTGGTGGCGGTGGCGGCTTTCGTCTCCGAGAAATTAAGCTCGATGGAGGGGGTAATCTCCACGGCAACCCATTTCCGGCTGAAGTCTTATAAAGAGAATGGCTTCTTTTTTGAAAAAGAGAGTGAAATCTCTCGCCTTCCGGTCTCGCCCTAATTTTACGGCATCAAATGGACATTCAATCAAAATTAGCAGGGCATCTTAATGCGATCCCTCGGTCTGGAATTCGCGATTTCTTTGAGCTGGTGATCGGGCGCAATGATGTGATTTCCCTCGGGGTGG
The DNA here is from genome assembly GCA_937944055.1 of uncultured Verrucomicrobiales bacterium. Taxonomy (GTDB): domain Bacteria; phylum Verrucomicrobiota; class Verrucomicrobiia; order Verrucomicrobiales; family Akkermansiaceae; genus SW10. The sequence goes on along the minus strand of CALDZJ010000040.1, from coordinate 20,417 downwards.
GTGAGCCGGATTTCTCCACCCCGTGGTCGATCCGTGAGGCTGCGATCTACTCTTTAGAAAAGGGCGAGACGAGTTACACCTCTAATTTAGGGATGCTGAGCCTGCGGGAGAAGATCACCGAATACGTGGATGAGTTCTTTCACATCTCTTACCGCCCAGACAGTGAAGTATTGGTCACGGTGGGGGTTTCTGAGGCGCTAGATCTCGCCCTACGAGCATTGCTCAATCCGGGCGATGAGGTCATTTATCATGAGCCTTGCTACGTTTCCTATTCTCCGAGCATCGTCATGGCACACGGGGTGGCCGTTCCGGTGGCGACGACTCAGGAAGATGGCTTTTCTCTCAAGCCGGCCGCTCTGGCGGCTGCCATCACTCCGAGGACTAAGATCGTGATGCTAAACTTCCCCACAAACCCCACAGGCGCGGTGGCTACGCAGGAGGATTTGGAGGGAATTGCAAAGCTTTGCATCGAGCATGACCTCATCGTTCTCTCGGATGAGATTTATAGTGAACTGCGATATGATGATGAAGAGCACGTGAGCATCGCCTCGCTGCCTGGAATGCGGGAGCGGACGATCTTGCTGCATGGTTTCTCGAAGGCCTTCGCGATGACGGGTTTCCGCCTCGGCTATGCCTGCGCGCCTCCGGAATTGATCGAGGCGATGATGAAGATTCACCAATACGGGATCCTTTGTGCCCCCATTACGAGCCAAGCGGCTGCCTTGGAGGCCCTCAGCGGCGGGGAGACTCTCTATGAGCCGATGAAGAGAGAATACCGTCAGCGCCGCGATTTCTTGGTCAATCGGCTCAATGGCATGGGGGTGGATTGCCACTTGCCAGGGGGGGCCTTTTACGTCTTCCCGAACATTCAGAAATTCGGGCTCACGAGTCAGGAGTTTGCAATGGGTCTGCTGGAGGCGGAGCAGGTAGCGGCGGTCCCGGGCGATGCCTTCGGCCCGAGCGGCGAGGGCTTCCTGCGTTGTTGCTACGCCACCGGAATGAAGGATTTGAAGGAAGCAATGTGCGCAATGGAGCGGTATCTGAAAACTCTGTAAAAAAAGGCCCCATGATCGAGCAGTTGAAAATCTGGCGTGAAAATCGCAACTACGCCTATGTGGTCCCGTTTGCGGCCTTCATGATCTTTAATCTGATCTATCAATTTGTGGGTGAGGCGATGCTCTGGGAACACGATCACGCGCCTTGGTATCGCCACTGGCCGGAGCAGCTCTTTTACCCCATTCAGACTATTCTGTGTGGTCTGGTGTTGGCTTTTTTCTGGAAGCATTATGAGTTCCGCTGGACTTCTAAGGTCTGGATCGGAGTTTTTGCGGGCTTTGTCGGAATCGCTTTTTGGCTCTTGCCTACCGTGCTCTATGACCACTTCGGGATGACTGGAAAGCCGGATGGGTTTTTCCAAAAACTCACGGGCCTTGCTCCACGAGATGAGGGCTTCGATCCCGGGGTTTTTGAGAATCCTGCCGCCTATTGGGCCTCGCTGATTTTCCGAATCACCCGCGCCGTGATCATCGTTTCCTTGGTGGAGGAGATTTTCTGGCGAGGTTTTTTGATGAGATTCCTCCTCGATATGGATGGCGATTATTGGAAGGTCCCTTTCGGGAAGCCTGCTTTGATCAGCTTCATCGTCGTGACCTTGGCCTTCATGCTCGCTCATGCTCCCCTTGATTGGGCCGGCGCTCTGATCTATGGATCAATTACTTACTGGGTGGCGGTCAAGACGAAGAGCCTCTTAGCCTGCGTGGTGATGCATGCAGTGGCGAATACGAGCATGGCTGCCTTCGCGATGGTTTACGGGAAATACGGACTCTGGTAAGGAAATAAGGAAAGCTGAAGTATCAGTTTTGGAGTTGGCCAAAAGCCGAAAATCAGGCAATTTCCGCCCGTGGATCACCCTTCCTCAGAACCTCTCACGGTGGAGGCCGCTCGAAAGAGACTCGGCTTCTCAAAAGACGATCGCCTTGCGGACTACCTTCCTCATTGGAAGGAAGTCGAAATGCGCCTTGCCGGCATGGCCGCTGAGGCGAAGGATCCAGCAGCGCGAGCGAGCTATGAAAAAGACCTCGCCGAGCTGCGGGAGGTTCTCCGCGTGGCCGCAGAGGAGCCTGAAACCGCCGAGCCTGCTAAGGCTTCCGCCTCTTCCTCGGGCAAGGGCCTTCTCCTCTGGACATTGATTCTCGCCCTACTCGCGGGAGGGGGATATTGGGGTTATCAAGAGTGGCAGAAGAGCGGGTTTGGCACTCGGAAACACGTCGTTAATCTTCGTGAAACTGAGGATCGCTTTGAGGAGGCTTTGGAAAAACGCCGCTGGGATGAGGCGGAAACAATCGTAGAACTCATGAAGGCTGAGGGAGTCGGCGAGGAGAAAATCGCCGCCTCTTTGGCGATGGTGAAGAAATTGCGAATCGAGGAACGCGGACAACAAATCGCCTTCCTGATTAGCAATGCCGAATCTGCTCTGGAGGCGGGCCAGCTCAGTGAAGCCGAGGGCTTTTGTGCTGAGGTGCAAGCACTGCAAGCAGACCACCCTAGAATCCCAGAAATCCGCCTAGTCATCAAAGAGAGTAAGATGCAGGTCCGCAGCATCTTGATGATCAAAGCGATCGAGAAAGCAATGTCCGAGGAAGAGTGGGAAGTGGCCAATAATCAGCTGGATTCCTTAATCACCGCAAACCCGAGCCACCCCAAGATCCCAGAAATCCGCAAGCAAATGGACCTTGCTCAAGAATCCTTAAAACAACGCCGCGCAGAAGCTACCGCGCTCATTGCTCAGGCGCGGGAGCTAGACCGGGGAACATACTCGGCAGAGGCTCTCAAGCTCGTCGAGGAAGCAATGCGGCTCTATCCCTCCAAGGAAAACCGTGCGCTCTATCAAAAAATGTCCGCTTACGGTAAGGTCATCAAAGTCCCGACCGATCACGCCACCATCACTCTCGCCCTGAAAAGTGCCGAGAAGAATGACCGCGTCTTCGTTGCCAAAGGCGTCTATCAAGAGTCTCTGCTCATCCCAAATGGAGTCGAGCTGGTTGGCGAAAACCGCAGTGACACCATCATCGAGTGCCCTGCTAAGATCGGGCCAGTCATCTCAGTGGAGTCAGGCTCCGAGGAGAGCCGTGTCTCCTCGCTCACCCTGCGCCACACCGGCCTCGTCAATGATGAGGAACGCTTCCCCATCATCGCGGTAGACTCCGGCTTCTTGGAGCTGGATAACCTTCTCGTCACCCGCGCAAGCGGGCACGGCATCGCAGTCATTAATGGCGGGAAAGCTCGCATTAATCTGAGCAAATTTACCGACTGCGGTTGGGATGGGATTTCAGTCACCGGATCAGGCTCTTTCGTCACGCTGAACCAAGTCAATTCTGAGAAAAACCTCCATCATGGAGTGGACTTTTGGGAGGGCGCTAGCGGCGAGGTTTTTGAGTCCACCTTCTCTGGGAATGGTCGCTCAGGCCTGCTCGTGATCGACCCCGGTGAGACCGTCACGATTCAGAGTTCCCGCAGTGAAGGCAACCGCGAGGTGGGATTTTTCTTCTCAGAGGCCAATGGCGTCGAACTCAGCAATAGTTCAGCCCATGGGAACCTTCTGGGAGGGATGTTTTTTGAGCGCGCAACCAAGGGCATCAAGCTGATGAACAATAGCGTGACTGAAAATGGTGAAGCCGGCATCGTCTTCGAGAAAGGAGTGGAGGTCTTGAATGAAGAGGGGAATACCGTGAAGGGAAATCGTGGAAAGCAGGTCTGGAAAGACGCCGTTTTCCCAGTCCGCGCTCAGGAAGATACTGTTTCTCCGCCACCTCCGGCGCCACCGCTTGAGGCTGCAGCTAAGACGGAGCCTAGCTAAGGGGGACCGCAGCAGGCAGTTCTCTTGTATCAGGAGAATCGCCTCCGAATACCCAGATGTTCTTGCTTGTTTTTCTTTGCTGAATTCAAGAGCAACTCTGGTGGCTCTTTCGTGACGAAAATGTAACAAAAAATATCGTTTAATTGTGGTTTTAGCTGGTCTAACGCCGCGAAAATCGTCAGTAACGGTCCTCGATCGCTATGCTCACAATCCTTCAAATTTTAGGTGCTCTTGGTGTTTTTCTTTTTGGCATGAAAGTCATGTCAGAAGGGGTTCAGAAATTTGCTGGCGCACGTATGCGGGCTGCTCTTGCCTCAATTACGGGGAACCGTTTTAAGGGTGCCCTCACAGGTCTCGTTACGACGGGTCTCGTCCAGTCTTCGTCTGCGACGACGGTGCTTGTTGTCTCGTTTGTAAACGCAGGTTTGCTCACGCTCATTGAGTCAATCGGTGTCATTATGGGGGCTAACCTTGGAACTACGGTGACCGCTTGGATCATCGCAGTGGTTGGGAAATTCAGCGTTGCCAAGATTGCGATTCCAATCATCGGAGTCGGATTCCCCCTCTTTTTCGTCGGGAAAGGGAAGGTGAAGTCGTTCGGAGAATTTGTGGTGGGATTTGGACTTCTATTTTATGGATTAGGTTTATTGAAAGATGCTGTTCCTGACCTTAAGGCCGGGATTGCGAAAGGGGAGGATCAAGGGGCAATCGACACCATCCGAATGTGTATCGAATGGCTGAAAGGCTACGGGTATTTCTCGTACGTCCTTTTTATGATCGGAGGAATCATTCTGACCTTGTTGGTGCAATCTTCTTCTGCCGCGATGGCGATTACGATCACTTGTGCGATGAATGGATGGTTCGATCCAGACAGTGACTATGAATCATTCCGGATTTCAGCAGCAGTTGTTCTGGGTGAGAACATCGGAACTACGGTGACGGCATGGCTGGCCTCACTTGGGGCAGGTTCTGAAGCGAAGCGAGCGGCTCGAGCCCATTTCCTTTTCAATGTGATCGGGACCGTGTGGATGCTCGTTGTCTTCTTGGGATTCACGGCGCTCGTTTGGGAGGTAGCAAAGCTCCTTCCTGACTCGTTGAAAGATGAGAAAGTGAATAAGAATTTTGGCAAGAACGAGGTGGCTTTCGCGACCGCTATCTTCCATACAACTTTCAACCTGATTAACGTCGGAGTCCTGATTTGGTTTGTTCCTCAGATTGCGCGAATCGTGCAGAAATGGGTTCCGGAGAAAGCCGAGGTAGGACGTGATCGGAAACGCCTCCGTTACATTTCGCAAAACTTGGTTGATCTTGGTGAGCTCAATATTGCGGAAGCAGAAGATGCCGTTCGCAAGATGTCAAACCACACCAACGACATGTTTAAGGGCTTCAAGGGGGTCTTTGACAATCCCGCCGCAGATCTTTCCTCTGAGGTTTCTCGCCTCAAAAAAATGGAGGAAGAGGCTGATCTCATGATGCAGGATATCACTGAGTATCTCGTGAAGTGTGTTGCTCGTGACATGAACGCGAGTAATGCCTCCAACATCGCGGCGATGATCCGGATTGTCGCTGAGCTGGAAGAAGCGACCGATTGCATCTACCGCCTCGTGAAGCTCACCGAGAAGAAATACAACAAGAGCTACAAGTTTACCGATCATCAGGTCGAGCAGATTGGCCAGATCACTTCCGTGGTTGGGCAGGCGCTCGGTGCGGTGGATAACTACCTCCTTCGACGCACTCCACCCGAGGTCATTACTTCGGTGAAGTCTTTGGAGGAGCAGTCTCACGATATGCGCAAGTCCTTCAACAAGGAGGCGGTCAAGCGTATGTCTGAAGGCGATATCCGCGTAGAAATGCTTTATACTGATGTGAACAATCAGCTGATGGCGCTCGCTAACCATGCTCTTGGAGTGATGGAGGCCAGCGATATGGCTTCGGTTGAGTAAATCAGGCTTTCGAACTTTCAGACCCCCGACTACGCTTCCGTGGTCGGGGGTCTTTTTCGTTCGCCCTTGTCTAAAAGGAGATCCTAAGCGAAGAAAAAGAAATGAAACCTATCGTCATCATCGGAGCTGGGCTCTCCGGTCTCACTTGTGCGGTCACCTTGCATGAGGCGGGAATGCCAGTGGTTTTGTTGGAGGCATCCGATGGAGTGGGAGGACGGGTCAGAACTGATGAGGTCGGTGGTTTCTTGCTCGATCGCGGCTTTCAGGTGTTTCTTGATGCCTATCCCGAAGCGGGAAAGATTCTCGATCTTGAGAGTCTTAATCTCCGTTCCTTCGAGCCGGGAGCGATGGTCTATGATGGGGCCTCGCTTCATCGAGTGATGGATGTTTTCAGGCGTCCAGCGACCTTGCTTCGGTCGGCCTTTGCTCCGATTGGTTCACTCGTTGATAAGCTTAGGGTGGCGGTCTTGCGGCAGAAGGTTCTCGATTCATCCTTAGAAGAAATTGCTACTCGTCCTGACATGACGACGGAAAATTACCTGCGTGATTTTGGCTTCTCCAAGAAGATGATCGATGTCTTCTTCCGGAGCTTTTATGGCGGGATTTTTCTGGAGCGAGAGCTGGAGACTTCGAGTCGAATGTTCGAGTTCACTTTTCGGATGTTCAGTAAAGGCAGTGCCACCGTTCCTGAGAAAGGAATGGGAGAAATCCCGAAGCAACTGCTTGGTCGCCTTCCAAATGACGCCTTGAGCTTGAATGCAGAAGTAACGTCTTTGACTGAAAACAATGTTTCCTTAAGATCGGGTGAATTGATTCAAGCTTCGAAAGTTATCGTGGCCACTGAGGCAAGCGTAGCGGGGGAGCTCGTTCCGAATTTTGCAAGTCAGGCCCCGAACTGGCGGGCCGTTACAAATGTCTATTTCGCTGCTGCCCACTCACCGCTTGACGAAGCAATCATTGCTTTGAATGGCCAGGGAGAAGGGCTCGTGAACAACGTTGCGGTGATGAGCGATGTCTCAAGTTCCTATGCCCCAGCGGGGCAGTCTTTGGTGTCAGTATCACTCTTGGGCCTTCATGAAGCTGAGGACCTTGAAGGGCTTGTGAAGACTGAGTTAAGGGAGTGGTTTGGATCTGAAGTTAAGAGCTGGAGGCATCTGCGCACAGATGTGATTCGGAGGGCTTTGCCAAACCAATTGGAGACGAGGCCAGTGGGAGCGCTGGAGATGGACGGCGTCATTATCTGTGGTGATCATGCCGTGAGCGCTTCGATTGAAGGAGCCATCATTTCAGGGCAAGCTGCAGCCAAGGCGGTTCTTGAAAAGAACTCATCAGAAGAAAGCTAAACTTCTCGGCGATCCAGCAAAGCTGCGCGCCTTGGATCAGACGCTTGCAGGTGCGCCAGAGCGATCGCCATCGCATCCGCCGCGTCTGACGGGGGAGTCTCAGCTAAACCCAAAAGCGCACGAATCATAAAAGCCACTTGATCCTTATCAGCAGTGCCTTTTCCCACGATCGCTTTTTTGACTTTCTTGGGGGAGTATTCGTAGACCTTCAGCCCGTAGCTCGCCGCCGCAATGAGAGGAGCCGCCCGCGCCGCCCCCATCGAAATTGCAGTGCGGTGAGACTGCACATAGATGATCCCCTCGATCGCCACCTCATCAGGCTGCCATTTCTCGATCAGGTTTTTAACCCCCGTGCAAACCGCCCCGAGCGCGCCTGACTGCTTAATCCGTGCCGGGATGGAAATGACTCCATAATCGAGCGCCTTGGCCGAGCTGTGATCGCCCTCTAAAATGGCGTAGCCCGTGTTACGCACGGCGGGATCGATTCCTAAAGTGCGCATCGGTCTCTATCGGCGGCGGCGTTTTCCGCCTCCACGGCGAGGTTTTTTGATCGGCTTGCGGGGTTCAGTATCCAGCAGGGCAGTGTATTGATACTCGAAGCCTTCCAGCTTCTTGCGCTCGATCTTCTTCTTGATGAAGCCTTCCACCGCATCAGCATATTCCAGCTCATCGGCGGTGAGGAGAGTGAAGGCGTCCCCCTCCTTCTCGGCCCGCCCAGTCCGGCCGATGCGGTGCACGTAATCTTCGGCATTTTCTGGAACACGGTAATTAATGACATGGGTGACATCTGAAATATCGATTCCCCGCGCCGCCACATCCGTAGCGACTAGGATTTTATAAGTGCCCTCCTTAAATCCCTTCAGAGCCTTCATCCGGTCATTTTGGCGAATGTCAGAGTGCATCACCGTCACGGTATTACCGATCGCCTCTTGCTGGGAAAGGAGATTTGCAATGACATCTGCCTCCTTTCTCGTGCGGGTGAAAATCATCAAAGAATCGTAGTTTGTCTTCTCCAAGAGTCCTAAGAGCAACTCATCCCGCTGTGTCATCGCGACCGGGAAAAAAGAATGAGAAACCGTAGACGCCACCTCACGGCGGGCGATCTCCACCGTCGCTGGATCAGTCAGACACCACTCCGCAAAGCCCGCAATCACCGGAGGCATCGTCGCAGAAAAGAAAAGAGTCTGGCGGCTTTGCTCCTCATTATTCCAAGGACAAATATTAATGATCTTACGGACTTGCGGTAAAAATCCCATGTCCAGCATGCGGTCCACCTCATCAAGAATCAGAATCTTGATCTCCTTAAACTTCATCGTGCCACGGTAAAAGTGGTCGATCAGACGGCCCGGAGTCGCGACGATCACATCCGCCCCCGCTGCCAGCTGCTCATCCTGCTTCCCATGGCCCACTCCGCCATAGAGCAGCGCCACTTTACAGCCCGTCTTCTTCCCATAATGGAGAAATTGCTCAGCCACCTGATCAGCCAGCTCACGAGTCGGCTCCAGAATGAGAATTTGAGGCTTACCCAGTGGCTCGATCTTAGAAAGCGAGGGGAGGGCGAAGGCCGCCGTCTTACCCGTCCCCGTCTGAGAAGCGCCGATGACATCCCGGCCATCCAAAATCATCGGAATAGCTTGAGCCTGAATAGGGGTCGGATTCTCGTAGCCAGACTCAGTCACAGCCTCGAGCACAGTCTCCTTGAGACCAAGTTCATCAAAACGCATCCGCTCGGAGTACGTTAAGGATCAAAGAAATCAAGGCTTATAGCGTTCAAGAAAGCGGAGAAGCGCCGATTCCCCCTCGATTTCCCTCCCCATTCCATCCATCCGCCGATCTCGATTCCTCAAAAACCCTCAAAAAAACCCCGCAATTGTAAGGATTGATTATTATTTTAGGTATGTTAATTTCCTCTCCTTTCCGATCCACCTCATCCTAACGCACCCCCATATCCCTATGAGACTTCTCCCCTTCCTGCTCCCACTTCTGCCAATCACAGCCCTCTCTGCCCTCGCCCAGAACGACACACCAAAGACCGGCGAAGAAGGCCTACGAATTCAGATTTTTCTCGATCAAAAATGCTTCGGCCCCGGCTTCCTCGACGGCAAGCCCGGCAACTTCACTCGCCGAGCCGTCTACTCTTACAACCGCTCGCAGGGCCGCTCCCCCGGCGCTTGGGATGCTCTCCTCGCCGAGGCTCAAAAAGAGGTAAAAACCCTCTACGCCACCGCCACAGTCCCATCCTTAGCCAAAAAATTCATCAACCCCAAGCTGCCACGTAAGTATGAAGACGTTGGTGACATCAAGCTCATGGCCTATCGCAGTTACCTCGAATTCATGGCAGAGCGCTATCACACCTCAGAATCCTTCCTCATTGAGCTAAACGGCAAAAGCAAATGCTACGGCCTTAAGCCTCGCTCCCTCCTCAAGGTCCCCAATATCGAGCCCTTCCGCATCGAGAAACTCGCCCCCGGGCGCAGCCATAAAAAAGACGCCACCCTCAGCAAGCGCAACATCGTCATCGACACCAAAAACAAACAACTCTTCATCTACGACCCCACCCAAAAAGCCCGCCCCATCCCCGGCAGCGCCCTCATCGTCTCCGAAGGAGAAAAAGAGCCCCTCGGAAAACTCGTCGCCATGTTCCCCACCACCCCCGGACAAGAAAAATTTATCCACCGCGGAACTTGGCGCATCGTCAACGCCGTCGAGTTCCCCTCATGGCGCTACGATAAACAACTCCTCAAAACCGGCAAAAGGAGCAAAGAAGCCATCCAAGTGGCCCACGGGCCGAATAACCCTGTCGGAGTTATCTGGTGCGGCCTCTCCAAATCAGGGATTGGCATCCACGGCACCTCTAGTCCCCGCACCATCGGGCGCTCACAGAGCGCAGGCTGCTACCGCCTCTCGAACTGGGATGCCGCACGCTTCCCCGAATACGCCCGCCCAGGCGCCCGCGTCATCGTACGATGAGTATCCCCAAGATCATGGCCCTCCGGATGGGAATCTACCTCATCCTCATCAGCTACCTCGGCTGTGATCTCTTCCTCTTCAAAGGCCCCATCCACCAAACGCTCAACTCCTCACCGCTCGACTCCCAAACCGCCATCGCTGAAGCAAAGGCCTCCGGCGTCGTCGCCCGCGTCTATCACCGCCCCATCTACCGCGCCCAGATCGAAGAAGCGCTCAAAGAATACCTCTGGCGGCGTGGCCGCACCCCTCAGCAAACCAGCCTCGATGAGCGTCGCCTCCTGCGCGACCTCATCGTTCAACAACTCATCGATGAGGAATTACTAAAACTCCAAATCAAAGTCTCCATGGCTGAAGAAGTCGCAGTTCCTGAAAAAGAAATCCAGCACGCCCTAGAACTTGAGAAAAAACGCTACCCAGATGCCCGCGTCTTTGAGGAACTCGCTCGCCGCGCCTCCTGGGCGGGCGAAAAAGAACAAAAAATGCGCCTAGCCGCCCGCCTGCAACGCGCTCAATACCTCGAAAACCGCATCCCAGATCACATCAGCGAAGCAGAAGCCCAAAGCTGGTATCGCGCAAACAAAGGCAAATTTCCCCACCCCTTCGAAAAAACAAAGGCAAGCATCAAAGATGCCCTCTCGCTTAAAAAACGCGACCTCATGTGGAAGAAATTCCGCTATGAAAAACTCCGCCACTACGCCCAAGGCAACATCGACCTCTTCAAAGATGTTCTTCACGCAGAAGAAGGAGAATAAGAGCTAGTAGACTGACTCGCTCACCCAGCAAGAAAGCGGATCACCAAGCGCTCTGCCACGACCGCACCGCAACGCCATCGCGACCAGAAAAAGAACGCACCCATAGAACGCCAGCGCTCAAAAGAGAAAGAAACTCCGCACAGAAATGATACCTTTCATGATCAAAACTAGCTGAAACTAGGAGCTTCCGCTTGGCCGGTCGGGTATCCCGAAAGCCGCAGCTCTCGGCTACCGCTTTAATCATCTGGAGTCGACGAGTCCTTGATCGTAAACCTTGCCGTGATTTCGGCGACTTCGTGAGCGAGTTCCGCCTTGTCCACGGAATACTTTTTGCATTTGTATGCCGTCATATTAGTTTTCGACCAAAGCTATCAACTCATCGAAAGCATCACCGGGCCTCAATCGCACGAACGTGAGATCCGCCCCTCGCCCCGCAGCCTCGCCGACCGTATTTCCACGAAGCGCCGCCTAGCGGTTCACGGCGCCTTTGATCAAGTCTCTGCCGCCTCAGCTATCTAAGCCATCTAATATTGTCTCCGATGGGAAAATACCCAGATAAGCAAAAGATTAGCTATCAAGATTCCACTCCGTTTTTACATTTTTTTCACAAACTCCTGCTAAATATTATAATATTTAGAAGAGTTGTAAGACATCTATTTTTTTCAGAAAATAAGAGTAGACATCATCTGATGTAAGCTCATAAACGGCATCGAAGAAGATAGTTTAGGAATTGCGATTTCCAATCGCCTTTCGGGAAAAATATCACACCACTCATCTAGGAATTTCCACAGGATATGAAACCACATCACCTCCCCCATTTTTCCACCCTCTATCGCTCTATGGCTCTCCTTGCTGTTTGTCTTACCGCGTTATTTCTCCCTCTTGGTCTTGCCTCCGCTCAGGAGCCTGCTGGCATTCCTGGAAAAATAAGCCATGATCTTTGGAGAGATATTGAAGGTCTGCACGTAAGTGATCTTCTGAAAAATGAGCGCTTTTTTATCACTCCAGATTTTCAAGGTGAACTGACACAGCTGAATGCTCCGTGGACTGCTTATTCGAATTTTGGCCAACGTCTTCGTGGTTACCTCATCGCTCCAGTCACTGGAGAATACCGTTTCCGCGTCAGTGGTGATGATGCTGCGACTCTCTGGTTAGGTGAAGGCGAGAGTAAATTCACCAAGCAGCCACTCATCGAATTGAAGACTTGGACTCGCTATCTTGAGTGGGGGAAGGTCCGCGCTCAGATGAGCGCTCCTGTCTCCCTTCAGGCGGGTCAGAGATACTACCTGGAGGTGCTTCACAAAGAGGTCGCTTGGGGTGATCACCTCACAGTCTCCTGGTCCTTTGCTGAGGGAGAAGGCTTGGTAAACTGGGCTCAACAGGCCGAAGCGGTAGCCACTCAATCGACCACCGCTTGGGGTGGCGTCGCCGCGGCTGCGATCGATGGAAACACCAGTGGAACCTATTATGGGACCCAAACCGTCACCCATACTTATGACCAAGCTGGATCTTGGTGGCAGGTAGACCTTGGGCTAGATCGGATCGTTGATCGAGTGGAGCTATTTAACAGGAACCTTGATGGGGCCTCTACCGCCGCTCGGCTCTCGAACTTCCGCGTGAGCCTCTTGGACGCAGCGGGGAATTCTGTTGCTTCTAAGGATTTTCACACCAATGGCACGCACGTGAAAGCCGTTGAGTTTTGGGAGGCAGGCGGAGTGATCGGGCGCACCGTGAAAATTGAGCTCCTCGGGCCTAATCCTCACGGCACTCACATTCTTTCCCTCTCCGAGGTGAATGTTTGGGGGCGTCAAGGGGCGGATTTATCATATCAGGCCTATCAACTTATCCCTAGTTCTGCTCTGGAAACTTACGCCGGAAGTTTAAATGATCAGGATGGTGATGAATTGCCAGATGATTGGGAAGCTCAATTCGGCTTCGATCAGACCGCCCTACAAGGGGGGGATCTCTCTCCCATTAGTGATCCTGATAAAGATGGATTTGATAATCTAAAGGAAGCAGCTCTCGGGAATGATCCTTTTGTTGGAAATTCTGTCCCCGGCTATTTGACTGCCGAGCTCTGGACTGGGATCGCTGCCTATGACGTGTCGGATCTCGTCATGTCAGATCAGTTCTTCGGCGCTCCAGATACGCGAGACGCCGTCGCCACCACTAGCTTCCGAGACATTTCATCCTATTCAGGGGCTCGTCTCCGCGGCTACCTCACCGCTCCAGAAAGTGGGCTTTATCGCTTCTGGGTCAGCTCTCGTAATGGCGGTGAGCTCTGGCTCAGTGAAGATGAGACAAAATACCGAAAACGCCGCCTCGCCGTCATGGGCGCGGAAGCGGGAACTGGACACGGGATCCTCTCTTATGGCGGTAATTTCTGGGACAGCTTCGCCAGCCAAATGAGTGAGGACATTTACCTTGAGGCCGGAGAAAGCTACTTCTTCGAGATGTTGACCCAGCAAGGCCATGGGTCAGGCTACCATGTCAGCGCCGCATGGGCACGTCCGGGAGCCGAGCGGGAGCCGCTTCCCCTCACCGTCCTCCGTTCCTATGGACAAGAGTCAGATGATAGTGATGATGACTATTTGCCAGATTCTTGGGAACTTCAATTTGGCCTTGATCCCAGTGATAATGGAGCTCTTGACCGCCTGCGCCAAGGAGAGAGGGGAGACTATGATCTTGATGGTCTCTCAAACCGGGAAGAGTATCTTCTCGGCACAGACCCTACGGACCCGGATACGGATGGCGATGGCCTTTCCGATGCGGATGAAAGCCGCTCCTATGGAACTGATCCCACCCAGAGCGATGCTCCCTCTGAGCTCCTTGTCTCTAGCTTTGATCTCTCCTCATACATCAATACCGGCCTCACATGGACTTACGGAAATGGAGGCCTCATTGCGGAATCGTTCCGTGGCGGCATTCGTTGGAATTTTGAGGTCCCATCCAGCGGATATTGGTCCCTGAATATCTCCACTCGCCTACTCGGAGACCTCTACCAGCATGAGACTGTTGATGTCGATGTCCTCATTGATGGTGTTTCACTGGGGAAACGAGCTGTCGTCTACGGTTCTAACCGGAATTCCCTTCTTCGCGTGATTACGCCTCTCCTTAGCCCAGGAAGTCATACCCTAGAGTTGCAGATTGATAACATGCTCGCTCGCCGTATGATTAGCATCGTCGGGATTGATCTTCTCCAGCCTCAAGGGGCTGATTTGGATGGGGATGGCGCGCCAGACTGGATCGTCTCTGCTCTCACTGGGATGAATACCCTCAACCCATACCACCCCTTCAGCCGCACCTCTCCTGCCTTTTTGGAGGGGACCTCCCGTGCCAGAGCTTCCATGCTTCTTAATGGCGGCCCCGTGCTTGCCGGACTTGATCAAAATCATTGGTATGCTGATTTGCCTCTCCTTGAAAGCGGAGCCACTTCCTTTCAAGTCTCCTTCGCGGATAACCTCAACGAGTCCGGCCACATCCAGTGGCAGGGCACCAATATCCTAGATGGAGAAACCCTCACCATCCGGAAGGGGGACTCACTGAAGCTTCTTGCCACCCCAGCTTCTGGAGCCACCGGGGGCAGCGTCAGTCTTTCTCTACCCTCATCCTCCATTAACTGGGCCATCCAGCCCGGAGCTAGCGCCAGCCAATCGAGTGTGGGCTGGGGCGGAGTTGCAAGCCGCGCCATTGATGGAATTACCGCTGGTAACTGGTATGATGGAAATGTCACTCATACCTACAATGATGTGAACGCATGGTGGAAGGTGGATCTTGGCCAAGATCGCACCATCCGCCGAGTTCATCTTTGGAACCGTCAAGACGCCGCCCCATATCGCCTCTCTAATTACCGCGTCAGCGTCTTGGATTCCGCAGGCAACACCGTCGCTTCAGAGGATTTTCACGTCGCCAGTGGTCATACCCACGAGTCTGAAGAATGGATCCTTCCCTCCCTGGTCGTTGGTCGTAGCGTCAAAGTCCAGTTTCTTGGTAAAAATCGCTCCGGAAGTTACTACCTCAGCCTTGCCGAGGTCCAAGTGATGGGTGATATCCCTCTCAATCTCAGTGACGACTCAGATCATCACTTTGAGCTCTTTGACAAGGCGGGCACCCACCTCGTTCATGCCGCTCACAGTGGCGGGGAAGAGGGACTTCTCACCGTGCACGTCAAACAAGCAGACTTCTCCACCACCCCCCAAGATCTCATTGCCAACACCCGCGGGAATGTCCGTGTTTCTGCCCTCTCGGTAGATTCGGAGCTCTTCTTCGAGGGGGGAGATGCCCTCTACCTGCCGCCTGGCTTCACTCCCAGCGGCTCTTCCTTTTACCTCACGGCTCTCCCTAAGAAGCATGGATCTTGGCATATGCTCGCTCGTCTCTATCCAGATGGGCCAGTTCTGGGCCGTAAGCCGCTGAATCTCATCGGCCTCTCAGATGCCCTGCAAAATGACCTCCACACGAACTTCCTTAGTCGTGACTTCGAAGGCTACACCGAGCTCACCAGCCCGATCGTCGCCACCGGACTCCCTTCTGACGGCCACCTAGTCATCACGATTTTCCGCTCCGGAGTCATCTTCCCAGATGGCACTAAGAAGCTCACCCTTCGGCCCTCAGATTTTGTCAATGGCGTCACCTATCTGAAGTTCCTGTTCCCCATCGGAATGTCCGGCGGATACTGCCACCATATTGATGTCTTTGATCGTAATGGAGCTTATCTCGGTCGTCGATAGATCATTAAGTCACCTTTCTAACCTTCGTTATAATGTCTAAGTCTACCCTTCTCGCCTTGTCTCTGTTGCTCGGAGCTGGTGGAGTGCTATTTTGGAAAAGCTCTCAGAATCTGGACACGGCTCAGAAATCGCCTTCCGCAGAAAGCGCACTGTCGGAGGATGCCCCCACGGCGGCCTTAGCTCCTTCTTCTTGGGAGAACTTAGTTGATGATTCCGTCCGTTGGCAGATCCGTGTGGATCGGCTGCGTCGCCTTAATAAGGACGCCCTATCCGAGCCGGATGTTGAGACACTGTATAATTTGCTAGATCGGCGCCCTAGTGCTCTGCATGCGGAAGCTTGGTGGGTTGTTGTCAATGAAATCATGGAGCAGCTCCGTAAGCAGGGCGTTGCTCCTCAGCGCTACACCCCAGCGCTCCTGACCATTATTAAAGATCAGACAGCCCCAGATGTGCTACGGGACTACGCGATCCAGCACCTTAGTCAGTGGCTGACCCCTCGCGGTGCTGATTTAGGAAATTTTCATGAGGAAAACCCCGAGCTAATTAAGGAGGCGGCACAGGCCTTCACTGACCTCATTCTTGATGCCGGCCTTGCTCACACCTCCATTCCTGGAACCACGCTCTCAGTTCTCGCTGATATGAAGACCAGCGGCCTTAGTGAAGAAACCTTAGCGGAAGTCACAGATCAACTCCACCCATGGCTCCAGAGCACCCTCACCGAAGAAGTGAATTCTGAGAAAAATACCCGCATTTCGGCCATCAACGCCATCGGAGTTCTTCAATTAAAGCAGCACCTTCCTGCGATTCGTGAGCTCGCTTCTCCCGTTCAGACCTCCGCCTCTGTTCGTCTTTCGTCGATCGCCACTCTTGGCCAACTCGGTGAAGAAACAGACCTCCCATTTCTTGAGAAACTTGCCGCCAGTCAGGGCAAGTTCCGTTTTGCAGCTCAGACTGCGCGTAAAAATCTTTCACAACAACTCACTCGTTAATTTTTCCCCGAAAATCTCCCACACTCATCATCATGATCGCTCGTAAATCCTCATCTCGTCTCTTCAAAGGCCCCTTTAAGGCTGGCACTACTATCATTGCCCTTCTTGCCTTCGCTTGGGTTTCTGTCTTCGCGTCAAACCCTCCAGGCGGCGGATCATACTGCACCTTGGTTCCTTGCAAAAAATGTGAAGAAACGACTTTTCATCCTGCTGGAACAGATTGTGATAAGATCAAAAGCTTCCACTGGACGATGAAGATCGGAGTGGCCCGCCAGACTCGTCAGGATAGTTTTTTAGCAACCTCGCGCCTTGGTGCGATTGAGGGCTCTGTTCGTTCCGGAAGTCCGCGCACTTTTGATCAAGTTTTTCAAGAGCAGTATGGGAACTCCTTTAATCGCACGGGCGTTTACCTAAACATTGATGTCCCTGAAATTACCGAAGATCTTTTTGACCCATCTATTCTTCAGATCCGGAACACCGGAGAATTTACTAGGATTGATGATGGGGGTCATGTTCGTCAGGTCCTCACTGATAATGCTCTCACCGATATTAAGGTCCTTCCTGAGGAGGATGGCTTCCACATTCGTCTGTGGAAAATCCAAGACTGCGCTTTGACCAAGACAGACATTTTTTATGATTGTCCCGATCTGGCACCCCTCCAGGAGATGATTCTTCGTAAGCGTCGCGCTTCTGATGGCCCCGGGGCTTCAACTGAAGAAGATGAGGCGGCTGAACCCAACGAGGCCTTAATCATTAAGATCGAACGTTTCGGAGCCCGTGGGGACCACATCACCACCCAGCATCACCAGCGTGATCGCGAGGCAGACACCCTCACGGTCGACACCTACTATGGTGCTGGAATTCAAGGCACCCCCATTCATCGGCAAGAACTCACCTACAGTGATCGTGGGGCAAAAGTCTGGGACTACTCTCTCGTGCGTAAAGTCTTCGAAGCCACTACCGACACCAATGGAAAAATGGGTGATCTCGTTAAGGTCGCTCAAGTCAAGGAAACCTACCGTGACTTTTCCACCACTCTAGAAGGGGGCCAGATCGGGGCCGAACGTATGACTCAAAACATCATCGATTACCAAGGTTCGAACCTCACAAGTGACTACACCTACATCAATAGCCCCTTCAATCCATTCCTCCACGGCCGCCTAGCATCAGTGCGAGACCCTGATGGTTCTTGGGAACGTTATGAATATACAGATTCTGCGGGTTCAGCAGTCGCTCTCACCACCAAATACAGCTCTTGGAAGGACGTTTCTTTCCAAAATTATCGGCAGGCCCGTAAAGAGACCCTGCAAGTCACAAAAGGACTCGTCACCCGCACCGTCTCCATCAATAACACCCAGATCGCTCAGTCCAGAGTCAGAAGGGTGGTCGATCCCGAGACGGGCTTCACTACCCTCACCTCACAGCGTTGGACAGGGACGGAATGGGCCACCACCCTGACTAGCTTCCACCCAGAAGGCAGCGCGGCCTCCCACGAAGCCGGCCGTCCTCAGTGGATGGAGCACCCTGATGGCACCGCCACCGTCTACAGCTACGAGAAAGACGGTGATAACCTCATCATCACCATGGATACCGGAGCAGGAGACCGTAATGGCATCACCACCGGATTTAGCACGATTACCACTCACAATGCTTCCAATGCGGTCATTGCAGAATTTAGACAATACCTTGACCAAAATGGCCGCGTCACACTCAGCTCGCGTGAAGCTGATCTCGGAAGCGACCTGACTGATATCCCCTTCGTGTCCTCCAATAATGATGGAAATCTCCGCAACGGCCTTGATGGCATGGGTCGCCCCGTAAAATGGATTTATAATGGCGAGCCTACCGACTACTCCATTGATGCCCTCGGTTGCTGTGGGCCTAAGTATTCACGTAGCCGCAGCGGTGCCATCACCGTTTCAAATCGCGACCGTCTCCGTCGCGTCTACTCCCTCACTTCCCGAGCCGCTCTCTCAGACATCCCCGTCGTCACCTCCACCTCCTACAATGGCCTTACCACCACTCAGACGCGCGTCGCTGATGGCAGCTCCCTCCATATTTCTCAATCGACTGGGACCCTAGATGGTCTCACTCGGATCACACTCTCCCCAGACGCGGATGGTAATAACCAGCGAGAAAGAACCGAGCGCGTCACCGTCTTCCCAGCAGGAGGAGGGCGTGAAACCACCACCACCTACCCAGATAACACCACCACCAAGACCCTGACCTATCGTGATGGCAGCACGAAAAGCACCACCGACCAAGAGGGCTTCGTCACCACTTATGACAAAGGCGTCCATGACCTCCTCGATGGGGGCCTCTACTCAGAGATGGTCTATCCTATTAGCACTCAGTCCTCCCGCACCTACTCAGACCAGCTTGGCCGCAGCTTCCGCACCGAGTTCTCAGACCAAGCATTTAGCAGCCAGACCTACCATCCCTTTGCGAGCAGCACCTCTGCCGGCTCTCGTGGGAAACTCGCCACCACCCGCGACCCTGATGAAAACGCCTTAGAAGGAAGCGGGAGCCACACCAGCTACCTCTACAACGCAGAAGGGGAACTCATCACCCGCACGACCAGACTTTCGAATAACCAAGTCCTCACCAATGAGAGTGATGAAGATGTCGTCTCAGCTTCCGGCCTTGGAGCATCCTACCGCAGTCGTCGCTGGGTCAATGGCATTCTCACCAGCACCTCTCTGCGCAATGGCACCGGATATCAAAGCCGGACCACCACCCTTGCCGGCACCACCAGCAGCAGCCGCACCATCCCAGACGATGGCTCTTGGACCATCACAAGTAAAAGCGCTGATCAGCAAATCACCGTCGCCATCTACCACGAGGGGCAGCTTAGCGAGCGCCGCTTCCTCGATAATCAAAGCCCTGCGAAGGTGATCAATACCACCACCTACACTTATGATCCCTTTGACCGCCTCCTCACCACCGTAGACTCCCGCACTGGCACCACCAGAATCGAGGGCTACCTTGAAAATGGCGCCATAAGCAGCCTCACCACCCCCAACACGAATACCGAGACAAACACCGACCTCACCTCCTACAGCTATGATGTCATGGGCCGCCGGACCCGAGTCACCCTTCCAGATAACAGCGTCACCCACACCTCCTACACCGACCGCAGCCAAGTAGAAGCCACCTGGGGAAGCCTGACCTACGCCCGCCTCTACCACTATGATGAACTGGGACGCATGGATGAGCTCCGCACCTACCAGAACCTTCCCTACGGAGAAGCGCCCTCCTTATCCACCCCCGGCAGCGCCACCACCACCTGGGCCTACCACCCTGAGCGCGGATGGCTCACCGAGAAAAACTACGCCGGTGAATTTGATCAAGGCCCCAGTAACGCCGCCGACTACACCTACACCCCTTCCGGCCGCTTGGCCTCCCGCGCCTGGGAGCGCGGCGTCACCACCACTTACGACTATGACCAAGGCCAGCTCACCCTCGTCGACTACTCAGATGACACCCCGGACCTCGGCTACACCTATGATGATTTCGGCCGTCTCACCGAGGTCTTCCGTGGCAGCAGCGTCAATGGACAAATCCCCGCCACCAGTCACGCCCTTTACAGCTATGACCCAGATCACCTCCAGCTCATCAGCGAGGAACTCAATCGTGACCTCCCCAGTGCCAGCAACACCCTCACACGGAACTATGATGAGATTCTAAGACCTAAGTTTTGCAGAATCACCCCTCAGCCGGATGCCGCCCCCTTATACGGAAGCAGCTACACCTATGACCACGCAGGCCGCCTCGAGACAGTCACCAATGACCGCAACGCCCAGATCTACACCTACCAATACCTTGATCAAAGCT